>JBFWTF010000088.1:0-9611 GCA_050247995.1 Methyloceanibacter sp. | reverse complement strand
GCCGCAGAATTTCTTCCCGGTGAACAATGGCGGGGACGCGGCCATTCTTTATTGCTTTGTGTTCCTGTTCCTCGTGTTCGCGGGCCCCGGCAAATGGAGCCTCGATGGCTTGCGCGGAACCGAGACCTAGCGGGCTGGCGATGCTTATTCCTCGCTGCCGTTGAACAGAGGGTATTGCGGCGCCGCTGGTGCCGGTTGCGCCAGGCCGAGATGGGCGAAGGCTTGCGCGGTCAGCATCCGGCCCCGCGGCGTCCGCGCGATGAAGCCCTGCTGCAACAGATAGGGCTCGATGATTTCCTCGATGGCGTCGCGCGGCTCCGAGAGGGCGGCGGCGATCGTCTCGATCCCGACCGGGCCGCCGCCGTAATTGCCGGCGATCAATCCGAGATAGCGATGGTCGAGCGCATCGAGCCCCTTGCTGTCCACCTCGAGCTGCGACAGCGCGCGATCGGCGAGCTTCGCATCGACGGCGGACACCCCCTCGACCGAGGCGAAGTCGCGCACCCGGCGCAGCAGCCTCCCCGCCACCCGCGGCGTCCCCCGCGCCCGGCGCGCGATCTCGGTCGCGCCCTCGCGCGCGAGCGAAAGCCCGAGCAGCCGGGCGCCGCGCCGCACGATCTCTTCCAGCTCCTCGACACCATAGAAATCGAGCCGGATCGGAATGCCGAACCGTTCGCGGAGCGGCGTGGTGAGAAGACCTGTGCGCGTCGTGGCGCCGATCAGCGTGAAGCGGGCAAGGTCGATCCTGACCGAGCGCGCCGCCGGTCCCTCGCCGATGATGAGGTCGAGTTGGAAATCCTCCATCGCCGGATAGAGGATTTCCTCGACGGCCGGGTTGAGCCGGTGGATCTCGTCGATGAAGAGGACGTCGCGGTCCTCGAGATTGGTGAGAAGCGCGGCGAGATCGCCCGCCTTGGCGATGACCGGGCCGGAGGTCGCGCGGAAATTGACGCCGAGTTCGCGCGCCACGATCTGGGCGAGCGTGGTCTTGCCGAGACCGGGCGGCCCTGCGAACAGGACGTGGTCGAGCGCCTCGCGGCGCGTGCGGGCGGCCTCGATGAACACTTTGAGGTTCGCGCAGACCTTGGCCTGGCCGATGAATTCGGAAAGCGTCTGCGGGCGGAGCGAGGTTTCGCCGCTATCTTCGTCGCGCTTGACCGCCTGGAGCATCCTCTCGCTCATGAGGCGAGTTCCTTAAGCCCGAGGCGGATCAGCTCCTCGGCGCGGGCCTCGCGCCCGGCCTTGCCGATGGCGGCCGTGATGGCGGCGGCGGCTTCGCCGTGGGGATAGCCGAGATTGGTGAGCGCCGAGACGGCATCGCGCGCGGCGAACCCCTCGGGCAGGACGGCAATGGGAGCGACGCCGCGCCCGCGCGGAAACGCCGGCGCGAGCGACGGCATCTTGTCCTTGAGCTCGGCCACGATCCTGGCGGCAACCTTGGGACCGACGCCCGGCGCGCGCGCGACCTGCCCCTTGTCCTGGAGCGCCACGGCATTGGCGAGGTCGGTCGTCGAAAGCGTGCCGAGCACCGCGAGCGCGATCCTCGCGCCGACGCCTTGCACCTCCTGCAAAGCCCTGAACCAGGCCCGCTCGTGCTCGCTGGCGAAGCCGTAGAGCTTGATCTCGTCTTCCCGCACATGCGTGTCGATGGCAAGCGTGACGGTCTCGCCCGGAGGCGGCAGCGCGGCGAGCGTTCGCGTGCCGACCGTCACTTCGTAGCCGACTCCGCCGGCATCGACGATGACCGTGCTGGCCGAGACGGAATCGAGCTTACCGGTGAGCTTCCCGATCATCGCGCCGCCCCCTCGAGGACAGCCTCGAAGCGCCGCCACGAGCGGGAATGGGCGTGGGTGATGGCGATGGCGAGCGCGTCGGCGGCGTCGGCGCTGTCGAAGATCGCGCGCGGCAGGAGGCAGCGCACCATGGCGCGGATTTGCGTCTTGTCGCCGTGGCCGTTGCCGATCACGGTCTTCTTGACCGCGTTCGGGGCATATTCGGCGATGGCGAGCCCGGAGAGAGCCGGCACGAGCAGCGCGATGCCCCGGGCCTGGCCGAGCTTCAGCGTGGCCGCGGCGTCGCGATTGACGAAGGTCTGCTCGATGGCGGCCTCGGCCGGGGCAAGCTCGGCAAGGACTTGCGATAGCCCATCGAAGATCTGCCGCAGCCTCGCCCCGAGAGACCCGTTATCGTCGGAGGCCACCGACCCGCAGGCGACGTAGCGGAGGCCCGCCCCGTCGCTGTCGAGGACCCCCCAGCCGGTGCGTCTGAGCCCCGGGTCGATGCCGATGATGCGAACGCTGCCCATGAAGCGATTTCCCCTGCCCCGCTTTGTTGGACCGCCTGACCCGCGGGCCGGCGAATCACTTGGAGAAGTGTGCCACGGAGCGCCCGCGATAGCCCGCCCCTTCGGCAAGAAATTCGGTGGGGAACGCCGCTCCCCGCCTCCGCGTTAGGCAGATCTGAGGCTAGAATTCGGGAACGGCGTTTCGAGGGGAGAGGTCCTTTCGCTCCCCTCGCGATCACGGCGCTGGCTGGCATTGCGTATCACCCGCGCCTCGTTCGAGGGAGCACGCTCGGTGACGGCTGCAATCCAACCGCTCGACCCTATCGCGGCCGCCGAGGCCGACATCGCCGGGTCGAAATCCCTCATGGCGGCCGTGGCCGACGATCTCGGCCAGCATGAGCGATGGCTTGCGCATTACCGCCTGGCGGAAAAGCGCCACGCGCGGCTGGTCATGCTTCAGGAGCTGATCTGGCGACTCGATCTCGCGCGCCAGCGCCTGATGCGGGCCTCGCGGCGGGCTGCGCTGCTCATGCTCCGCTTGGCGCGGCGCACGGCGTCCTTGGCGGCAAGGACGGCCATCTTCGTCTACGTCACCGCGCGCGATGCCGTCATTGCCGGCATCGGCTGGCTCAGGCCGCGCGCGCGCACGGCCGCATCGCTGCTTGAGCGATGGCTTGCCGTGTGTTGGCTGTGGTGCGCGGCGCG
Source organism: Methyloceanibacter sp. (assembly GCA_050247995.1). Classification (GTDB taxonomy): domain Bacteria; phylum Pseudomonadota; class Alphaproteobacteria; order Rhizobiales; family Methyloligellaceae; genus Methyloceanibacter. The sequence continues at coordinate 6,622 of JBFWTF010000088.1, read as the reverse complement.
GTCGCGCCAGCTTGCCGCGCTTCTCGCGCGATCCTCTTCCACCGCATGGGCATGGACGCGAGTCCATGGTGCGCTCGCGGCGGCGTGGACCGCGCGCGTTTCGCGCGCTGTTGCCGCGGCGGTACTGCGCTGGCTCATGACAACCGGACGCCGCGCGCGCGCCCTTGCCCGCATCCTGTGGCGCAGATCGCGTTACGGCGCGGGGATGGCCGCCGCTTGGACGGCGGCGACCGCCCGCGCCGCCGCCATCGGTCTCAGGCGGAGATCCTCAGCGGCCGCGCATTGGACCACCGTGAACGGGCGCATTCTCGGCCGCGCCACGCTTGCGAATGCGGGCCGCGCAGCGTCATGGAGCGGCGCCAACGCGCGCGTGGCGGCAAGCTTACTGCGACGCAATATATCGGATGGCGCGGCTTGGTCTGCCGCTCGAACCAAGCAAGCGGCGCGGGCCTCGATCGCAACGAGCCGCCAAGCCTATTCCTGGGCCGCGCTGCGGTTACGCGACGCCTCGCACGCGGCATCCCGCGCCGAGGCGACGCCGGTCGGCGCTCAGGCGACGCGCGCGCTCATCGTCCGGCGCAGCACCGCGCTCATCATGTTCGAGCCGAAGCGGGCTGGTCTGCCCGCTCTTCGCGCGAGCTAACCCGCCAGTCTCCGTTTTAGCTCGAATGCGGGCCGCGCATTTCCTTGATCGCAGCCTGAATCCGGCGCCAATCGACGGCTTGATCGCCTTGGCCCTGCCGCTCGCATTCGGCGGCCTTCTGGGCGGCCTCAAGCTCGGCCTTGTCGCCATGGACGCCGACGAAGCGCCGTGCGTAGTCGTGGATTTCCTTGGCTTCCATGGACCGTCCTCCTTCCGATTGCGGAGACCCGAACGCTTAGCGAGGAAGGCACGCCCCCGCCATGCGCTGGATCAAAGCTAAGGACCAAGACGAGATTTGGGGATGGGCCGGTTGGCGCCGCCAAATCTTCGCATTGTTCCTCATAGTAGGTCCCGTTTGGGCCGATACGAGGGCAAGGAAGATTGAGGAATTCGAGACCAGGCGCGCCTGATTTCCTGGCCGGCGTGATCGCGCTCGCGCTGGCTCTCTTGCCGGCGCAAACCCGCGCCGCCGCGCCGGAGAATTGCGCGCCCCCGCCGGTCGCGGGCAGCACCGTGAACGTCAAGGACAAGGGCGCGGTGGGCGACGGCCGCGCCGACGACACGGCCGCCATTCAGGCCGCCATCGACGCGGTGGCGGGCACCGGCGGCACGGTGCTCGTGCCCGACGGCGTCTACATGGTGAGCGCGGTGGAAAACAAGCTGCGCCTGAAAAGCGACATGACATTGAAGCTCGCCGATGGCGCGGTGCTCAAGGCGATCCCCAACGACGAAACGCATTACGCCGTCCTGACCATCTCCGGCGCCGCCAATGTCTGGGTCACGGGCGGCACGCTCGAAGGCGAGCGCAACGAGCATCGCGGCAAGTCGGGCGAATGGGGCATGGGCGTCCGTATCGAGGACGGCGCCAAGAATGTCACCATAATCGGCGTGACCGCGAAGAAGATGTGGGGCGACGGTTTCTACGTTCAGGACGCCGAGGACGTTCGCTTCTGCGGCGTGACGGCCGATGCAAACCGGCGCCAGGGCCTCTCGATCATCGACGCTGACGGCCTTCTCGTCCTCAACTCGACCTTCAAGAACACGGGCGGGACGCGGCCTGGCGCGGGCATCGATCTCGAGCCCGATAAGAACGCGCAACGGATCGCCAATATCCGCATCGAAAATTCGAAATTCTTCGACAACGCGGGCGGCGGCATCCTCGTCGCCGGCAAGAGGGCGCGCGTCAGCAAGGTGGAAATGACGCGCAACACCTTCCGGGGCAATCGCCCCTTCGTGGTCGAGAATGCCCCCGGCATCGCCGACGCGATCTGCGGCAACCGGCAGAAGAGCGTCCAGACCGAGACCTCCGGCGGCTTCAATGCCTACGCCGAGCCGGTCGAGGTGGTGGCGCTCCAGAACGATTGCGGCGAGAGCGGCTTCGTCATCGACCGCGGCAACACCAAGAAGAAAAAGAAGAAGGCAAACTGACGCCGCGCCGCTCGCTCACATCGGCACGGCGTTGGCGAAAAGCTTGTCGCCCCATTCGTAGAGCGGCCGGTTGAAATCGGACACGGTGTGGACGCCCTGGCCTTTGCGCGCGGTCCATTTCTTGCCGTAGGTCTCGAAAGGAAAGTGGCGGATGTAGTAGTCGCATGTCTCCTCCCAATGGGCGACGGACAGCGACTTGCCGTAATGCTGGCAGTGAAGCGCGATCTTTTCGCTTGTCATGCCGCGGGGCGTGCGGCCATCGCCTTCGGCGAAGACGATCCCGGGCCGGTTGCGCCACAGCATGAGGATGTTGCGCTGCTCGGGGCCGTAGAAGCGGCGAAAGCCGAGGAGCGCGCGCCCTTGCACGTAGGGCGCATGGTCGTCTTGGGTCATATAGGCGTCAAAGAGTTTGACTCTCACCGCATCGCAGTCGTCGTTTGCGAGCTCCCGCACAAGACCACGAACGTCGCCGGTGATGCGTTCGTCGGGATCGAAGCAGAGCATCCAGTCATGCGGGAGTTGGGCGCGGGCGAGTTCGAGCAATAGCCCCCGATGCCGCCCTTCGGCGAGCTTGCGCGCGGCGATGTCCTCTTCCCACGCGCCGTTCGCTACGATCAGCGCAACCTTGGGGTGGCGCCGCAGGATCTCGACCGTGTCGTCGCTGCTCGCGTCGTCGTAAGCCACGATCGCATCGACATGGGACGCGAGGTAGTCGAGCGTATCGGGCAGCAGCAACGCCTCGTTGCGCACGCGCGTCAGGCCGACGAGAAAATGCTTGGCGCCGAGCAGCGCCGCGTTGCCCGTGACGATCCGTTCGCTGTCGCGGAGCTGCCAATTCCCGGTCATGGCCCCACCGGCGCGAACACGGTCTGCGCCGCCTCCACGCCCTTGAGCGGGAACGCGCCCAGCCGGCGCAGCTCGTGCTCAGACAGGCGGCTCTGGAACGCGTCCGAGAGCAAAAGACTCTCGTCAAGCTCGCCGCAGAGATCGGCGATGCGCGCGGCCAAATTCACGTCGGGCCCGATCACCGTATAGTCGAGACGGGCGCCCGAGCCGACATTGCCGAAGGCGGCATGACCGAAATGAAGCGCGATGCCGACGCCGAAACCGAGATTGCTCGCGGCGTTGTGGCGCGCGACACGCAAGAGGCCGGCGCGCGCGGCGGCGAAGGCGCGCAAGCACGCCTCGCCGTCGGCGTCGTCGCCGGCGCGGAACGTGGCAAGGATCCCGTCACCCATGAATTTCAGCACCTCGCCGCCGCGTTCATCGATCGGCGGCACGATGCAGTCGTAATACTCGTTCACGAGCGCTGTCGCTGCCTCTTCCGACAAATGCGCTGCAAGGCCGGTGAAGTCGCGCATGTCGGCGAAGAGGATGGCGGCGCGGATGCGCAAGACTTCACCGCGCCTGACGTCGCCGGAAAGAATGCGCAAATGCGGCTCGTGGCCGACATACATGCGCATGACTTCGCGCATGACACGCCGCAGCGCGAGAATTTCCTGGAGCGCGGCCAGCGTCGGCACGATCGAGCGGAGCACGGCGATGTCCTCGTCGGAGAAGCCGCCCGGCGCGCGCGTGGCGAAGGTGAAGCCGTTGCGCATGCCGTTGGGCAGCGCGACGGGCACGGCGATGTGGTGGGTATAGCCTGCCGCCTTGAGCTCGGGGACGATGTCGAAGCTGTCGTCAGGCAAGTCGGGAAGCCAGGATATGATCCATTGGTTGAGGCGATGCGCCTCGGCGAGCGGACGCTGTCCCGTGGCTTCGGAACCGCGCGCGTGGTCATAGATCTGCTCGCGCGCCGGGCGCCCGAATTCCCAGATGCGGGCATTGGCCGCCCGCTCGGCGTGGCGGAACTCGACCGCGCTCACGGCCCGGTCGATCGGCACGCCGGCATCGCGAAGTTTCAGCGAGAGCCCTTCGATGATGACGTTGGGATCGGCGATGTCGCGCGCTTCGCCCACGAGCCAGTCGCGCACCGCAAGCGTGAGGCGGAGCCGTTCGTTGCACAAAGTTTCGGCAAGATCGGACATGGGAACCCATCCCTTGCGGCCCGAGACGGCGCGTCGCCGGCTCATTCCAGCCGCCGCGCCGGCGGCCTTCGCCCGCGCCCTTAGGCGCTGAGGCGTTCGAGCACCTCGTCGGCGATCTCGAAATTGGCATAGACGTTCTGCACGTCGTCTGAATCCTCGAGCCCATCGAGCATGCGCAGGAGGCGCTGGCCCGCCTCCTCGCCGATCGGCACGGTGTTCCTCGGGCGCCACAGGATGCGCGCGGAACGCGCCTCGCCGAATTTCGCCTCGAGCGCCTTTGCCACCTGATGCAGCTCGTCGGGATGGCAATAGACCACGTGGCCTTCGGCGCTCGACTCGCAATCCTCGGCGCCCGCCTCGATCGCCGCTTCGAGCATGGCCTCGGCGTTCGCCTTGCCTGAGTCGAACTCGATGGCGCCGAGCTTGTCGAAATTGAACGAGACCGCGCCGGTTTCACCCAGGTTGCCGCCGAACTTGGTGAAGATCGAGCGCACTTCGCTTGCGGTGCGGTTGCGATTGTCGGTGAGCGCCTCGACGATCACGCCGACGCCGCCGGCGCCGAAGCCCTCGTAGCGCACCTCTTCGTAATTGGCGCCGCCCGCCTCCTCGCTCTTCTTGATGGCGCGCTCGATATTGTCCTTGGGCATGTTCTGGGCGCGCGCCGCCGTCACCGCGGTCCTGAGCCGTGGATTCATGGCGGGATCGGGCATGCCGAGCTTTGCCGCCGCGGTGATTTCGCGCGCGAGCTTGGAGAAGAGCTTCGAGCGCTTCTTGTCCTGGGCGCCCTTGCGGAATTGGATGTTCTTGAATTTCGAATGGCCGGCCATGGCCCCTCGCGTCCCTTTGATTTGCGGCCGTTTAGCTCCGGCCGCGACTTATAGGTGCGCCGCCACGCAAAATCCATAGCGCCGAAAAAGGCCTTTCTCTGGGCATCGCCGGCGGGCCGGCAGGCCCGAGCCACTCCCAAGCCAGGGCGACTATTGCGGCGGCTTCGCCGGGGCAGGAGCTGCGGGCGCATGCGGAGCGGCGGGCGCCTGCGGAGCGGCGGGCGCCTGCGGCACGGGAAGCGCCGAGACGGAGAGACCGTCAATACGCCAGCGATTGCCCACGGGCAGGAAGTTCATGACGAACTGGATTTGCAGAGGTGTGGAGGGGAAGAATCCCGCGAGCCTAAGGGCGCCGTCGCGGGTGAAACCCGGCTTTTCGGTGAGCTGTGGCGTCAACACCAGGACCGGCGACATGTCGATGCTCTGCGCGCGGAGGGCAGCGAAGGCGTTGCCGAGATCCGCAGGCGAGTTCTTCGCCTGGAGCTGGGGCGAACCAAGACCATGCAGGACGGTGTAGTTGCCGGTGAAGTTCGCCTGGTTGAGCGCAACGAGCGTGGTGCGGACCAGCATCAGCAGCACCTCGGGCGACGGCACGGAAAGCGTCTGCTGGGGGGCGGCGGCTTGCGCCGGAGCCGGCTTCTGAGCGGCGGGCTTCTTCTGCGTCTTGGCGCCTGCCCCCGCCTGCTTGGCACCATCGACCTGTTGCGCGACGGCCGGGACGGCGAGGAGATGCAGGCAAAGAAGCGTCGCGGCGCCGATCCGCGCCGCCTGGCCGCAACCGATGCCTTTCATCAGCCGCGCGGCTCGGCCACCCACACAACCCATCGCGCTCACCACGCGGACATGAACCCGATGCGTCCGCCGACCTTGTTCTCCTGGAAGCCGACGCCGAGACCGGCATTCAGCGACAGCGCCTCGGTGATCCGAAGCGCCGCCTGCGCGGCCGCGGCCTGCTTGTCGTCGTAGAGGCCGAGATTAGCACCAAGCGCGAAATTCTTGCCAGCAGGAAGCGCCATTCCACCCATCGCAATGGCGACGGCGATGCCTTCGGCGTTTTGGTCGATTTGCCTGAAGGCCTCGTTGATGCGCTCGTCGGCATAAGAGTTGTTGGCCATCATGGCATCGACATAGGCTTTGTTGGCGGCATCCGTCGCGGCGATGGGCGTGCCGACATTTTGCACGCGATTGCCGCCCATATCCACCGGTGCCCCGGCGGCAACCGACATGCCCCCGCCGCCGACGGCAAGCCTATTGGTCGTGGTCGTGCCCGAATTGACGATGGTCACAGAATTGACCGTAGTGATGTTGCCGGTCGATGCCGTGAATGTATTGACGCCGCTGATATTGCCGCCGCTCATCGTCGCCGTGCCGTCGGTGATGGTGCCGCCCTGAACCGTGCCGCTCGCCGTGATGTTGGTCGTGTTGAAATTGGTTGTGGTGAGGTTGGTGGCGGTGAGGTTGGTGACATTGGCATTGGTCGCGGTCAGCGTGTTGACCCCGCTGATATTGCCGCCGCTCATCGTCGCCGTGCCGTCGGTGAGGCTCGCGCCCTGAACCGTGCCGGTCGCCGTGACGTTGGTGGTGTTCACGTCGGTGGCGTTGACGTCGGTGGCGTTGACCGTGGTGATGTTTCCGGTCGTGGCCGTCAGCGTGCCGACGCCGCTGATATTGCCGCCGCTCATGGTGGCAGTGCC
>JBFWTF010000087.1:0-9616 GCA_050247995.1 Methyloceanibacter sp. | reverse complement strand
CGACGCGCCGGATGATGTGGAAGGCGAGGCGCCGGTGCAGGTTCCAGCGTTGCACGGCAAGCCCGATGAGGAAGCCGCCGAGGAGAAGGAACACCACCGGGTTGGCAAACGGCTCGGCCGCATTCCTCATGCTCGCGATGCCGAACACGGGCAGGATGACGAGCGGCAGCAGGGCCGTGACAAAGAGCGGCAAGGCTTCGGTCGCCCACCACACCGCCATCCACAGCCCCAAGGCCGCCGTGATCCAGCCGGCCTCAGACAGTCCGGAAGGCGCAGGAAAGAGAGTGAGGACGAGGAAACCGAGCGGTCCGAGAAGGAGCCCGATCAGTTGATAGGTCTTGTATTCCGGCGCGCCGCGATCCTGTTCCAATATGCTCCCCCTGTTGTCTCGAATTTCCCTTAGGGGAGCGGGCTCGACCCGGCCTCACTCTGCACCCCTTGCTGCGTCCCTGCGTCGCCGTCAATGGCAAGCGCCAGTGGTTTCGCCTGGAAAGCGGGCGGATGGGGACGCTTGTATCTTCGGCACCGCGGGCATTCGTATCTCCTGCCGCAATGCTCCTTCCAACAGACCACCGGTTCAAGCTGGGACAGCATGATCCTCTCGAGATGATCGACGAACATCGATCCCCTCATCACGATGAGCTCGTCCGGCAGCACGTGTTCGTTGAAATAGGCGCTCGCCTCGAAGGTCGTCGGGAACGCAAGCAATCGGTCGCCGATCTCCCCTTGGCGAAGCTTGTTGATCCACTCGGCATTCGGCCCGACGAACACCACACGATCGGCAACTTCGAGAGCGTCGCGCGCGACCCGGCGATAGCGCGTGCTGCCCGATCCGGAATAATCGGAGATGGTGCCGAAAACCATGGTCTTTCGCGGCGCGCTCGCGCTGGCGAGAAAGGCCAGACTGGGGGCAATGGTCCAAAACGGCACCTTGTGATCCAAAACGAAGACGGGACCGCCCGGAACCCGGTGCACCGAGTATCGAGCGAAGTTGGGTTCGCAAGCCGCGATGGCTTCGGCGCAAGCCCGCATGCCGACGCCGCAGGCAATGCCGCAGGCGACGGCGGCAAGAACCGAGGTCGTCCAGAACTCGCCGACAAGTCTGGTTTGGATATGCGCGCGCTCGTCCCCGTGCATGACCGTCAGAGAAAGACGGTCTGGCCAATTGCTCGAAACGCCGCTGGCCCTGACGTCGGCATCGGATGAAAGGCCGAAGGTCACGACGCGGGCGCGCGTGCGCGCGGCCATGCCCCGGACATTCGGGTCGTCGGCGTTGAGAACGGCGATGCCGCGTCCCGGCAAGTCTTCGACGAGCCGACCCTTCTCCAAAGCCGTCGCCTCCAAGCTGCGGAAGCTCTTGTAGTGATCGCCGCCGACATTGGTCACCACCCCGATCTGCGGCCGCAGAATGCTGGTCTGAGCCCTGATCCTTCCGGGATGCTCTCCCGCGACCTCCTGAACGCAGAAGCGGGTACGCAATCCGACCGCCAAGACATTGCGCGAAAGGTGGCCGATCCCGTTGTCGTCTTTGACTCGGCACTCCCCGGCGGTGGCCAGCACGGCGCCGATCAGACGCGTCGCGGTGGTCTTGGCGCAACTGCCGGTGACGCCGATATAGGTGACGTGCGGCAACGTCAGACGATGCAGTCTCGCAAGCCAAGCCCCCCACCGCTTGCGGCTGGCAAGCTTCGCTCGGATTCGCTTCAATTTGGCGCGCGCGTTGCGCTTATGTGGCATTGGCTTGTCGCTCGATAGAGAACGGCAATACCGGCGGAGAGGGACGCGTGTAGCGCGAACAATTGGGGCAGTCGAGTTTCCTGCCGCAGCGCTCCTTCCAGCAGACGACCGGCCCGAGCTGGGACAGCATGATGCGCTCGAGGTGGTCCGCCGTCCTCGATCCCTTGAGTACGATCAATTCGTCCGTCAGCGCCTGCTCCTTGAAGTAAGCGCTCGCTTCGTAGACCGTCTGGAAGCCAACGAGCCTGTCGCCGATTTCGGCTTGGCGGAGCTTGCGGATGTGGTGCGCGCCTTGACCGACGAATACGACGCGGTCCGCGGCATCGAGAGCCTGCCGCGCGACACGGCGATACACCTGGCTGCTCTTGCTGGCGGTATCGGAAATCGTCCCGAAGACGACGGTCCTTCGCGGCGCGACGGCATTGGCGAGAAAGGCGAGACAGTGGGGGATGGTCCATACCGGCGCTTTGTGGTCGTAGACGAAGACCGGTCCACCGGGCACGGGATGCACCGAGTATCTGCCGAATTTCGGCTCGACCCTTTCGATGGCGCTGGCACAGCTCTTGAGGTCTACCCCGCAAGCGACACCGCAGGCGACGGCGGCCAGAACCGACGTCGTCCAGAATTCGCCGGCATGCTTGGTTTGAATGCGTTGCCTCTCGCCTCCGTAAGCGACCGTCAGCGCCAGGCAATCGGGCCAATGGCTTGAAATGTCGCTCGCGGTTACGTCGGCATCCGGCGAAAGGCCGAAGGTCACGATTCGGGCCTTTGTCCGCGTTCGCATGCCGATCACATTCGGATCGTCGGCATTGAGAATGGCGATGCCGCGCCCCGGCAAGTCCTCGACGAGCCGGCCTTTCTCCTTCGCCGTCGCCTCCAGGCTGCGAAAGCTGCGGTAATGATCGCCGCCGATATTGGTCACAACGCCGATCTGCGGCTTGAGGATTCGCGTCTGCGTCCTGATCTTCCCCGGACTTTCGCCCGCGACCTCCTGAACGCAGAAGCGGGTGCGAAGCCCCACCGAAAGGACATTGCGCGACACATGGGAAGGGCCATTGTCGTCCCGGGTTCGGCAAGGCCCGGCAGCATTCAGCACCGCGCCGATCAGCCGCGTCGTGGTGGTTTTGGCGCAACTTCCGGTGACGCCGACATAGGTGACGTGGGGCATGATCGGGCGATAGAGCAGCGCCAGCCAAATCGTCCTGTGCTTCCGGTTGGCGAACCGCTTCCGCAGCCGCTCTCGGAGCCGCTTCAACTTCGCGCGGACACCGGACTTGCGGGCCATGACTTACTCGCGGCGGCTTGATCGGCGTGGATCAGCGCGTTCTGCGCGTGACGCCTGCCACTCGGCGAAGCCGCCCGCGCGAAGCTGGCAGGCGGGGCAGGTGCCGCAGCCATAACCCCAGGCGTGCCGCTCCGCGCGTAAGCCGCGATAGCAGGTGTGCGTCTCCTCGATGACGAGATCGACCAAAGCCTCGCCGCCGAGCCGTTCGGCGAGCGCCCAGGTCTCGGCCTTGGTCAGCCACATCAGCGGCGTCTCGATCGCGAAGGGGATTTCGGTGCCAAGCCTGATCGCCGCCTCGAGCGCGCGCAGGGTCGCATCGCGGCAATCGGGATAACCGGAAAAATCCGTTTCGCACATGCCGCCGACGAGGGTGAAGAGCCCGCGCCGGTAGCCGAGCGCCGCGGCGTAGACGAAGAAGAGGAGATTGCGCCCCGGCACGAAAGTCGAGGGGAGGCCCGAGGCGAGCATGACGATTTCGGCCTCCGAAGTGAGCGCGGTTTCGCCGATGGCGCCGAAGCTCGAAATGTCGATGACGTGATCGGGTCCGAGCCGCGCCCCCCAGCGGGGAAAGCGCCGCGCGATCTCGTCGCGAACGCGCTTCCGGCAGGAAAGCTCGACGCCGTGACGCTGGCCGTAATCGAAACCCACCGTCTCGACCCTGTCGTAGCGGTCGAGCGCGTGAGCGAGGCAAACCGTCGAGTCCTGCCCTCCGGAGAAGAGCACCAGAGCGCCGCCCAAAGGCTCTTGGCTCATAGATTCTTGCCGTCGAAAGGCGTGATGGCCAGCGCGTCGAGATCGACATCGTCGAGACAACGCACATTTACCGCGACCATCTCCTGTCCGTTCGGCCCCGTGCCGGTGCCGAACGAGCCGACGCCGCACGTGGCGCAGAACAGGTGGTGGACCACCTTCTTGTTGAACTGATAGTCGGTCTGATCGTGCGCGCCCGAAATGAGCTTGAACGCGGCGCGCGGCACGAAGGTCAAGAGGTAGCCCCGCTTCTGGCAGATCGAACAGTTGCAGGAGAGGACCGGCTCGAGCGCGGTCGTGACTTCGTAGCGAACCAGGCCGCAATGACAACCGCCGCTATAGGTTTGCATCTCGGCCATCCGGGCCGCTCCTTTCAAGCCAAAACGCTTTGCACCGTGCTTTTGAACCCGATAGAACCCCGCGCGAGGCCGAGCGTGTCACGGGCGCGCGCGGCGATCAACTGGAAGGGAAGCGCCAATGACCGCCATCACCACCGTCCTCGGCCGGGAAATCCTCGATAGCCGCGGCAACCCGACCGTCGAGGTCGATGTGGTGCTCGAAGACGGCCATCACGGCCGCGCCGCGGTCCCGTCCGGCGCCTCGACCGGGGCCCATGAGGCCCATGAGCTTCGCGACGGGGGCCCCCGTTACGGCGGCAAGGGCGTCAAGAAGGCGGTCGAAGCCGTCAACGGCGAGATCCGCAAGGCGCTCGCGGGCTTCGACGCCGCCGATCAGCGCGGCCTCGATCGGCGCTTGCGCGATCTCGACGGCACCGAGAACAAGAAGCGGCTCGGCGCCAATGCCATCCTCGGCGTGTCGCTCGCCGCCGCCAAGGCCGAAGCGGCGGCGCAAGGTCTGCCGCTCTACGCTTATATCGGCGGGGAGGGCGCGACGCTTCTGCCCGTGCCGATGATGAACATCGTCAATGGCGGGGCCCATGCCGACAACCCGATCGACTTCCAGGAATTCATGATCGTGCCGGTCGGCGCGGCGAGCCTCGCCGAAGCTGTGCGGATGGGCGCGGAAATCTTCCATGCCTTACGCAAGACGCTCAAGAGCGCGGGCCACAACACCGCCGTCGGCGACGAGGGCGGCTTTGCCCCCAATCTCGCCTCGACCCGCGAGGCGCTCGACTACGTGATGGCCGCGATCGAGGACGCGGGCTACCGGCCGGGCGACGACACCTATCTTGCCCTCGACGTCGCCGCGACCGAGCTGTTCGAGAACGGCCGTTACGCGCTCAAGGGCGAAAACCGGACGCTCACCGCCGGAGAGCTCATCGCCTATTACGGCGAGCTCGTCGCCAACTACCCGATCTTCTCCATCGAGGACGGCATGAGCGAGGACGATTGGGAGGGCTGGCAGGGCTTGACCGAGGCGCTTGGCGATCGCGTCCAGCTCGTCGGCGACGATCTCTTCGTCACCAATGTCGCCCGGCTGAAGCAGGGCATCGACCAGGACATCGCTAACGCCATCCTGGTCAAGGTCAACCAGATCGGCACGTTGTCGGAGACGCTCGACGCGGTGCGCATGGCGCAAGAGGCGGGCTATGCCGCGGTGATGTCGCACCGTTCCGGCGAGACCGAGGACGCCACCATCGCCGATCTCGCCGTTGCCACCAATTGCGGGCAGATCAAGACCGGCTCGCTCGCGCGGTCGGACCGCGTGGCGAAATACAACCAGCTCATCCGCATCGAGGAAGAGCTTGGGGCCAAGGCCCGTTATGCCGGCCGCTCGGTGCTGAAGCGGGGGGCGCGGTAACCGCCGCTTAACGGCTCGCGCGCAGACTCGGCTGCGATGCGGCTGACCTCTCTCATTTTTCCGCTTCTGGCCTGCGGCGCGGCCGGCTATTTCGCCTATCACCTCCAGATCGGCGATCACGGCCTTGCCGCGCGCGCCGAGCTTCAGGGACGGAAGGACGTGCTCGAAGGCGAACTCGCCGGCCTGAAAGAGGTGAGGCAGAGGCTTGAGCGCGACGTTTCGCTGCTCCGCCCCGAGAGCCTCGATCCCGACATGCTCGATGAGCGCGCCCGCGCCATCCTCAATCTCGCCCACCAAGACGATCTCGTCATGCTGAAGCGCCGCCCGCCCGTGGCGGACCCGGCCGAGGCGAAAAAGCGCTAATCCCATTCTAGGGATTTCCGGCTCGTGCTAGCCTCGGGGCGAATCCGAGACTGCCGAAGGAGCACGGAGCCCGTGGCTACGCCAAGCCTGAACCCCGGCGCCGCCAATTTCTGGCTCGGCGACGGCGACGCCGGTGCGCCGAACCTGCCGGGACGCCCCGGGGTGACGCCCGAGCAGGAGCTGTCGTCCTACCGCCTCATGCTGCTCATCCGCAGGTTCGAGGAGAAGGCCGGACAGCTTTACGGCATGGGCTATATCGGCGGCTTCTGCCACCTCTATATCGGCCAGGAAGCCGTCGTCGCCGGCATGCAAATGACGATCGGCGAGGGCGATCAGGTCATCACCGCCTATCGCGACCACGGCCACATGCTGGCCTGCGGCATGGAGCCCAAGCGCGTGATGGCGGAACTTACCGGGCGCCGCCACGGCTACGCCAAGGGCAAGGGCGGCTCGATGCACATGTTTTCGGTCGAGAAGGACTTCTATGGCGGCCACGGCATCGTCGGAGCGCCGGCGCCGCTCGGCACGGGGCTGGCCTTCGCCAACAAATATCGCGGCAACGACCGTGTCTGCCTCACCTTCTTCGGCGAGGGCGCGGCCAATCAGGGCCAGGTCTATGAGAGCTTCAACATGGCCTCGCTATGGAAGCTCCCCGTGATCTACGTCATCGAGAACAACCACTACGCCATGGGGACGTCGGTCGAGCGCGGCAGCGCGCGCGCCGAGGAGCTCTACCATCGCGGCTCGGTGTTCGGCATCCCCGGCGAGCAGGTTGACGGCATGGACGTCGCGGCGGTGAAGGCGGCTGGCGACCGCGCGGTCGCTGCGGCAAGGCGCGGGGAGGGTCCCAAGATCCTCGAACTCCTCACCTACCGCTACCGCGGTCATTCGATGTCGGACCCCGCCAAGTACCGGACGCGCGAGGAGGTGCAGGAGATGCGCGAGCATCGCGATCCGATCGATCTGTTGCGCAGCCGCATCCTCGCCTCGGGCCGTGCCAGCGAAGCCGATTTGAAGGAGATCGACCGCGAGGTGCGCGGCATCGTCGCCGAGGCCGCCGAGTTCGCGCAGACCGATCCCGAGCCCGATCCCGCCGAGCTTTACACCGACGTGACGGCGACCTGAGCGAGCCTGGTGGAGCCTGATGCCAACCGAGATCCTCATGCCGGCGCTGTCTCCCACCATGGAGGAGGGGAAGCTCGCCAAATGGCTGGTGCGCGAGGGCGATGCCGTTCGCGCCGGCGATGTCATCGCCGAAATCGAGACCGACAAGGCGACGATGGAGGTCGAGGCGGCCGAGGACGGCCGCGTGGGCACGATCCTCGTGCCCGAAGGCACCGAGCATGTGAAGGTCAACCGCCCGATCGCGCTCCTCATCGCCGACGGCGAGGAGGTTCCGGCGCGCGCTGCGCCCGCGCCCGACGCTCCTGCGGCGCCGGCGGTCGAGGCCAAAGAACCGCCGCCCGATCTCGGCGAAGCCCGGCCTTTGGTCGAGGAGGCGCCGGCCGGCCCGAAAATCGCCCCGGCCGAGCCGCGCCTCGAGCCCGAAGTCCCTCCCGGGACGGCGACGGTCAAGCTCACCGTGCGCGAGGCTCTGCGCGACGCCATGGCCGAGGAGATGCGGGCCGACCCCGCCGTCTTCGTCATCGGCGAAGAGGTCGGCGAGTACCAGGGCGCCTACAAGGTGACGCAAGGGCTGCTCGATGAGTTCGGACCGACGCGCGTCGTCGATACCCCGATCACCGAATACGGCTTCGCCGGGGTCGGGGTCGGCGCGGCCTTCGCCGGTCTGAAACCCATCGTCGAGTTCATGACCTGGAACTTCGCCATGCAGGCGATCGACCACGTCATCAACTCCGCCGCCAAGACGTTCTACATGTCCGGCGGCAAGATGCGCTGCCCGATCGTGTTCCGCGGACCGAACGGTGCCGCCGCCCGCGTCGCCGCCCAGCACAGCCAGGACTATTCGAGCTGGTACGCCCACGTCCCGGGTCTGAAAGTGATCGCACCCTATACCGCCGCCGACGCCAAGGGCCTGCTCAAGGCGGCGATCCGCGACCCCGGTCCCGTGGTGTTCCTTGAAAACGAGATCCTCTACGGCCAGAGCTTCGATGTGCCCGACCTTCCCGACCTCGTCCTGCCGATCGGCAAGGCGCGGGTGGCGCGCTCGGGCAAGCACGTCACCATCGTCTCCTTCTCGCGCGGCATGGCCTATGCGCTCGATGCCGCCAAGCGCCTGGCGGAAGAGGGGATCGAGGCCGAAGTGATCGACCTCCGCACGCTTCGCCCGCTCGATATCGCCACCGTGCTTGCCTCGGTGCGCAAGACCAATCGCCTCGTCGCCGTCGAGGAGGGCTGGCCGCTCTGCTCGATCGGCTCGGAGGTGTGCGCCCGCGTCGCCGCGGAAGCCTTCGATTATCTCGACGCGCCGCCGCTGATGGTTACCGGCGCCGACGTGCCGATGCCTTATGCGGCGAATCTCGAAAAGCTCGCTCTTCCCTCGGTCGATCAGGTGATCGCCGCGGTGAAGCAGGTCTGCTACCGGACGTGACGCCCATGGCCGAAACACCGATGCGCTGGCGAACGGGCGGATGCCATTGCGGCGCGGTCCGCATCGAGGTGCTGGCGCCCGACGCGATCGAAGCACGGGAGTGCAATTGCTCGATCTGCCGCAAGTCCGGCTATCTCCATCTCATCGTCGAGGCGGAGCGCTTCCGCCTCGTGCAGGGCGCCGGCAAGATCGCGACCTACAGCTTCAACACCGGCACGGCCAAGCATCATTTCTGCTCGATCTGCGGCGTGAAGACCTTCTACGTGCCGCGCTCCAAGCCCGACGGCTATAGCGTCAATCTACGCTGCCTCGACGAGGGCCAGGTCCGGATCGCCCGCGTCGTTCCGTTCGACGGAAGGAACTGGGAACAAGCCTTCGCCGCCCTTCAAGGGAAGGCGTGAGCCATGCCGACGCAAATCCTCATGCCGCAACTCTCGCCGACCATGGAGGAGGGGAAGCTCGCCAAATGGCACGTCAAGGAAGGCGACGCCGTCAGGAGCGGCGACGTGGTGGCCGAGGTCGAGACCGACAAGGCGACGATGGAGGTCGAGGCGGCCGAGGACGGGGTGATCGAAAAGATCCTTCTCGCGGAAGGAACCGAGCATGTCCCCGTCAATCATCCGATCGCTCTATTGCGGCTCGAGGACGAAGCCCCGGCGGCCGCCGCAACGAAACCTGACGCCGCGGCGCAAACGGCGCCAGCGCGGCCAGAGCCTAGTCCTGCGCCGGCCGAAGCGGCCATCGCCGTGCACGCAAGCCCGGTCGGCGACGCCACTCCCGAGGCGGTGCTCGACCGCATCGCCGAGCAAATCAGGCGCAACGGCCGGAACGGCCGCGATGGTGGCGGCGAGCGCATCTTCGCCTCGCCGCTCGCGCGGCGGCTGGCGTGCGAGTTCGGGCTCGAGCTCGGCGAGCTCGAAGGCTCGGGCCCGCGCGGCCGCATCGTCAGGGCCGATGTCGAACGCGCCGCGCGCAAGGCAACGGCAAGGCCCGAGCCCGAAGCGGCAACGCCGGAGCCTCGTCCGGCCGAGCCGGCGCGCGAGCCGCGCCTGCAGGAACTCGTCGCGCGGCATGAAGCGCCGGAGCCGCGCGGGCTTTCCGACAGCCAGGTGCTCGCCCTCTACCGGCCCGACTCCTACGAGATCATCCCGCACGACACGATGCGGAAG
>JBFWTF010000086.1:0-9623 GCA_050247995.1 Methyloceanibacter sp. | reverse complement strand
CCGGGCGCGGCCCAGATGGCCGGCGCCATCCTCGTGGTCTCGGCGGCCGACGGGCCGATGCCGCAGACCCGCGAGCATATTCTTCTCGCCCGTCAGGTCGGCGTGCCGGCGCTGGTCGTCTACCTCAACAAGGTCGACATGGTCGACGATCCCGAGCTCCTCGACCTCGTCGAACTCGAGGTGCGCGAGCTCCTGTCGAAGTACGAGTTCCCCGGCGACGAGATCCCGATCGTCAAGGGTTCGGCGCTGCAGGCGCTCGAAGGCAAGGACGACGCGACGGGCAAGAACTCGATCCTCGAGCTGATGAAGGCGGTGGACGAATACATTCCGCAGCCTGATCGTCCCAAGGACAAGCCGTTCCTGATGCCGATCGAAGACGTGTTCTCGATCTCGGGCCGCGGCACCGTGGTCACGGGCCGCATCGAGCGCGGCGTCGTCAAGGTCGGCGAAGAGGTGGAGATCGTCGGCATCAAGCCGACGACCAAGACCACGGTCACCGGCGTCGAGATGTTCCGCAAGCTGCTCGATCAGGGCGAGGCGGGCGACAATGTCGGCTGCCTGTTGCGCGGCGTCGATCGCGAGGCGGTCGAGCGCGGCCAGGTGCTGGCGAAGCCGGGTTCGGTGACGCCCCACACCAAGTTCAAGGCCGAGGCCTATATCCTCACCAAGGAGGAGGGCGGCCGTCACACGCCGTTCTTCGGCAATTACCGTCCTCAGTTCTACTTCCGCACCACCGACGTGACCGGCGTCGTGGAACTGCCGGCAGGGACCGAGATGGTCATGCCGGGCGACAACATCGCCATGACGGTCGAGCTGATCGTGCCGATCGCCATGGAGGAGAAGCTCCGCTTCGCCATTCGCGAGGGCGGCCGCACCGTCGGCGCGGGCGTCGTGGCGTCGATCATCGAGTAAGGAATCCGGGAGCGCGCCGCCCGAGGGTGGCGCGCTCCCGATTTGAGAGGCCGTCGAGATGCAAAGTCAGAACATAAGAATCAGGCTCAAAGCCTTCGACCATCGCATCCTCGATGCGTCGACCAAGGAGATCGTCAACACGGCCAAGCGTACCGGCGCGGAAGTGCGGGGACCTATCCCGCTTCCGACCCGGATCGAGAAATTCACCGTGAACCGCTCGCCGCATATCGACAAGAAGAGCCGCGAGCAGTTCGAGATGCGAACCCACAAGCGGCTGCTCGATATCGTCGATCCGACGCCGCAGACGGTTGACGCGCTGATGAAGCTCGACCTCGCCGCGGGCGTCGATGTCGAGATCAAGCTGTAACGGGCGCGCGACGAGGCAAGGATTTTAGACCAATGCGATCAGGTGTCATCGCGCAGAAGGTCGGCATGACCAGGATCTTCACCGATGCCGGGGAGCATATCCCGGTGACGGTGCTGCGCCTCGAGCATTGCCAGGTTGTTGGCCACCGGACCTCTGACAAGAACGGCTACACCGCGCTCCAACTCGGCGCCGGGCGCCCGAAGGTGAAGCGCTTGAGCCGCGCGGCGCGCGGCCATTTCGCCGTGGCCAATGTCGAGCCCAAGCGCAAACTGGCCGAGTTTCGCGTGAGCCCCGACAATCTCATCGAGGTGGGCGCCGAGATCACGGCCGACCATTTCGTCGAGGGCCAGTATGTGGATGTGTCCGGCACCTCGATCGGCAAGGGTTTTGCCGGCGCGATGAAGCGCCACGGCTTCGGCGGCTTGCGCGCGAGCCACGGCGTGTCGGTGAGCCATCGCAGCCACGGCTCGACCGGACAGCGCCAGGATCCCGGCAAGGTGTTCAAGGGCAAGAAGATGGCCGGGCACCTGGGCGACGTGAACGTCACCACGCAGAATTTGCGCGTGGTGAAGACCGATCCCGAGCGCGGGCTCATCATGATCCGCGGCGCGGTGCCCGGCGCCAAAGGCGGCTGGGTGCTGTTGCGCGACGCGGTCAAGCGCGCCCTGCCGGAGGCCGCGCCCAAGCCCGGCGCGTTCCGCAAGAACGATCAGCCGAGCGAGGCCAAGAAGGCCAAGCCGGAGAAAGCCGAGAGCACCGATGCCGCCGCGACCGAAGCGGCCGAGGGTGGGAGCCAAGAGTGATGAAAGCTGAAATCACCACTCTCGACGCCAAGAAGGCGGGCACCGTCGAGCTTTCCGACGCGGTCTTCGGTCTCGAGCCGCGCCCCGACATCTTGCAGCGCATGGTGCGCTACCAGCTCGCCAAGCGCCGGGCCGGCACCGCTCACGTCGCGGATCGCTCCGAGATCACCGCCACCACGGCCAAGCTCTATCGTCAGAAGGGCACGGGCCGCGCCCGTCACGGCAGCAAGAAGGCGCCGATCTTCCGGGGCGGCGGCAAGGCATTCGGACCGAAGCCCCGCAGCTTTGCCATCGACTTGCCGAAAAAGGTGAGGGCGCTCGCGCTCAAGCATGCGCTGTCGGCCAAGGCCAAATCCGACACGCTCATCGTCATCGACAAATGCGAGCTGAAAGAGGGCAAGACCAAGGAGCTCAAGTCGCGCTTCGCCAAGCTCGGCTTCGGGTCCGTGCTGATCATCGACGGGGCGTCGGTGCAGGAGGCCTTCGCCAAGGCGGCGCGCAATCTGCCCCAGGTTGACGTGCTCCCGGTGCAGGGCATCAACGTCTACGACATTCTCCGGCACGACAAGCTCGTGCTGACCAAGGCTGCGGTCGAGGCGCTGGAGGCGCGATTCAAATGAGTGCGCTCAACGCCTATGACATCATCCTCGCGCCGGTCATCACCGAGAAGGCGACCGCTGTATCGGAGTCCAATCAGGTCGTGTTCAAGGTCCGCCGCGACGCGACCAAGCCCGAGATCAAGGCGGCCATCGAGACCCTGTTCAAGGTCAAGGTGCTGTCGGTGAACACGCTGACCCGCAAGGGCAAGACCAAGAATTTCCGCGGCGTCAGGGGCAGGCAGCAAGACGTCAAGAAAGCGATCGTGAGGCTCGCCGAAGGCCAGACGATCGACGTGACGACGAGGATCTGACGAGAATGGCGCTCAAGACCTATAAACCGACCACGCCGTCGCAGCGGCAGCTCGTCCTGATCGACCGCAGCCATCTGTGGAAGGGCAAGCCCGTCAAGGCGCTGACCGAGGGGCTGACCAAGAGCGGCGGGCGCAACAATCTCGGCCGCGTGTCGATGTGGCACCGCGGCGGCGGGCACAAGCGCGCCTATCGCAAGGTGGATTTCAAGCGCGGCAAGCTCGGCATGCCGGCGACGGTCGAGCGGCTGGAATACGATCCCAATCGCACCGCCTTCATCGCCCTCATCAAATATGAGGACGGGGAGCTGTCCTACATCCTCGCGCCGCAGCGGCTTGGCGTCGGCGACACGGTGATCGCCGATGCCCGCGTCGACGTGAAGCCCGGCAACGCCATGCCGCTCGCCAACATGCCGATCGGCACCATCGTCCACAATGTGGAGATGAAGCAGGGCAAGGGCGGGCAGATCGCGCGCGCCGCCGGCACCTATGTGCAACTGGTCGGCCGCGATGCGGGCTACGCCATCCTGAAATTGAATTCCGGCGAGACGCGCATGGTGCCGTCGGAGTGCATGGCGACGGTCGGCGCGGTCTCCAACCCCGACAATTCCAACGTCTCGATCGGCAAGGCGGGACGCATGCGCTGGAAGGGCCGCAAGCCCGTCGTGCGCGGCGTGGCCATGAACCCGATCGACCATCCGCATGGCGGCGGCGAAGGCCGCACGTCGGGCGGCCGCCATCCGGTGACGCCCTGGGGCAAGTCCACCAAGGGCAAGAAGACCCGCTCGAACAAGTCGAGCAACAAGTTCATCCTGCGCAGCCGCCACCAGAAGAAGGGATAGTTCACGTGGGACGTTCGATCTGGAAAGGCCCGTTCGTAGACGGTTATCTGCTCAAGAAGGCGGAGAAGGCGCGCGGCTCGGGCTCGAGTGCCGTGATCAAGATCTGGTCGCGCCGCTCGACCATTCTGCCGCAATTCGTCGGGCTGACGTTCGGCGTGCATAACGGACACAAGCATATCCCGGTGCTCGTCACCGAGGACATGATCGGTCACAAGTTCGGAGAGTTTGCGCCGACGCGGACCTTCCACGGCCATGCCGCGGACCGCAAGGCGAAGAGGACGACGGCATCGCCGGCGAAGGAAGGCTAATGGGCAAGCCGCAGCGCGAGCGCGCGCTCAAAGACAACGAGGCGAGAGCGGTGACGCGGCTCATGCGCGTGAGCCCGCAGAAGCTCAACCTGCTTGCCCAGCTCATCCGCGGCAAGAAGGTCGATCGCGCGCTCGCCGACCTCACCTTCTCGCGCAAGCGCGTTGCCAAGGACGTGAAGAAAACGCTGCAGTCGGCCATTGCCAATGCCGAGAACAATCACGATCTCGATGTCGATGCTCTCGTCGTGGCCGAGGCCTATGTCGGCAAGAATCTGGTCATGAAGCGGATGCGCGCCCGGGCGCGCGGCCGCTCCGCGCGCATCGATAAGCCATTCGCGCAGATCACCGTCGTGCTGCGTCAAGTCGAGGAGCCCGCTTAATGGGACAGAAGGTCAATCCGATCGGGCTCAGGCTCGGCGTCAACCGCACCTGGGATTCGCGCTGGTACGCTTCGCGCGGCGAATATGCCCGTCTTCTCCACGAAGACCTGAAGATGCGCGAGCATATTCTGGAGTCGCGCAAGCAGGCGGGCATCTCCAAGGTCGTGATCGAGCGCCCGCACAAGAAATGCCGCGTGACCGTGCACACGGCCCGGCCCGGCATCCTCATCGGCAAGAAGGGCGCCGACATCGAGAAGCTCAGGCGCGAGCTTGCGAGCCTGACCGACTCCGAGGTCCACCTCAACATCGTCGAGGTGCGCAAGCCGGAGATCGACGCGACGCTGGTGGCCGAGGGCATCGCCCAGCAGCTCGAGCGCCGGGTGGCGTTCCGCCGCGCCATGAAGCGCGCGGTGCAATCGGCGATGCGCATGGGGGCGCTCGGCATCCGCATCAATTGCGGCGGGCGGCTCGGCGGCGCGGAAATTGCCCGCATGGAGTGGTATCGCGAGGGCCGCGTGCCGTTGCACACGCTCCGCGCCAATATCGATTACGGCACGGCGTTGGGCCGCACCGCCTACGGCATCATCGGCGTGAAGGTCTGGATCTTCAAGGGCGAGATCATGGAGCACGACCCCATGGCCCAGGAGAATCGGGCGCTCGAGGCGCAGGAGGGCGGACGCTCGACCGGACGCCGCGAACCGGCGCAGGCGCAGGGCTAAGAGGCTTAGGATCATGCTGCAACCGAAGCGGACCAAATACCGCAAGGCTCATAAGGGGCGCATCAAGGGCGCCGCGACGAGCGCGGCCACACTCAATTTCGGCACTTACGGGCTGAAGGCCCAGGAGCCTGCCCGCGTCACGGCGCGGCAGATCGAGGCGGCGCGCCGCGCCATGACGAGGCAGATGAAGCGTTCGGGCCGCGTGTGGATCAGGCTGTTCCCGGACCTGCCGGTGTCGAAGAAGCCGACCGAAGTGCGCATGGGCAAGGGCAAGGGCACGCCGGAATTCTGGGTGGCGCGGGTGAAGCCGGGGCGCATCATGTTCGAGATCGACGGCGTCACCGAGCAGGTCGCGCGCGAGTCGCTTCGGCTCGCGGCGGCGAAGCTTCCCATCAAGACGCGCGTCGTCGCACGTATCGAGGCCAAGTCATGAAGGCGCACGAGGTTCGCAGCATGACGCCCGATCAGCGCGTCGACGAGATCGCCAAGCTCAAGAAGGAGCAGTTCAATCTGCGCTTCCAGGCGGCGTCGGGCCAACTCGAGAACACGGCGCGGGTGCGTCAGATCAGGCGCGACATCGCCAGGCTCAGGACGATAGCGCGGCAGGAGCCTCAGGCCGAGGGCGCGACCAGGGCGGCGCCGGCGCCCAAGGCCGCGAAGGCTGTGAAGCCCAAGGAAACGGCGCCGAAGGCGGCGAAGGCTCCGGCGAAGACCGCGGCGAAGGCCAAGGCAACGCCGAAGACGAAGGCAAAAGCGAAGGCGAAGGGTTAGGACGAAGACGATGCCGAAACGCGTTCTGCAAGGAGTCGTGGTGAGCGACAAGAACGACAAGACCGTGGTGGTCCGTGTCGAGCGGCGCTTCACCCATCCCGTGCTGCAAAAGACCGTGCGCCGGAGCAAGAACTATCACGCCCATGACGAGAAGAACGAGTTCAAGGTGGGCGAGATGGTGTGGATCGAGGAATGTGCGCCGGTTTCCAAGCAGAAGCGGTGGACGGTGCTGCCGCGCGAGCAGGCGGCGCAGTAGCGGCAATCGAGGTTAAGGGCGAAAGCCATGATACAGATGCAAACCAATCTCGACGTCGCCGACAATTCGGGGGCAAGGCGCGTTCAGTGCATCAAGGTCCTCGGCGGCTCGAAGCGCAAATACGCCTCGATCGGCGACACCATCGTCGTCTCGGTCAAGGATGCGATCCCGCGCGGCCGCGTCAAGAAGGGCCAGGTGATGAAGGCCGTCGTGGTGCGCACCGCCACCGGCGTACGCCGGCCCGACGGATCGATCATCCGGTTCGATCGCAACGCCGCCGTCCTCATCAACCCGCAAGGCGAGCCGATCGGCACCCGTATTTTCGGTCCGGTCACCCGTGAGCTCAGAGCGAAGAAGCACATGAAGATCGTATCGCTCGCGCCGGAGGTCTTGTGATGGCGAAGCTCAAGATCAAAAAGGGCGACCACGTCGTGGTCATCACCGGCAAGGACAAGGGCAAGAAGGGCGAGGTCCTCAAGGTGATGCCGGCCGAGAACCGCGCCATCGTCAAGGGCGTGGCCATGGTCCGCCGCCATCAGCGTCAAACGCCGTCGCAAGAGGGCGGGATCATCGCCAAGGAGGCGCCGATCCATATTTCCAATCTCGCGCTCGAGGACCCCAAGGACGGGGCGCCGACGCGCGTCGGGTACAAGTTTCTGAAGGACGGGCGCAAGGTCAGGTTCGCCAGGCGCTCGGGCGAGGTCATCGATGGCTGAGAAGGCTTACACTCCCCGCCTCAAGCAGCACTACGCCGAGGTGCTGAAGCCCGCCTTGACCAAGGAGTTCGGCTACGCCAACCCCATGCAGGTGCCGCGGCTGGACAAGGTCGTGCTGAATATGGGCGTGGGCGAGGGCATCAACGACGCGAAGAAGGTCACCGCCGCGGCGGCCGATCTCGGCCTGATCGCCGGGCAGAAGCCCGTCATCACGCGGTCGCGGAAATCGATCGCGACGTTCAAGCTGCGCGAGGGCATGCCGATCGGCGCCAAGGTCACCTTGCGCAAGAACCGCATGTACGAGTTCATCGACCGGTTGGTGAATATCGCCCTGCCGCGTGTGCGCGACTTCCGCGGGCTTAATCCCAAGAGCTTCGACGGGCGCGGCAACTTCACCTTCGGGCTGAAGGAGCACATCATCTTCCCCGAGATCGACTACGACAAGGTGGAAGACGTGCTCGGCATGGACATCATTGTTTGCACGACGGCGCGCACCGACGACGAGGCGCGCGCGCTGCTCAAGGGTTTGAACTTTCCGTTCCGCAGCTAGGCCAAGGCTGCGACAGGAGGACTTGAATGGCAAAGACGAGCATGCTCGAGCGGGACAAGAAACGCCGCCGCCTCGCCAAGAAGTACAAGGTGCGGCGGACGCGACTCAAGACGATCGCCGCCGACCGGTCCCTGCCGGCCGAGGAGCGCTTCGCCGCCCGGCTCAAGCTCGCCGAGTTGCCGCGCAATTCGTCGCCCACGCGGATCCGCAACCGTTGCGATCTCAGCGGGCGTCCCCGCGGTTATTACCGCAAGCTGCGCATGTCGCGTATCGCGCTGCGCGACCTCGGAAGCCAGGGTCTCATCCCCGGCATGGTCAAGTCGAGCTGGTAGGACGAGCATGAGCATCAACGACCCACTAGGCGATATGCTGGCCCGCATCCGCAACGCGCAGATGCGGCGCAAGGCCAAGGTGACGACGCCGGCCTCCAGGCTCCGGGAGCACGTTCTCGATGTGCTGACGGAGGAGGGCTATATCCGCGGCTATGCCCGCGTGGACTATAGCGGCGGCCGGTCGGAGTTCGAGATCGAGCTCAAATATTTCGACGGCGAACCCGTGATCAAGGATATCAAGAGGGTGTCGACGCCCGGACGGCGCGTCTATTCCTCGGTCAAGGATTTGCCCACCGTCGCCAACGGTCTTGGCGTGGCCATCCTGTCGACGCCGAAGGGCGTGATGTCGGATTCGCGCGCCCGGACCGAGAATGTCGGCGGCGAAATCCTCTGTAACGTGTTCTAGGCACGGACGAAGGTCGAACCATGTCGCGCATTGGCAAGAAACCCGTTTCGGTTCCCGGCGGCGTCACCGCCGCGGTGAACGGCCAGGAGGTCAAGATCAAGGGCCCCAAGGGCGAGCTCAAGCACGTGCTCGCCGACGCCATGGTCGCGAAGCTCGACAAAGGCGCCATCGCGATCGAGATGCGCGAGGACACCAAGGAAGCCCGCGCCATGTGGGGCATGTCGCGCACGCTCGTCGCCAATTTGATCGCCGGCGTGACCGAGGGCT
This sequence comes from Methyloceanibacter sp., assembly GCA_050247995.1. GTDB lineage: Bacteria > Pseudomonadota > Alphaproteobacteria > Rhizobiales > Methyloligellaceae > Methyloceanibacter. Next base: position 1,087 of record JBFWTF010000086.1, on the reverse strand, counting down.
TCACCAAGCGGCTCGAGATCACGGGCGTGGGCTACCGCGCCGCGGTGCAGGGCTCGGCGCTCCAGCTTCAACTCGGCTTCAGCCACGATGTCGCCTATCCGATCCCGCAAGGTATTCAGATCGTCTGTCCCAAGCCGACCGAGATCGTGATCACGGGCATCGACAAGCAGAAGGTCGGCCAAGTGGCCGCCGAGATCAGGCAATTCAGGCCGCCGGAGCCCTATAAGGGCAAGGGCATCAGATATGCGGGCGAGTTCATCCTCCGCAAGGAAGGCAAGAAGAAGTAGCAGCCATGGGCGCGTTGAAGGAAGGCTTTATGCGGCGGTCGCGCCGGGTGCGCGGCGCGCTCAAGCGTGCGGCGAACGGACGTGCGCGGCTGTCGGTGTTCCGCTCCTCGCGGCACATCTACGCGCAAGTGATCGACGACCAGGCGGGCAAGACGCTCGCCGCGGCGTCCACGCTCGACAAGGATCTCAAGGGCGCGCTGCCGAAGGGGAGCGACCTCGCCGCCGCCCAGGCGGTCGGCAAGCTCCTGGCCGAGCGGGCCTTGAAGGCGGGGGTCAAGGACGTTGTGTTCGACCGCGGCGGCTATCTCTATCATGGGCGCGTGAAGGCGCTCGCCGACGCCGCGCGGGAAGCCGGCCTGAACTTCTAGTTTCGACCTAGGAAAGGATCGATCGTGGCACGAGGCCAGCAAGCAAAAGACCGTGAGGATCGCGAGCGCGACAGCGAGTTCATCGACAAGCTCGTGCACATCAATCGCGTCGCCAAGGTGGTCAAGGGCGGGCGCCGCTTCGGCTTCGCCGCGCTCGTCGTGGTCGGCGATCAGAAGGGGCGGGTCGGCTTCGGCCATGGCAAGGCGCGCGAGGTGCCGGAAGCCATCCGCAAGGCGACCGAGGCCGCCAAGCGCAATCTGGTCAAGGTTCCCTTGCGCGAGGGCCGCACGCTGCACCACGACGTGACCGGCCAGCACGGCGCGGGCCGCGTCGTGCTCAGAGCGGCGCCTCCCGGCACCGGTATCATCGCCGGCGGCCCCATGCGCGCCGTGTTCGAGACGCTCGGGATTCAAGACGTGGTGGCAAAGTCG
>JBFWTF010000085.1:0-9763 GCA_050247995.1 Methyloceanibacter sp. | reverse complement strand
GCGCGGAAGGGTAGGCCTTGGCAAGCTCGGCTCCCATGCCGACAGCTTGACTTCCCTGTCCGGGAAAGATGAAAGCGATGCTCATGGTTGCTGGATTGAAGGGGTTTTGCGGTCCGGCCAAAGACAACGTTTCGTTTCGCTCTGTCAAGCCAACCGTGCCGTGTCCTCCCGCGCCGCCGCGACCGCGGGAACGGGTATGCGTCGTCGCGAAGCGAAAAGACGGCGGCTGACCTGAAAGCATCGTGCTAGAACATTGTTTCGACAGAAATCTTCGGTCTAGCTGGTCTCGGAGTAGATTGATGCATCGTCCCGTTCTCCTCGGCGCTCTTATCGCGGCATTCGGCGTTGCGGGCGCAATCCCGCTTCTGGCCGCCGATGCTCTGCCCTGGCCCTGGAAATCGAAGCTCCCCCCCGATCCCGCGCTCGTCGTGCTGACCTCCGTCGAGGACGTGACCGCCGCGATCAACAAGGCCGACAAGCCCATCGTGACGATCACGGTTAATGCTTCCGCGCCGACCCCGAACTACAGCGAGTTCCAGCTCACCCCGCGCATGGGCGACCCCAACGATGAGATTTTCGCCTTCGACGCCAAGGGGCGCCCGCCCCAGGATCTCAGCACTCAGGTCGTCACGCCGGTCAGCTTCACCGTCGAGTTCGCCGATGCGCCGATCGAGAAGGTCGGCGTTGTCGAGGTCAACGCCCAGGAGGGCTGCAAGGCCTTCTCGCTGACCGAGAACAAGGCGGTTCCCTGCACCTCGCTCTCCGCCCCGCAATAGCCGGGACCCCCGCCAACCCTTGCAAAGGCGGCGCAAAGCCTTATAAGACGGCCACCACTAACCGCTCCGGTCGGAGGCTGAACGGAGGACCGCTCGACAAGAGCGGCAGGCGTGATCGCCGCCCTCCCGTGTCTCCGCTCTCTGGGTCGTCTCTTGGGCCTTTCCTGCGCCCATGCGAGGCTTCGCGCCGGAGCACCGAAAAAGGAAAGGCTATTCATGCCTCTTTACGAGCACGTGTTTCTCGCGCGGCAGGACATCTCGGCCCAGCAGGTCGAGCAGCTCATGCAAGACTACCGCACCCTCCTCGAGGGGCGCGGCGGTTCGGTCGGCAAGACCGAATATTGGGGGCTGAAGTCGCTCTCCTTCCGCATCAAGAAGAACCGCAAAGCGCATTACGCGCTCATGAACATCGACGCCCCGCATGACGCCGTGGCCGAGCTCGAGCGCCAGATGCGGCTTTCCACCGATATCATCCGTTTCCTCACCGTGCGGGTTGACGAGCACGACGCGGCGCCCTCGCCGATGATGCGGCGCGCCGACCGCGACGATCGCGAGGGTCGTGGCGAGCGCGGTGACAGGGATCGCTTCGACCGTGGCGATCGCGGCGACCGCCGCGGTGGCCGCCGCGACCGCGACTTCGCTCCGCGTGAAGCGCGCGGCGGAGGCGATACGGAACGCGATGAGACGAGCGAAGGCGAGGAGAACTAGACATGAGCATGACGCAAGTTCAGGCCCGCCGCCCGTTCTACCGCCGCCGCAAGACCTGCCCCTTCTCCGGGGACAAGGCACCCAAGATCGACTACAAGGACGTGAAGCTGCTCCAGCGCTACGTCTCGGAGCGGGGCAAGATGGTGCCGAGCCGTATCACGGCCGTGTCGGCCAAGAAGCAGCGCGAGCTGGCGCGGGCGATCAAGCGCGCGCGGTTCCTCGGTCTTCTGCCCTACCTCATCCAGTAGGAGGCTCGGGGCGAAAGTCAGCGCTCGAGGCTGCTCTAGGCTTAAATGGAAGTTGGGGTGGGAGGCTCCCTCCCCTAACCGCTTTGGAGGCGGGACAGCGCAAGGATGCCAACACCACTCGTCATAGGCGCAGGCGCGGGCCTGGTAGCGGCGGCGCTGTTCGCATCGGCGGCAACCGCGACAGCTCTTGCCGGGGTGCTGTTCTATCTCGCGCCGCTGCCGCTGTGCCTCGCCGGTCTCGGCTGGGGAGCCGCCGCGGGGCTGGTTTCGGCCCTGACGGGCTCCGTCGTCGTCGCCATCGCGCTCGGACCCGCCGCGGCCGCGATCTTCGCCCTTTCAATCGCCGCGCCGATCGCGCTTCTCGCCCATCTCGCCCTCCTGTCGCGCCCCGTTCCCGCTGCGCCCGGCGAGGGTAGCGCCGCGCTCGAATGGTACCCGCCCGGCCGCCTCGTCGGTTGGGCCGCGCTCATCGCCGGCCTGCTCGCCGCGCTCCTCGTGCTCGTTCTCGGCTACGACCAGGACAGCTATCGCGAGTCGATCCGCGAAATCTTGAGCCACAGCGCGCTCAAGGACCTCGACACCGACGGCACCCTCTTCACCGAGGAGAACCTCGCCCAGATCGCCGGCGTGATCGCCTGGGTGCTCCCCGCCGCTTTCGCCATCGTCTGGCTCACCGTCACGTTGTTCAATCTCTGGCTTGCCGGGCGCATCGTCGATGCCTCGGGGCGCGCGCTCAGGCCCTGGCCCGATCTGCACGCGCTGGAGCTTCCCAACGCGTTCGTCCTGCTCTTCGCCGGGGCTCTGGCCGCGTCCTTCCTACCGGGCGTGGCCGGACTGATGGCGACCGGACTCGCCGGCGCGCTCCTCTTCGCCTATGCGCTGCAAGGATTGGCGGTCATTCACGTCTATAGCCTCGGCATGCCGCTTCGCAGCGTGCTGCTCGCCACCGTCTATCTCGCAATTCTGTTTCTGGGCTGGGTCGTCATCGCGGTTGCCATCCTCGGACTGGCCGAGCCGTCCTTGGGCTTGCGCCGGCGCGCCGCGTCAAGCGCTCAGCCGCCCAAACAAGGTGGAAATATCTGACAAGAATAGGAGTGTCGAACATGCAAGTGATCCTTCTCGAGCGCATCGGACGCCTCGGCCAAATGGGCGACGTCGTCACCGTCAAGGACGGTTTCGCGCGCAACTATCTGCTGCCGCAGGGCAAGGCGCTTCGGGCCACCGAAGCCAACCGCAAGCGTTTCGAGCGCGAGCGCGCCCAGCTCGAAGCGCGCGACCTCGAGCTGAAGACCGAGGCCCAGGCCGTGGCGGTCAAGCTCGACGGCCAGAGCTTCATCGTCATCCGCCAGGCGGGCGACAGCGGCCAGCTCTACGGCTCGGTCTCGACCCGCGACGTCGCCGAAGCGGTCACCGCGGGCGGCTTCACCATCGAACGCCGCCAGGTGATGCTCGACCGGCCGATCAAGACGCTCGGCCTGCATCATCTTCGGGTCCAGCTTCACGCCGAGGTCGAGCCGCATATCACCGTCAACGTGGCCCGTTCGGCCGACGAGGCGGCGAAGCAAGCCCGTGGCGAGGACGTGAGCCGCGCCGCGACCGAGGCGGAAGAGGATGCCGAAGCCGCGCGCCGCGCCGCCGAGGCGCTGTTCGAGGAAGGGGCGCCTGCCGAGATCGCGGCCGAGGGCGCTGAAGAAGGCGAGGAGGGCGCGGGCGCCTGACCCACGCTCCTTGTGGGCAGTCGACGATATGCCCGCTGTTCACAGACCCGGCATCTAGCCGTCTTCGTCCTTTGGGCTAGTGTCGGTCCATGAGCAACGCCCTGATTCGCCCGCTTGTGCCGGAGACGCCCGTTTTCCGCGAGGCGCCGCACAACCTCGAGGCCGAGCAGGCCCTTCTCGGCGCGATCCTCGTCAACAACGAGGCGATTGACCGCGTCTCCAGCTTCCTCAAGCCCGAGCATTTCTACGACCAGCTCCACGTCCGTATCTACGAGGCGGCATCGAAGCTGATCCTGAGCGGCAAGCGCGCGACCCCGATCACGCTCAAGACCTTCTTTCAGGCCGAACCCGCCGCCGGCGAGCTGTCGATACCGCAATATCTCGGCCGCCTCGCCGCCAACGCGACCACCATCATCAACGCCGAGGATTATGGCCACACCGTCTATGACCTCGCTCTGCGCCGCCAGCTCATTCAGATCGGCGAGACGATGGTCAACACCGCCTACGATTCGCCCATCGACGCGCCGCCCTCGGCCCAGATCGAGGACGCCGAGCAGAAGCTCTACGAGCTGGCCGAGACCGGCAAATACGGCTCGGGTTTCGAGCCTTTCACCTCGGCCCTGACGCAAGCCATCGATATGGCCGCCAACGCCTACCGGCGCGACGGCGGCCTGTCCGGTCTCGCCACCGGTTTCTCTGATCTGGATCAGCGGATGGGCGGGCTGCAAGCCTCCGACCTCATCATCATCGCCGGACGCCCGTCGATGGGCAAAACCGCGTTCGCCACCAACATCGCCTACCATGTCGCCAAGGCTTATCGCGCCGCGACCGGCTCCGACACGCCGCTCGACGGCGCCGTGGTGGGGTTCTTCTCGCTGGAAATGTCGGCCGAGCAGCTCGCCACCCGCATCATCTCCGAGCAGTCCTATATCCCGTCCGAACGCATCCGCCGCGGCCGCATCGATGCCGAGCAGTTCGACCGCCTCGTCGAGGTGTCGCAAGAGCTCCAGCATCTGCCGCTCTATATCGACCAGACCGGCGGCATCACCGTGGCCCAGCTCGCCGCGCGCGCGCGGCGCCTGAAGCGCCAGAGGGGGCTCGGCTTCATCGTCGTGGACTATCTCCAGCTTCTCTCGGGCTCCTCCCGCCGCGCCGCCGAGGGCCGCGTGCAGGAGGTCTCCGAGATCACGACCGGGCTGAAAGCCCTCGCCAAGGAGCTTCACGTTCCGGTCCTTGCCCTCTCCCAGCTCTCCCGTCAGGTCGAGCAGCGGGAGGACAAGCGGCCGCAACTCGCGGATTTACGCGAATCCGGCTCGATCGAGCAGGATGCCGATGTGGTGTTGTTCGTGTTCCGCGAGGAATATTATGTCGAGCGCAGGCAACCCCGCGAGAACACCGACGAGCACAAGCAGTGGCAGGCAGAGATGGAGATGGTGACCGGCAAGGCCGAGATCATCATCGGCAAGCAACGGCACGGACCGACCGGCACGGTGATGCTGCAATTCACGCCGGAGTTCACCCGGTTCAGCAATCTCGCGGCGGAAGAACGCCTGCCGGAGCGCCGCGCGTGAGGCTGCCGCGCGCGGGCGAGGCTCCCTCCGACGCGCGCGACATGGGCCCCGACGATACCGCGCTCCTGATCATCGATCGCGACGCCGTCGCCGCGAATTATCGCGCCTTGCGCGCGCTCGCCTCTCCTGCCGAATGCGGCGCCGTGGTCAAGGCGGACGCCTACGGCCTCGGCATGGCTCAGCTTGCCCCGACGCTGTGGCAGGCAGGCTGCCGGACCTTCTTCGTCGCCACGCTCGACGAAGGCGAGTCTTTGCGCGCGTGCCTGCCCGAAGCGACGATCTACGTCCTCTCCGGGCTCATGCCGGAAACGGGCCCGCTCTACCGTGAGCACAGTCTGCGCCCCGTGTTAAACAGCGCCGACGAGGTGATGGAGTGGGCGTCGTTCTGTCAGGCCGCGGGCGAGAGGCTCCCTTGCGCCGTCCATATCGACACCGGCATGAACCGCCTCGGCCTCTCGGCTGACGAGGTCGATCGCATCGCGAATGCGCCCGGGCTCTGGCCGGCGCTCACGCTTTCGCTCGTGATGAGCCATCTCGCCTGCGCCGACGAGCCCGGCCACGCCAAGAACGAGGCGCAGCGAAAACTGTTCGACCGGCTGCGCGTGGCGCTTCCGCAAGCGCCCGCGAGCTTCGCCAACTCCCCCGGCATCCTGCTCGGCCCCGCCTATTGCCATGACCTGGTCCGGCCCGGCCTTGCGCTTTACGGCGGCCATCCCCGCGGCCGCGGCGACAATCCGTTCCGCCCCGTGGTCACGCTCATGGGCCGCGTCTTGCGCGTGCGCGACGCCGCGCCGGGCGAAACCGTCGGCTATGGCGCGACCCGCAGTTTCCGCGAGGCGACGCGGCTTGCCATCGTCTCCGTCGGCTATGCCGACGGCTTCTTCCGCTCGCTCTCCGTCGCCGACGGCGAGGAAGGGTCCGCGGGCTATGTCGGTCCTCATCCCGCGCCGATCGTCGGCCGCGTCTCCATGGATCTCGTCGTGCTCGACGTGAGCCGCGTGCCGGCCGAGCTCGCGCGGCGCGGCGCCCTCGTCGAATTGATCGGGCCGAACGTTCCGGCTCACATGCTCGCCGCCCATGCCGGCACCATCGACTACGAGGTCCTCACCAATCTCGGCCGCCGCGCTCTTAGGCGCTATGTCGGAGGCTAACGCGAAAGACCATGGCCAAAGCCTCGCGAGCCTTCGTCTGCCAAGCCTGCGGCGCCGTCACCAATCGCTGGTCGGGCAAATGCGCCGCCTGCGGCGAGTGGAATTCCATCATCGAGGAGCGCGCCCCGTCGGGGTCGCCCGGACTGGTCGCGATCAAGGGCGGCAAGGGACGGCTTGCCACGCTTGAAACGCTCGCCGCCGCCGAGCGCGAAGCGCCGCGCCTCCCGACCGGCATCGCCGAGCTCGACCGGGTCCTCGGCGGCGGCCTCGTTCCCGGCTCCGCCGTGCTCGTCGCCGGCGATCCCGGCATCGGCAAATCGACCTTGCTGCTCCAGGCTGCGGCGGCGCTTGCCGCCTCGGGCGCATCCGTCGTCTATCTCTCGGGCGAAGAAGCGCCGGCGCAGATCCGCATGCGCGCCGCCCGGCTCGGGCTCTCCGCTGCGCCGGTCGCGCTTGGCGCCGAGACCAATCTCGCCAATATCGTCGCGACCTTGGGCAGCGCGCGGGCCCCTTCCCTCATCGTCATCGACTCGGTGCAGACGCTGTGGTCGGAGGGCGTCGAAGCCGCGCCCGGCACCATCTCCCAGCTCAGGGGCTGCGCTTCGGCCTTGATCGGCCATGCCAAGGCGAGCGGGTCGGCGCTCATCCTGATCGGCCATGTCACCAAGGAGGGCCAGATCGCCGGCCCCAAGGTCATCGAGCACATGGTCGATACGGTGCTGTCCTTCGAGGGACTGAGCGGCCATCAGTTCCGCATCCTGCGCGCGGTCAAGAACCGCTTCGGCCCGACCGACGAGATCGGCGTCTTCGAGATGCGCGAGGCCGGTTTGCAAGAAGTGACGAATCCCTCGGCGCTGTTCCTCAGCGACCGCGAGCAGGGCGCGCCCGGCACCGCCGTCTTCGCCGGCATGGAAGGGACGCGGCCCCTGCTGGTGGAGATCCAGGCCCTGGTCGCCCCCTCCTCCCTCGGGACGCCGCGCCGCGCCGTGGTGGGATGGGACCCCAACCGCCTCGCCATGCTCATCGCCGTGCTCGAGGCGCGCTGCGGCGTGAGGCTTGGGAGCCACGACGTCTATCTCAATGTCGCCGGCGGCCTGCGCCTCAACGAGCCGGCCGCCGACCTTGCCGCTGCCGCCGCCCTGCTCTCCTCGATGAGCGCCAATCCCGCGCCCGAGGACACCGTCTATTTCGGCGAGGTCAGCCTGACCGGCGCGGTGCGTGCCGTGAGCCACCGGGACCAGCGCCTGAAAGAGGCGGCCAAGCTCGGATTTGCCGGCGCCGTGGTGCCCGGCGCCTCGGGCGAAGGCGAACGCGAGGCCAGGGACATGCGTCTCGTGAAGCTGTCGCAATTGGACGAGCTTGTGGCTCTTTTTTGCACGCCCAAAGTGTAGATTCGGGCGGCCCTGCGACAATCCCGCCGGGAGCGGTCTTCAAAGATTGCGGAGAGGGGGCCATTCGTGCTTCATCGCCGGGAATCGTGATACTGTGCGGCCCCCCGAAGGAGCCTCGCGCCATGCCCATTTCCTGGCTCGATGTCATACTGATCACCATCATGCTCATCTCGGGCTTCCTCGCCATGGTGCGGGGGTTCACCCGCGAGGTCCTGTCGATTTTCTCATGGGCCATGGCGGCGATTGCCGCCCTCTATCTCACGCCCAAATATTCCAGCCTGCTCGAGCCCTATATCGGCAATCCGAGCATCGCCCAGATCGCCTTCGCCGCGGGCGTCTTCATTCTTACTTTGATCGTGGTGAGCCTGATCACCTTCCGCATTTCCGACAGCGTGCTCGACAGCCGCGTCGGGGCGCTCGACCGCACCTTCGGCTTCATCTTCGGGCTCGCGCGCGGTTTTCTCCTGGTCGCCATCGTCTTTATTCTTTTCACGGCGCTTGCCCGCGACGAGCCGGAATGGGTGCGCAACGCCCAGTCCTACGCGATCCTGCAAAAAACCCGGATCGCCATCGAGTCGCTGCTGCCCATGAATCCGGAGCAGTATCTCCCGGGGAGCAAGGAGGATGAGGAACAGCCCGCGGGCCAGCCCGAGGGGCAGCCCGGCGGCGCCCAGCCGGAAGGCGCGCCCGAGGCCCCGGCCGAGGCCCCGCCGGACCAGCCGTCATGAGTTTAACGTTTCGGGAATTCTGTCGCGTCGCGTGCCATTGAAGCGCTTTTTCGCGCGCCTATTTTACTTGAAGGAGGCTTGAGGCCCGTGACAGAGAACGCTCTGACCAGGGAGACGGACTGGCTCCAAGAGGACCGGCTGCACGAGGAGTGCGGCGTCTTCGGCATCTTCAACCACCCCGATGCCGCGGCGCTGACCGCGCTCGGCTTGCATGCGCTCCAGCATCGCGGCCAGGAAGCGGCCGGCATCGTCAGCTTCGACGGACACCATTTCCATACCGAGCGCCGCCTCGGCCTTGTCGGCGATCATTTCACCTCCCGCCCGGTGATCGACCGGCTCGCGGGCGACATGGCCATCGGCCACGTGCGCTATTCGACCTGCGGCGATCCGGTCCTGCGCAACGTGCAGCCGCTCTTCGTCGATCTCGACTCGGGCGGCTTTTCCCTCGCCCACAACGGCAACCTGACCAATGCGCTGACCTTGCGTGAGTCACTCATCAAGCGCGGCGCCATCTGCCAATCGACCACCGACACCGAGGTCATCCTCCATCTCGTCGCGCGCAGCGAAAAGCAGCGCTTCGTCGAGAAGTTCATCGAAGCCCTGCTCCAGGTCGAGGGCGCCTATGCGCTGGTCGGGATCACCCATAAGAAATTGATCGGCGCGCGCGACCCGTACGGCATCAGGCCCCTCGTGCTCGGCCGGCTCGGCGAATCGTGGGTGCTCGCCTCCGAGACCTGCGCGCTCGACATCATCGGCGCCGAGTTCGTGCGCGAGGTGGAGAACGGCGAGGTCGTGGTCATCACCCGCGAGGGCGTCGAGAGCCACCGCTTCGTGCCGAAATACCCGGCCCGGCTCTGCATCTTCGAATACATCTATTTCGCCCGGCCCGATTCCATCGTCGGCGGACGCTCCGTCTATGACGTGCGCAAAGAGATGGGCCGGCAATTGGCGCGCGAGGCGCCGGCCGATGCCGATATCATCGTGCCGATCCCCGATTCCGGCGTGCCCGCGGCGATCGGCTACTCGCAAGAATCGGGGCTGCCGTTCGAGTTCGGCATCATCCGCAACCACTATGTCGGCCGCACCTTCATCGAGCCCGAGCAGCGCATCCGCCAGCTCGGCGTCAAGCTGAAGCACAGCGCCAATGAAGGCGAGGTCAAAGGCAAGCGCATCGTCTTGATCGACGACAGCGTGGTGCGCGGCACGACGTCGGTGAAGATCGTGCAGATGATGCGCGAGGCGGGGGCGAGCGAAGTGCATATGCGGATTTCGAGCCCGCCCATCACCCACCCCGATTTCTACGGCATCGACACCCCCGACCAGGACAAGCTGCTCGCGGCCCACCGGAGCCTCGAGGAGATGCGCGCCATCATCGGCGCCGACTCGCTCGCCTTCCTCTCGGTCAACGGCCTCTACAGGGCCATGGGCTTCGACGGCCGCGACAACGCCCCTCCCCAGTTCACCGACCAGTG
>JBFWTF010000084.1:0-9906 GCA_050247995.1 Methyloceanibacter sp. | reverse complement strand
TCCCCCTCGTGGGGAGGTCCGATGCCGCCGAAGGCGGCGTCGGGGTGGGGGGCGTTGCGCCTAGAGCGGCGAGCCGGTCGCGCGTTGAAATTCCATCACCCCACCCGGCTCGCTGCGCTCGCCGCCCTCCCCATCAAGGGGGGGGATGGATTTGGCTGGGCTCCGGGACTCTCTCCTCGGAAATGGGGCTCTAGCCCATGGCGAAGGTTGCGGCAGGACCGGAGATCGAGCGGCTGATCCAGTTGCTCGCGAGGCTCCCCGGGCTCGGGCCCCGCTCGGCGCGCCGCGCGGCGCTCCATCTCGTCAAGAAGAAGGAGCAACTGCTCGAGCCTCTCGCCGCGGCGCTGGCCGAGACCCGCGACACCATCCTCACCTGCGAGACCTGCGGCAATATCGACACGCAGAGTCCATGCACGCTCTGCCGTGATCCTGCGCGCGACCGAAACCTCATCTGCGTCGTCGAGGAGGTCGGCGATCTCTGGGCGCTCGAACGCGCCGGCGTTCTCAACGGGCTCTATCACGTTCTCGGCGGCACGCTCTCGCCGCTCGACGGCATCGGCCCCGGCGATCTTGCCATCGCCAAGCTGATCGAGCGCGCGCGCGACCCGAACGTCAAGGAGGTGCTGCTGGCGCTCAACGCGACCGTCGAGGGCCAATCGACGGCGCATTACCTGATGGACCAGCTCGCCGGCTCAAACGTCACCGTGTCGCGGCTCGCTTACGGCGTCCCGATCGGCGGCGAGCTCGACTATCTCGACGAAGGCACGCTCGCCGCGGCGGTCAAGTCAAGGAAGCCGATGTAGCTCTCGCGCCGCGCGTCATCCCTGCGCGGTGACGGCGCTCTGCTCTTTTTCCTTCGCCGGCTTCTCGTTCCACGGCGCCACCTTGAGCAGCAACAGCATGCCGGGAATGGCGGCGATGGTGCAGATGACGAAGAATTGCGTCCAGCCCACCGCTTCGACGATGAAACCGGTCGAGGCGTTGGCGACCGTGCGCGGCACCGCGATCAGACTGCTGAACAGGGCGAATTGGGTGGCGGTGAAGGCCTTGCTGGTTTCCCTGGCCATGAAGGCCGTCAGCGCGACCGTGCCGAGGCCGACGGCGATGTACTCGCCGCTCACGACGACGAACAGGCCCATGAGCGTGTGTCCGGCCTGGCTGAGCCAGATATAGGGAAGGATGGTGGCGAGCTGCACCAAGCCGAATAGCCACAGCGCCCGGTTGATGCTGAGCTTGAGCATGACGATGCCGCCGATGGTGGCGCCGGCAATGACGGCCCACAGACCGGCGAATTTGGCCACGGTGCCGATCTCGGTCTTGCTGTAACCCATGTCGAGGTAGAACGGCGTCGCCAGCGCCGTCGCCATGTTGTCCCCCAGCTTGTAGAGAAACAGAAAAGCCAGGATGGCCAACCCGGCCATGATGCCGTCGCGGCTGAAAAATTCCACGAAGGGATCGACTACGGCCTCGCGCAGACTGTGCGGCGCCAATTTGTCGTCGCTCACTTCCTTGACCAGCAACGTGGTCACGATGCCGATCAGCATGAACAGGCCGGTGATCCAGAACACCGCCGTCCAGGGCAAATGGTCGGCGAGGATCAGGGCGAGCGAGCCCGGCACCAGGCCGGAAAGCCGGTAGGCGTTGACCCAGAAGGACGTGCCGGTTCCGAGTTCGTCGTCGGCCAGCAACTCGCGCCGGTAGGCGTCGAGGACGATGTCCTGGCTTGCGCTGAACAGCGCGACCGCAAACACGATCCAAACGATCGGTCCGAGCGAGGTGGACGGATCGAACTGGCCCAAGACCCCGATCGACAGCAGCAGTCCCAACTGCGTCAGGACCGCCCAGCCGCGCCTGCGGCCGAGGAACGGCAGCTTGAACCGGTCCATCAAGGGAGACCATAAGAATTTCCAGGTGTAGGGCAGCCCGACCAGCGCGAACAGGCCGATGGTCGCAAGGTCGACGCCGTTGCTCCGCAACCACGCCGGCACCAGCGAGATCAGCACGAACAGCGGCATTCCCGAGCTGAAGCCCAGGAAGATGCAGGCGAGCATCTTCCGGCTGAACAGGATCTCGGTCCAGCGGCGCGGCGTTTCAGGCTGTTTCCGTGCTTCCCCCGTGACGGTCATGACAGCCTAAATACCAGTCGCGCGCCCTTGCGTCATGCGTCCTTGCGGCGAAATGTTGCCGGGGGTGGCGAAATCGGGGACGGCCGGGGCCGGTCCCCGGCACAAGGAGAAGCGGCATGGTGCGCGTCACAGGCATCGATCACCTCGTCCTCAGCGTCGGCGACTTCAAGGTTTCCAAGGCCTTTTACGCACCGCTGATGGCGTTCCTCGGCTTCACGCTCGAGGGCGAGTACGAGACCATGATGGGCTGGCACAACGACAAGACCTTGTTCTGGATTGCCGCCGCCGACGCACAAGGCAAGAAGCACAAATACCGCAAAGGCGATATCGGCTTTCACCACTATGCCTTCCGCCTCAGGAGCCGGAAGGACGTCGATGCCCTGCAAGAGTTTCTCGAGGCGCAAGGCGCGACCATCGTCGATCCGGCGGGCGAGTACTACGACGACTATTACGCCGTCTTCTTCCTCGATCCCGACGGCATGAAGCTCGAAGGCATGCGCTACGGCGAACGCCACGAACGGGAGGCGCGCAAACGCGCGGCCCGGAAGCGCGCGCGGCTCAAGAAGCGACCCTCATCCTGAGGAGCCGCCGCGGGCGGCGTCTCGAAGGATGTGTTCCGATCGCCATGCTTCGAGACGCGCTCCTCCGGCGGCTCCTCAGCATGAGGGTTGCCTAGGCCTTGGCCGTCGCGCTTCCCGACCGGCGCAGGATCTCGATGATGAGCGCCGTCGACCAGCCGATCAGCATGATGCCGTTGAGCGCGGTGATCGGGCCGAGCAGCCGCCATTGAGGCAGCGGAACGGTGTCGCCGTAGCCGAGCGTGGTGTAGTTGCCGAAGGCGAAATAGACGAGGTCGGTGCCGGGCGGGGCCGCGCCCACCGCCCTGTAGGTGAGGGCCCACAGCAGCACCTCGACGAAATGCCCCGCCACCAAGAGCACGCCGGTCGCGACGATGGCGAAGCTATATTGCAGGAACGCCGGCGCGAAGCTGTCCCGGACTGAGAGCCGGTGCACGGTCCAGACCACGGCCGCGAGCAGCATGGCGTGGATGGCGAGATTGGCGAGGCTGGTCGCGCCGCCGACCAGCAACTGGTCGACCAGGTCCACGCTTCCCGCCAGCGGCGTGGTCATGGCTGCTTGGCGAGCAGGTCCGGCTGGCGGAAGCCGCCGTTCCGCTTGCGCTCGCTCCCCTCGCGCGGCTCGGGCGCCGGAGGCGCGGACAGGGCCGGTTCGTCGGGGCCTTGAGCGTTGTCGTCGAACTCCAGGCTTTCGATCTTGCGCCCGCGTTTGGTGATCTTGTCCGACGAGGTGAGGATCTTCTCGATGTCCTCATGGGCCTTCCCGAAATGGCGCTGAAGGTCGAGCACGCGGTCGCGGAAGCGCCCCATGTCGTCCATCAGCCGCGTCACCTCGCGCTGGATGAGATGGGCCTGCTCGCGCATCTGCACGTCTTTGAGGATCGCTTGCATGGTCTGCACCGCGAGCATCAGCATGTTGGGGGCGCAGATGACGATGCGGGAGCGGTGCGCCTTTTGCACCAGATCGGTGAAATGCTCGCAGAGATCGGCGTAGATCGCCTCCGACGGCACGAACAGGATGGCGGTGTCTTGCGTCTCGCCGGCGATGAAGTAGCGCTCGCTCATCGCATCGACATGGCGGCCGACATCGACGCGCACGCGCCGCGCCGCATCCTTCTTCTCCTCGTCGCGATGCGCGGCGCGGAACGCCTCGAAGCCTTCGAGCGGGAACTTGGCGTCGATGACGATCGAGGCCTTGGTGTTGGGCATGTGCAGGAGGCAATCCGGCCGCTTGCCGTTCGAGAGCGTCGCCTGGAAGCTGTAGGAACCCTTGGGCAATCCGTCCTTGACGATGGTCTCCATGCGCAGCTGGCCGAAGGCGCCGCGCGCCTGCTTGTTGGCGAGGATCTCCTGGAGGCTCACCATGTTGTTGGAGAGGTCGGTCAGGTTCTTCTGCGCCGTGTCGATCACGGCAAGCCGCTCGTTGAGCTTGGCGATCGATTCATGGGTCTTGCGCGAGGTCTCGTTGAGGTCGGTGCCGACCCGCTGGGTCATGCGGTCGAGCCGCTCGTTGACGGCGCGCGCGATGTCGCCTTGGCGGGCGACGCTGATCTCGGCGAAGCTGTGCAAGCGGCCCTTGAGCTCGGCAAGCTCGGAGGCTTGCGCCTCGCTCTCGCGCCGCCGCCGGCTCATATGCACGAGGAGCGCGACGGCGAGGATGAGGAGCGTGAGGACGGCGAGACCGCCGAGCGCGAGAAGCGCCAGCGCGGGCTCGACAGTGACGGTCCCGATCCTGATGGGCTCCAAGGCCATCCTGCCAAGATAGACCGATTCGCGCCCCCGTCAGACCAAAACAGGAACATTCCTGTCAGGGTCAGGGCGAGGCGGGCGCCGCCAAGCTCGGCGGCGGAAGCGCGCCGACGCAAGACGTGTCGGGCCGCGCGGGATCGGCGAGGAACGAGACGATGACCGCTTGGGCGCAAGGCGAAACGGGGGCGACGACATGCCCGACCCCCGGGATGCTGATGATGGTCGCGTTCGAGAGCTTTGCCGCGGCGGCCTTCGCGCCGGCGAGCGAGGTCAGCGTATCGAAGGTGCCGGAGACAAGGAGCACGGGGATGTCGCTCGCGACGGGCTGGCGCATGGCCTCGGGCGCGGCCGGGACCTTCCAGACCTCGCGGCAATCCTCGTTGACATAGGCCCAGCTGCCGATGGCCTCGCGCTGGATCGAGGCGGGAAAGTCCGGAAAGGCTTTCCGCCCCGCGGCGGCAAGCTCTTCCGGCGTCGCGAACGGGTAGTCCTCGCGGCAACTCACGCCATAGGACAAGCCGTAGCCGAGAGCGGGGATATCCGGCCCGGGCGGCGGCGCGCGGCCCACCCGGTCCTCGGCGATCGCCGCGATGGCATCTTCTTGGCCGGCGGCGAGCCCGTCGATGCGGCCCGGTGCGGCGCGGAGGAGCGGCACAGCGTAGTTCTGGTTGCGCAGCCAGTCGATCAGCGCCCCGCCGTCGATGACGACCTTGAGGTTCTCGCCGGTGGCCGGATCCTTGACGGTTGCCGTCACCGGCTCGGCCTCGAGTCTGTTGACGAGTTGAGTGAAAGTCTCCTCGAGATGCGGATGGGCGGCGTTGCACGCCGGTTCCGCCGCGCAAGCCTTGAAGAGATTGTCGAAGCCATCGCGCGCGATCTGCCAGTTCCCGGGAATGGTGTAGGCCGGGGGCAAGACCGAATCGAGGACGATGCTGCGGATGCCTTGCGGGTGATCGCGCAGGAGCGTCTGCGCGAGATACGAGCCATAGGACGTCCCGAGGACATTCCACGCCTCGAATCCGAGTACCTTGCGGAGATCGGCGAAATCGGCGGCGTTTTCGCTCGAATTATAGGCCGCGAGATCGGCGCCGGTGGCGGCGAGGTCACGGTGGCAAGCTTCCGTCGCCGCCACGTGGGCGCGCTTGGTTTCCTCGGAATAGAAACGCAAGCCGAGCAGCTCCCGGGCAAAGTTGTCGGCGGACGCGCAGGTGAGCGCCGGCTCGGAGAACATGGTGCCGCGCTGGCTCACCACGACGATGTCGCGATCGCGGATGAAATCGGCGGCGATGAGCCCGTTGATCTCGAGCGGCGCGATGTCGCCCGGGCCTCCGGCGAGATAGACGATCGGATCCGGCCGCTTCTCGGGCGCGCGTGCCGGGTATCTGGCGACCAGGAGCTTGATGGTGCGGCCGGCCGCCCGGCTGCGGTTCTCAGGCACGACGAGGTAGCCGCAGCTTGCCTTCGCCAGCTCATCGGCGCCCGGCAGCTTGGGGCATGGCGCCGCCTCGAAGCGCGGCACCTTCGGCTGCGTCTCGGCTTGGGCGAGCGGGTTCGGCGCCGCCGCGAGAAGGATAAGAAAAAGCGTGACGCGGGCGCCATAAGGCATGGCCTAGCCCCCATAAGGATTGGCTTGCCGTTGTGATCGCCACTTTCGTACGCGGAGGGCGCGACCGAATTGGGGCCGAACTTGCCGGAGAGGTAGGGGTGCCGGGGTTCACCTGGCCGCGAACGGAAGTCGCGCCGCGCATTGACCAGCGCCCGGCCTGTCCTTATTTCAAGCCCTTCAAATGGCTATCCGACCCATCCTCACCCTTCCCGACGCCCTTCTGCGCAAGCAGTCGAAGCCCGTCGAGCGCGTCGATGCCGAGCTTCGCCGGCTCATCGACGACATGTTCGAGACCATGTACGAGGCCCCCGGCATCGGGCTTGCCGCGCCCCAGATCGGCGTGTCCCGGCGCCTGATCGTCATGGATCCGGCCAAGGAGGACGCGCCGCCGTCCCCGCTCGTCATGATCAATCCCGAGATTCTCGACCGTTCCGCCGAGCTGCGGATGCATGACGAGGGGTGCCTGTCCATTCCCGATTTCACCGCCGAGATCGAGCGGCCGGCGAAGACCCGCGTGGCTTATCTCGACCGCGAGGGCAAGCCTCGGGAGCAGGAGCTCGAAGGCATCTGGTCCACCCTCGTGCAGCACGAGATCGACCACCTCAATGGCATCCTCTTCATCGATTATCTGTCGCGGCTGAAGCGCGATATGGTGGTGCGGAAATTCACCAAGCAGAAGCGTGCCGAGGCGCTCTAGACATGACACTTCTCACTCTTTCCATCGCGCTCGAAATTGCCGTTGCCGTCATCGCCGCCATCGCCGCGGGAAAGGGGCGCCCCTATCTCTACGGCCTCGCCTTCACCTTCGGCGTGTACGTGTTCTACGATACCGGCCGGCTGCTCGGCTGGAACGTCGAAAGCGGCCTGCTGTCGGTCCTGTTCCTGCTGGCGACCGCAAGCGCGCTTTATGCCGTCTGGGGCATCTATCGCGAGGAATGATCGCAGCGAAGCTGCCCGCCTCGCCAAGACCCCCGCGAACAGAAAGTCCGCCGATGCGCATTGTCTTCATGGGAACGCCGGGCTTCGCCGTTCCGGCGCTTCGCGCCATCTTGGCTGCGGGCCACGAGGTCGTGGCCGTCTACACCCAGCCGCCGCGCGAAGCCGGGCGCGGCATGAATTTGCGGAAATCGCCGGTGCATCAGGCGGCCGACGAAGCGGGCCTTCAGGTGTTCACGCCCGAAACGCTGAAAGCTCCAGGCGAAGCCGAGCGCTTCCGTGCGCTGAAGGCCGACGCCGCCGTGGTCGTGGCTTACGGGCTGATCCTGCCCAACGAGATCCTCGAGGCGCCGCCGCATGGCGCCTTCAACATCCATGCTTCGTTCTTGCCGCATTGGCGCGGCGCAGCCCCGATCAATCGCGCCGTCATGGCGGGCGACACGCAGAGCGGGGTCACGATCATGCGCGTGACCGAAGGCTTGGATGCAGGCCCTGTTTGCCTTGCCAGCCGCGTCAAGATCGGCCCGGAGATGACCGCGGGCGAGCTGCATGACGCGCTGGCGCCGCTCGGCGCCGAATTGATGGTGAAGGCGCTCGCCGAAGCCGAGCAGGGGCGTCTCGATTGCCGTCCCCAGAACGACGCGGCCGCGACCTATGCGCCCAAGCTCGATCCGCGCGAGAGGCGCGTCAATTGGCGCCTTCCGGCGCGCGACGTGCATGACCGCATTCGCGGTCTCTCGCCGCATCCCGGCGCCTGGTTCGAGATCGCGCTTGGCGGCAGGCGCGAACGCGTCAAGGTATTGCGTGCGGCAGTGGCGAAAGGGTCTGGGCCTGCGGGAACGCTGCTCGACGATGAGCTCACCATCGCCTGCGGCAAGGGCGCGGTGAGACTCACCGAAGTACAGCGCGCGGGAAAGAAACCGATGCAAGCTGCCGAGTTCTTGCGCGGGGTCAAGCTCGAGGCCGGGACCGTGCTCGCCTAAGCCATGCCGCGCTACAAGCTCACCATCGAATATGACGGCACGCCCTTCGTCGGCTGGCAGATGCAACAGAACGGCCCTTCGGTGCAGGCGCGCCTGGCGGAGGCGATCAAGGCCTTCTCGGGCGAGGATTGCATACCGCGCGGCGCGGGCCGCACCGATGCGGGCGTGCATGCTTTGGCCCAGGTGGCGCATATGGACCTCGCCAAGGATTGGGAGCCGTGGAAGGTGCGCGAAGCCCTGAACGCGCAACTCCGGCCCGATCCCGTCAGCGTTCTCGCTTGCGAGCATGCGGCCGGCGATTTCGACGCGCGCCTTTCGGCAAGAGCGCGGCACTATCTCTATCGCATCGTCAACCGGCGCAGCCCGCTCGCGCTCGACCGCGACCGCGCCTGGCAGGTGCCGCAACCCCTCGACGCCGAGGCCATGCACGAAGCGGCGCAAGTCCTCGTCGGCCATCACGACTTCTCCACCTTCCGCTCCTCTGAGTGCCAGGCGGCATCGCCGGTGAAGACGCTCGACCTGCTCGAAGTGACGCGCGACGGCGAGGAGATCAGGATCGCGGCTTCCGCCCGCTCCTTCCTCCACAATCAGGTGCGCTCGATGGTGGGCTCGCTCAAGCTCGTCGGCGAAGGCAAATGGACCGCGCGCGATCTTGCCGCTGCGCTCGATGCAAGGACGCGCGGCGCCTGCGGCCCCGTCGCGCCCCCGTCGGGCCTCTACCTCGTCCGCGTCGATTATTGAGGTCCCCCTCATTCCTGCCGACGAGGGAGAGGTGAGGTAGTAGATTAGTCTCAAGAGTGATTCGCCCCCAGGAGCGAAATTCGCACGATGTTATGAATGATTGCCGAACCTTCAATCCTGTCTGGTGCCGCGACTCCGTTCGAATTGAAACTACGCCACGAACTGGACCTTGAGTTTAGGCGTTTGGACAGTGAGTGGTTCTTTAGGTGGCATAACCTCAATATCCGAAATGCAGTTGTCGACGTGGATCGGTTCGACGGTGGACGCATTCACCCGCGGCAATTTTGAAAGCCACCTCGCGCAGGCCATCTAATTGCGGAGTCGTTCGGTCGCTTGGTGCCGATAAGCTCATTGCTCAACTCGCGGCTATATTTCGAATCGGGTACAAAGCTACTCCGGCATAGGACAGCTTCGAATGCACGATGGGGCTTTTGAGCAATTGATCACGAACTTGGAGCGTGCTGGTGCTCCTTACTCCCTGCCGGACGACTGGATCCTGTGTCTGGACGATGACGTCTTGCGCGACCTGCGTCGCGGGGAACGGCGCAAGTGGTTGAGAAGAGCCAAGGCTGAGGCGCTGCGTCGGAATCTTCAGAATAGGGTAGATGAGATAGCGGAGGCGGCTGAAAACGAGGGCAGTGATTTCGCTGAGGTATTGATAGAAGCGTTTAGGGAAGACAGCAAAAATTTTCCGGAACTTAGCGCCTCGCAACGACGACGGTGGATTGAGATAGCTACCGCGGCGATGCACCGATCCGACGATGGCCCATGCATCTATTTCATTGGTCCTGAGACAAGAAACTCGTGAAGATCGGCTTCACAACCAAGCTCCGACACCGCTTGCGATCACTGAGAACCGCATCGCCGTATGGCCTTTGTGTTCATATGGTTATTCCGGGCGATATTTCGGAAGAACGCGTGCTGCACGATCGTTTTGCTGCTTACCGCGTTCGCGGCGAGTGGTTCCAGTTATCGGAACCAATTACCAAGCTCATCGCTGAGCGCAGTTGTTAGGCGGACCTAATGGACTGAAGTCAGCGCACGGAAGTCAACATTCCAGCGGGAGTGTGCACGATTGCCCAAACACACGCCTTTCCTAGGTTCGACGACCAATCGAGACGAGGCCTTTCCAGGAATCGCAGAGTTGAAGGTCACCGTCTTGCAGGACCCCTGTGGCTACTATGTTC
>JBFWTF010000083.1:0-9918 GCA_050247995.1 Methyloceanibacter sp. | reverse complement strand
TTCTTGCGCGCACGGCCGCCTTCTACCTCAACACGCCGTCGAACCCCCAAGGCGCGGTCGCGAGCCGCGCCTACCTCGCCCGCGCGATCGCCCTGGCGCGGGCTCACGATTTCATCCTCTTCGCCGACGAATGCTATTCCGAGATCTATGGCGAGACCCCGCCGCCCGGCGCGCTCGAGACGGCCTTGGCCGAAACGGTCTTGGCCGAGACGGCAAGCCTCGCCAATGTCGCGATCTTCCAGTCGCTGTCCAAGCGCTCAGGGCTCCCCGGCCTCCGCTCGGGCTTCGTCGCGGGCGACCCGGCCTTCATCGCCGCCTTCGGCCGCTTTCGCAACGTCGCCTGCCCGCAAGTGCCGCTCCCCATCCAGCACGCCTCGGCCAAGGCCTGGGCCGACGAGAATCACGTGGCCGAGGGGCGGGGGCTCTACCGGCGCAATTTCGCCGTCGCCGACGCGGTGCTCGGGCGCCGCTACGGCTACCGGAGGCCCG
The DNA here is from genome assembly GCA_050247995.1 of Methyloceanibacter sp. Lineage (GTDB taxonomy): Bacteria > Pseudomonadota > Alphaproteobacteria > Rhizobiales > Methyloligellaceae > Methyloceanibacter. The sequence continues at coordinate 9,429 of JBFWTF010000083.1, read as the reverse complement.
ACGGAGGCTTCTTTCTTTGGCTGAATATGGCCGTTTTCGGGGGCGGGGAGGCGGCGGCGAAAACCCTTTGGAAAGGGTGTGGTGTCAAAGTGCTGCCGGGCACCTATCTCGCACACGCCGGACCCGATGGCGTCAATCCGGGGACCGATTATGTCAGGATCGCGCTCGTGCATGATGCGGAGACCACACGCGAGGCCTTGACGCGGGTCGTCGCCACATTGGGTTGAGGGATGGCGAGCAGAGGAAGAACGAAGGCGCGCCGGCGGCTCCTGCCGGGGGCGGTCGAATCGGGCCTGCGCCGGCTCATGTTCGGCGGCTATGGGCTGGTGTTCGTCGCCATCGCCTGCGCCGCGTGGGCGAGCCTTGCCACCTGGTCGGTGCACGACCCGAGCCTCAACAACGCCACCCGCGCCTTGCCGCGCAACTGGCTCGGCTCCTGGGGCGCGGTGCTGGCCGATATCACCATCCAAATGCTGGGGCTCGCCGCCATCATCCTGTTCCTGCCGCTCGCGGCCTGGGGCTGGCACCTCGTGTTCCACACGACGCCGGACCGCCGGAGAAGCCGGCTATTGGCGTGGCCCGCATCCGTCATTCTGCTCGCCGCCGCCTTCGCCGCCCTACCGCAGCCGAAGAGCTGGCCTCTTCCCAACGGGCTCGGCGGCATCCTCGGCGACTTCCTCATGGCCGGCGCCCATGTGATCGGACCGTTCCTGCCTGAGGCGGCCGTCTCCTTCGTCGCCGGCCTCGCCTTTCTCGTGCTCGGAATCATGACGCTCCTGTTCGCCTGCGGCACCTCGACCTCGCGGCTCATCGCGTTGTGGGCGCCGCGGAGCGGAGCGGCCGGCGAATGGGCCAACGCCTCGCTCGGCGCGGCCATGCACGTCGCCATGCATGCCGGCACCAAGCTTCGCCACAGCTTCCGCCGCAAGGACAGAGAGGAAGAGCCGGAGATCGAGGCGGCGGACGACAGCGAAGCCGAGGACGGCGACAGGTCCGGGCAGAGATTCGACGCCGACGGCCGCATCGAACCCTCCTTCGGCCCGGCGCCGATCGGCGAAGCGTTCGAGGATGAGGACGAGGACGAGGACGAGGACAGCGACGACATCACCTCGCCCAACTACCGCATCACGCGCCTCGAAGCAGGAAAGAACAAGAAGAAGCACACCGGCCTCGCCCGCCAGGACCACAGCGGCGAGCCTTACGAGCCGCCTTCGACCAAGCTGTTGCAACCGCAGCCCAAAGGCAACAAGGGGCGCGGCATCAGCGACGAGGTCTTGCAGGAAAATGCCCGCGAACTCGAGGGCGTATTGCAGGATTTCGGCGTCAAGGGCGAGATCACCAATGTCAGGCCCGGCCCCGTGGTCACGCTCTACGAGCTCGAGCCCGCGCCCGGAACCAAGTCGTCGCGCGTGATCGGCCTTGCCGACGACATCGCCCGCTCGATGAGCGCGGTCGCCGCGCGCGTCGCCGTCGTTCCCGGCCGCAACGCCATCGGCATCGAGCTTCCCAACGACCGCCGCGAGATCGTGGTCTTGCGCGAGATGATCGAGGCGGACGATTTCGAGGCGACCGACGCGCGGCTCGCGCTCGCGCTCGGCAAGAATATCGGCGGCGAGCCGATCATCGTCGATCTCGCGCGCATGCCCCACCTCCTCATCGCCGGCACCACCGGCTCGGGCAAGTCGGTCGGGATCAACACCATGATCCTGTCGCTGCTCTACCGGCTGTCGCCCGATCAATGCAAATTCATCATGATCGATCCCAAGATGCTCGAGCTTTCCGTCTATGACGGCATCCCGCATCTGCTCGCGCCGGTCGTCACCGATCCGAAGAAGGCGGTGGTCGCGCTCAAATGGACCGTGCGCGAGATGGAGGAGCGCTACAAGCGCATGTCGAAATTGGGCGTCCGCGACATCAAGGGCTACAATTCCCGCATCCTCCAGGCCGAGGCCAAGGGCGAAGTCCTGACCCGGACGGTGCAGACCGGCTTCGATCGCGCCACCGGCCGCGCCATCTACGAGCAGGAGGAGATGGACTACGATCCCATGCCCTACATCGTGGTGATCGTGGACGAGATGGCCGATCTGATGATGGTCGCGGGCAAGGACATCGAAGCGGCGGTGCAGCGCCTCGCCCAGATGGCGCGCGCGGCCGGCATCCATCTCATCACCGCGACGCAGCGCCCGAGCGTCGACGTCATCACCGGCACGATCAAGGCGAACTTCCCGACGCGGGTGAGCTTCCAGGTCACCTCGAAGATCGACAGCCGCACCATTCTCGGCGAACAGGGCGCCGAGCAGCTGCTCGGACAGGGCGACATGCTCTACATGGCGGGCGGCGGCAGGATCATGCGCGTGCACGGGCCGTTCGTCGCCGACGACGAGGTGGAGAAAGTGGTGCGCCATCTGAAGAAGCAGGGCGCGCCCGCCTATCTCGACGCCGTCACCGACGAGGAAGAGGCGGAGGGCGAGGACGGAGAAGAGGGCGGCGAATACGGCTCCTCGGGCGACGACCTCTACGACCAGGCCGTGGCCGTCGTGCTCCGCGACCGCAAGGCCTCGACCAGCTACGTCCAGCGGCGGCTCGGCATCGGCTACAACCGCGCCGCCTCCCTCGTCGAGCGCATGGAGAACGAGGGCCTGATCGGCGCGGCCAACCATGCCGGAAAACGGGAAATCCTGGTGGGCGGCGAGGACGCCGAACGGCCCTATTAGGAGCCGGAAAGCGGCCTATCTGCCGCTCAAGCGCACGCCGAGAGCGCCGGGCTGACGCTTGAGGGGTCCATCATCGGGCCCGCTCCTTTTACGCGCATAAGCTGAATTTATACCCTTTTAAGTTGTGGCGAGCGCAGGTACCCTCTCCCCGTCAGATTAAGTCTTTCGAGGAAACGGGGTCCCCATGCACAAGCTGATCTGGGCGGCAGCAGCCGTCATTCTCTTCGCCACGAGCGCGGCGGCGCAGACGTACACAACCTACGGCAACAGGCTCTATGGCTCGGATGGGTCGAGCTATACGCGCTATGGCAACACCATCTACGATAACAGCGGCAACTCGTGGTCGAGGTATGGGAACACTCTCTATGGCTCGGACGGCAGTTCCTATTCCACCTACGGGAACACGACTTACGACAATCACGGCAACTCGTGGAGCACTTACGGCAACACGACCTACGGGTCTAACGGCCGGAATTGCTCTCGCTATGGCAACAGGCTCTACTGCAACTAGCGGCTCCCTGACGCGCAGCTAGCGCTCGCCCCCGGGGCGTGTCCTTTGGCAGTCGGTCGCAGCCGGCCCCGCTCACCGCGCGGCCGGCTGGCTCGATCGAGGCTTTGCCGGCCCCGGCGCCGCAAACCGCCAAAACGGCGGAAATTCCCGCCCGGCCGGCGGCGGGGAGGAGCTTTCGGCCGCCAAGAAGTTGACCAGATTTGCCTGAATCATCTATCCGTTTGGCGTCGTTTCGCGCCGCCGGTCGCCGGAGGGGGGTAGATGATTAGCCGCAAGACCGCCGGGCTCACGTTCGCGCTGCCGCTTGCCCTTGTGCTTTCGACCGGATCCGCTCCCGCCCAGGAGGGCGCGAGCACCGTCGCCAAGACGCCACCCGCCGCGCCTCAACCTGCCCCGGCCCCGCAAGGGCTGACCCAGCCCGAGGACACCATCGTAGCGCCGACCGGCGAGCAGGCCGGGGCGGCCGCGGCGCCGTCCGAGGAGATCGTTCCTTCAACCGTCGATGAAGGCGCCGGCTGGGAGGCGGCGGTCGAGGCGGCCCAAGCCTCGACGCCGCTGATCGGCGAGGATCAGACCGAGGCGATCGCGCGCGTCAACGCCTATTTCAACGGCATCACCAATCTGCAAGGCAGCTTCCAGCAGGTCGATTCCACCAACAAGCAGTCCTCGGGCCGCTTCTACGTGCAGCGGCCGGGCAAGATCAGGTTCGACTACGCGCCGCCGAGCGCGCTCCGCATCATCGCCGACGGGAGCCATCTCGCCATCGAGGATTCCGACCTGAAGACGGTCGAGAAATACCCGATCCAGTCGACGCCGTTCAAACTGCTGCTGTCGGAGTCGGTCGATATCGCCAATGACGCCCGCATCGTCGGCGTCGAGACCCAGGAAGGCCTGCTCGCCGTCACGCTCGAGGACAAGTCGGGCGACGCCGCCGGCACGATCAAGCTCGTGTTCCAGAACGGCCCCGAGCTCCAGCTGAAAGAGTGGAGCATCACCGACGCGCAAAACCTGACCACGCGGGTGATCGTCAGCGACGTCGTTCCGGGGCGGAAGGTGGCGGCCGATTTCTTCACCTCGAAACAGGGTTTCCAGCCCTTCCGCTAGGGGTTCCGGAAGGCCTCTCACGGCGATTTTACCGGGGCCGGCCTGGGCACGATTTCTTCTCTAAATCAACGTCTTAGCTCCCCAGCGGCAGGGCCGTTTACGTCGTATTAAATTTTTCCCGGGGCTAGCGTTGAAATCGATCCGAAATCTACTTATCTCTGGGTCCTAGAAGCGGACCACGTCGCTTTCATCGGTAGTGCCCCCCGTCTAGCCGAAGATGTGGTTCGCTCGTGCCGGCTTCCCTCCCGGCACGCGCGCGAAAACGCGCTTCTGGCGCCCAACCACGCGCAGCGGTTGGGCGCCTTTTCTTTTGCCTATTGCCACCAATACTTGCCGCCTGCTTCGAGGGGTTGAAACGGCCCGCGCCCTGGCTATCTAGGTTGCAGTGGCGGGGTTCCCTCTCCCGCCACAGGTTCCCCCCAAACGGAACCGGAGAAGCCCCGAGTCCCCCCGTCTCCGGGGCTTCTTCCTTTTGGGGGTTGGCCCACCTCTCCTTCGACGGCCTCTGGCCTCCTCCCCGAATGTGGACGGGGCCAAGCCGCGCGTTGCTTTTCGCCACCCGCGCACCGAGACTTCCGCCTCCATGCGCTTCCGCCTCGCCACCTGGAACATCAACTCCGTCAGGCTCCGGCTCGATCTCGTGCGCCGCTTCGTCAAGGCGCACGAGCCGGACATCCTCTGCCTGCAAGAGATCAAATGCCTCGAGGAGAGTTTCCCCGCGCGCGAGCTCGGCGCGCTCGGCTTCAAGCACATCGCGATCGCGGGGCAAAAGGGCTATCACGGCGTCGCCACGCTCTCGCGCCTGCCTTTCACGCTTCAAGAGCGCCGCGACATTTGCGGGCGCGGCCACGCGCGCCATCTTTCCGTCGCGCTCGATGGCGCGGGCGCAAAGCCGATCGTGCTCCACAACGTCTATGTGCCGGCCGGCGGCGACATCCCCGACCCCGCGCTGAACGACCGCTTCCGCCACAAGCTCGACTTCCTCGAAGCGCTCGCCGCCTGGTACGAAGCGACGCGCGGCAAGCGGAACAGCCGCATGATCATGGTCGGCGATCTCAACGTCGCGCCGCTCCCGACCGATGTCTGGTCGCACAAGCAGCTCCTCAAAGTCGTGAGCCACACGCCGGCCGAAGTGGAGCGGCTCGAACGCGTCCAGGCCTCGCTCGGCTTCATCGACGTGATGCGCCGGCACGTTCCGGCGGAGGAGAAGCTCTTCACCTGGTGGAGTTATCGCAATCGCGACTGGCGCGCTTCAAATCGCGGCCGGCGTCTCGACCATATCTGGACGACGCCCTCTCTCGACGGCGTCACGCAATCGATGACGGTGCTCGACAAGGCGCGCGACTGGAAGCGCACCTCCGACCACGTGCCGGTCATCGCCGATTTCGCCATCGCGTGACCGAAGGCGCGGCGCGCCAGGTCGTTATCTCACCGAATTGAATCATGACCCCCCTCTTACTCCCCCCTTTCAGGGGGGAGAAAATGGAAGCGACATATCGCTCTCCCTCCCCCTACAAGGGAGGGCCGGGGTGGGGGTCCGGGTTTGGTCCAGCGCGACTGAATTATTCTCTAGGGCACGAGCTTGTAGCCGCCGGTCTCGGTGATGAGGAGCTCGGCCTGGGAAGGATCCTTCTCGATCTTCTGGCGCAGGCGGTAGATATGCGTTTCGAGCGTATGGGTAGTGACGCCGGCGTTATAGCCCCACACCTCGTGCAAGAGCACGTCGCGGGTCACGACCCGCTCGCCGGCGCGATAGAGATATTTCAGGATCGAGGTCTCTTTCTCGGTCAGTCTGATCTTGGCGCCGGCCGCATCGACCAGAAGCTTGGCCGCGGGCTTGAAGGTGTAGGGACCGATGGTGAAGACCGCATCCTCGCTCTGCTCGTGCTGTCTGAGCTGGGCGCGAATGCGGGCGAGCAGAACGCCGAGGCGGAACGGCTTGGTGATGTAATCGTTGGCGCCCGATTCCAGCCCGAGGATCGTGTCGGCGTCGGAGGTCTGGCCGGTCAGCATGACGACGGGGCCCTTGAAGCCGCCGCGGCGCAGCAGCTTGCAGGCTTCGCGCCCGTCGAGGTCGGGAAGCCCGACATCGAGGAGGACGAGGTCGATATGGCCGTTGCGGGCCAGTTTCAGGCCTTCGGAGGCGGTCGGCGCCAGCTCCGTCTCGAACTCCTCGTGCAGGCTGAGCTGCTCGCTCAACGATTCGCGAAGCTCGTCGTCATCGTCGATGATGAGGATCTTGCGGGCGTTGCTCATATCCATCCTGGCTGGTTCACTGCCGTCCCGGAGTTGTAAGGGGGGCAAGGCCCCCGGACAAGCCCGTCGCAAGGCCTAAGGGAAGGCCTGCCAAAAAGGACGCCAACGATCATGCGGGTCAAGCGCTCGGGACCGGTCACTGTGCGGCGCGCGCCGGGAAACGGCTGCGAGGGGCGGATCGCGTTCGGCCGCGAGGTGCGCCGCGCCGCGCTCGGGCGCGGCGGCATCGCCACGCTGAAGCGCGAAGGCGACGGCGGAACGCCGCGCGGCCGCTTTCCGGTGCGCGAAGTCCTGTACCGCGCCGACCGCGGCATGGCTCCGCGCACGCGCTTGTCGCTTCGCGCCATCCGCGATCATGACGGCTGGTGCGACGATCCCGCCGACGTCAACTACAACCGGCTGGTCAGGCTGCCGTCGCGGCGAAGCGCCGAGGGCTTGAAGCGCGCCGACCGGCTCTACGATGTCGTGATCGTGCTCGGCTACAACGACGTCCCCCGCGTGCGCGGCAAAGGCAGCGCCATCTTCATCCACCTCGCCCGTCCGGGATTGACGCCGACCGAGGGCTGCATCGCGCTCACGCGGCGCGACCTCGCCCTGCTGCTCGCGTATCTCGGGCCGCGATCGACGATCATGATTGGCGCCTGATCAAGTGCCGCGCGCGCCGAAGATCGCCGTGCCGATGCGGACATAGGTCGCGCCGAAGGAAATGGCGCGGGCGAAATCGCCGCTCATGCCCATGCTCAATTCCTTGATGCCGGTTTTCTCCGCGATCTTGGCCAGCAGCGCGAAATGCATGGCGGGCTCCTCGTCGAACGGGGGAATGCACATGAGCCCGTCGATGGCGAGCGCGAAGGTGTCGCGGCAGAGCGCGATGAAGCTCTCGGCCTCGCTCGGCGGAATGCCCGCCTTCTGTTCTTCCTCCCCGGTGTTGACCTGCACGAAGAGGCGCGGCCGCTTGCCGGAGCGCGCCGTCTCCTCGGCAAGAACGCGCGCGAGCTTCGGCCGGTCCAGCGTCTCGATAACATCGAACAGCGCGACCGCCTCGCGCACCTTGTTGGTTTGCAGAGGCCCGATGAGATGGAGCTCGAGACCTTGATGCTGCTCTTTGAGCGCCGGCCATTTGCGTTGCGCCTCCTGCACCCGGTTTTCGCCGAAGCAACGCTGGCCGAGCGCGATCGCCTCGGCGATGACGGGCGCTTCCACCGTCTTCGTCACAGCGACCAGCTTGACCGAAGCGGGGGCGCGGCCGGCCGCCTCGGCGGCGAGCGCGATCTCCTGGCGCACGAGCGCGAGCCGCTCGGAGACGGGGACGGGATGGGAGGCGCCGGGTTCCATGGCCGCTATCTAGCAGGCTTGGCCGCGCGCGTAACTTGACCGCCCTCGCCATTCTGGTTCATTCCGCATGCGCTAACGCACGAAGAGCGGGAATCATGGCGGCGGAACGCTACGACGCGCCCAAACGGGAAAAGCACTGGCAGGCGGCCTGGGAGGAGCGGGGCATCTTCCGCGCCACCGAGGGCGACTCGCGCCCAAAATACTATGTTCTTGAAATGTTCCCATACCCGTCGGGGCGCATCCATATGGGCCATGTGCGCAACTACACCATGGGTGACGTGGTCGCCCGCTACATGCGCGCCAAGGGCCATAACGTGCTCCATCCCATGGGCTGGGACGCCTTCGGACTTCCGGCCGAGAACGCCGCCATCGAGCGCGGCGTCCATCCCGCCAAATGGACCTACGACAACATCGCGGCGATGCGCGGCCAGCTCAAGAGCATGGGGCTGTCGCTCGACTGGACCCGTGAACTCGCCACCTGCGACCTCGACTACTACCACCAGCAGCAGCGCCTGTTCCTCGATCTCCTCAAGGCGGGCCTGGTCGACCGCAAGACCCGGAAAGTCAACTGGGATCCGGTCGATCGGACCGTGCTCGCCAACGAGCAGGTGATCGACGGGCGCGGCTGGCGCTCGGGCGCGCTCGTCGAGCAGCGCGAGCAGCCGGAATGGGTGTTCAAGATCACCGACTACGCCGAGGACCTGCTTCAGGCGCTCGACCGGCTCGAGCGCTGGCCCGACAAGGTCAGGCTGATGCAGGCGAACTGGATCGGCCGTTCGGAGGGACTGCTCGTCCGCTTCGCCGTCGCGGGGACCGCGCCCGAAGGGCATGAGGTCATCGCGGTGTTCACCACCCGCCCCGACACGCTGTTCGGCGCAAGTTTCATCGCGATCTCGCCCGACCATCCGCTCGCCAGGACGATCGCCGAGCGGAGCGCGGCGGCGCGCGCCTTCATCGACGAATGCCACCATCACGGCACGAGCGCGGCCGCGCTCGAGACGCTGGCGAAGAAGGGCCTCGACACGTCCTTGCGCGTGCACCACCCCCTGATCGAGGGCGCCACGCTTCCCGTCTTCATCGCCAATTTCATTCTCATGGAGTACGGCACGGGCGCCATCTTCGGCTGTCCGGCGCACGATCAGCGCGACCTCGAATTCGCGCGCAGCTACGGTCTCCCCGTCACTCCCGTCGTGCTGCCGCCGGGTGAAGACGCGGAGCGCTTCGCCATCGCCGACGAGGCCTATACCGGCGACGGGATCCTGATCAATTCGGGCTTTCTCGACGGTCTCGACGTCGCCGCGGCGAAGGAGGCGGTCTCCGACCGGCTCGCCAAGACCAAGCTCAAGGGCAAGCCCGCGGCCGCGCGCCAGGTTCAATACCGCTTGCGCGACTGGGGCATCTCGCGCCAGCGCTATTGGGGCTGCCCGATCCCGATGATCCATTGCGCCAAATGCGGCATCGTGCCGGTGCCCGAGAGCGATCTCCCGGTCAAGCTCCCCGACGATGTGA
>JBFWTF010000082.1:0-10028 GCA_050247995.1 Methyloceanibacter sp. | reverse complement strand
GCGGGCAATTGGAAGATGAACGGGGTCGGCGCCTCCTTGGCCGAGCTTCGAACGCTGAGAGAGCGCCTGGCCGAGGGTCCGGCGCCCAGGGCCGAAATCATGGTTTGCCCGCCGGCGACGTTGCTGTCGCGGGCGCGCGAGGTCCTCGAGGGAAGCGCCATCGTGCTGGGCGCGCAGGACTGCCATCCGCTCGCTTCCGGTCCCCATACCGGCGACATCGCCGCCGAGATGCTGGCCGACGCCGGCGCGCGCGCCGTGATCGTGGGGCATTCCGAGCGGCGGCATGACCACGGCGAAACCGACGCCGTGGTTAACGCCAAGGCGCGCGCCGCCTTCCGCGCCGGGCTTGGCGCCATCATCTGCGTCGGCGAGACCGAGCACGAGCGGCTGAAGGGCGAGACGCTGGCGGTGGTGGGGCGGCAGCTCGAAGGGTCGCTGCCGCGCGAGGCGCGGGCCGCGACCGCCGTGATCGCCTATGAGCCGGTATGGGCGATCGGCACCGGGCTCACGCCGACGCCGGCCGACATCGCCGCCGCGCACGGCTTCATTCGCGAGACGCTCGGCCGCCTGCTCGGCCCTGGAAACAGCGATCTTCGCATCCTCTATGGCGGCTCGGTCAAACCTCAGAATGCCGCGGAGCTTCTTGCCATTCGCGACGTCGACGGGGCGCTCGTCGGTGGCGCGAGCCTCAAGGCGAGCGATTTCCACGCCATTCTTTCCGCCTATTGCCCATAGCTTAGCGGTTGATCTTCCAGGGGAGCGGGGTTGGCAAATCGGTCGATTTTCGTCATGTTGATGGTGGCGATCTGCGGCCGGGGTACAATCCTGCAGGCAGTTGTGATGCCGTTGCTGCGCTTCATTGTCATGGCGCTTGTCGCCGGCACGGTTGCCGTGCTTCCCGGCGCGCGTGCCTATGCCGAGCCGCTCGACCGGGAATCCTGCCTCAAGCTGCAGGCCGACCGGAACAGGCTGCTCACGCGCGAGATGAAGACGGCTCTGGAGCGCGGCCCCGACTGGGTGAAGGGCCATCTCAACACCGGCGAGATCGAGAAGGTCCGCGAATTCCTTGCCGTGGAGGAGATGATCGAGTTCCGCTGTCGCGGCGGGGGCGTGGTCAAACAGGCGGCGACGCCGCCGAGCGGCGATGCCATGACCTTGCCCGATCGCAAGCCCGAGCCGCCGCAAGGCACCGAGGTCGGGAGCGCCGATACGCCGCAGCCGGACACCGAAGGCACGGAGAGCGCCGATATCCCACCCCCCGACCGAAAACCGGGGGCGGCCGCTCCCTCGGTGGCCGATGTCAAACCTAGCCAAACCCTGGCAGATTCGGATAAGACAGCGCCGGCAAAAACGAAAGCGACACGATGAGCACTGTTCTTCTCCTGATCCACGTCATGGTTGCCCTGACGCTCGTGGGCGTCATCCTGTTGCAGCGTTCCGAAGGCGGGGCGCTCGGGATTGGCGGTGGCGGCGGCGGCGGCGGGTTCATGACCGGGCGCAGCGCCGGCACTGCGCTGACCAAGACCACCGCGGTCCTCGCCGCCTGCTTCTTTGCGACGAGCCTCGCGCTGTCGATCCTGGCCGCGCATCAGAAGCCTGCCGCGACCATATTGCCTGCCGGAGAAAGGGGACTCGCGCCGCTCCAAGTTCCCGGAGCGCCCGCACCCGCTTCACCGCAAGCGCCGACGGCGCCTTCCGCGCCCCAGGCCCCGCAGTCGCAATAGCGTAAACTCCGAACTTCCGGGGATAACGCGCGCTTAAGGCGGGCCGAAACGCTGTTTGGGACTACCGACTCGCCCGCGTTTCGGTGTATGGTCGAGGCCCATGGCGCGGTACGTCTTCATTACCGGCGGCGTGGTTTCCTCACTCGGCAAGGGGTTGGCCTCTGCGGCGCTCGGCGCGCTGTTGCAGGCCCGGGGGTTCAGCGTGCGCTTGCGCAAGCTCGATCCCTATCTCAACGTCGATCCAGGGACCATGAGCCCCTATCAGCACGGCGAGGTGTTCGTCACCGACGACGGCGCCGAGACCGACCTCGATCTCGGCCATTACGAGCGCTTCACCGGGCGTCCCGCCTGCCAGGCCGACAACATCACCACCGGGCGCATCTATCAGGGCATCATCGCCAAGGAGCGGCGCGGGGACTTTCTCGGCGCGACCGTGCAGGTCATTCCGCACGTCACCGACGCGATCAAGAACTTCATCACCACCGGCAATGAAGGGGTCGATTTCGTGCTGTGCGAGATCGGCGGCACGGTCGGCGACATCGAGGGCTTGCCCTTCTTCGAGGCGATCCGCCAGCTCGGCAACGAGCTGCCGCGCGGCTCGACCGCCTTTATTCACCTCACCCTGGTTCCGTTCATCCCGAGCGCGGGCGAGCTCAAGACCAAGCCGACCCAGCATTCGGTGAAGGAGCTGCGCTCGATCGGCATCCAACCCGACGTTCTGCTTTGCCGTACCGACCGGCCGCTGCCGCGGGACGAGCGGCGCAAGATCGCGCTCTTCTGCAATGTCCGGCCCGAGGCGGTGATCCAGGCGCTCGACGTGCAGAGCATCTACGACGTGCCCATTGCCTATCACGCCGAAGGTCTCGACCGCGAGGTATTGGCGGCATTCGGCATCACAAGCGCGCCCGAGCCCGACCTTAAGCGCTGGCAGGAAATCGCCGAGACCATCGCCGATCCCGACGGCGAAGTCACCGTCGCCGTCGTCGGCAAATATACCGGGCTCAAGGACGCCTATAAGTCGCTGAACGAGGCGCTCGTCCATGGCGGCATCGCCAACAAGGTGCGCGTGAACCTGCAATGGATCGAATCGCAGACCTTCGAGAGCGAGGACGCCTCAGCCTATCTCGAGGACGTGCATGGCATCCTCGTGCCGGGCGGTTTCGGCGAGCGGGGCGCGGAAGGAAAGATCAAAGCCGCGAAATATGCCCGGACAAGGCGGCTGCCTTATTTCGGCATCTGCTTCGGCATGCAGATGGCCGTGATCGAGGTCGCCCGCGACATTGCCGGGATCGAGGGCGCGAGCTCGACCGAGTTCGGACCGACCGACGAGCCGGTGATCGGCCTGATGACCGAATGGATGAAGGGCGAGGAACTGCAGAAGCGGCAGTCGAACGGCAATCTCGGCGGCACCATGCGGCTCGGCGCCTATGACGCCGTGCTCGCCAAGGGCAGCAAGGTCGCCCAAATCTACGGCGCGACCCGCATCTCCGAGCGCCACCGTCACCGCTACGAAGTCAACATGCGCTACCGCAACAAGCTCGAGGCGGCGGGCTTGCGCTTTTCGGGGCTTTCACCCGACGGGCTCTTGCCGGAGATCGTCGAGATCCCGGATCACCCCTGGTTCGTCGGCGTGCAATTCCACCCCGAGCTCAAGTCGCGGCCTTTCAGCCCGCACCCGCTCTTCGCCTCCTTCATCGGCGCCGCCGTGGAGCAGAGCCGGCTGGTCTAGCCGGCTCCGCTTGTCGCGTCTAATGGCGCTTGCGCGGCGCCGAGGCGCCGGGCGCGACATCCGACTTCGCGGCGCCGCGCGCCGGGATCTCATCCTCCGCCGCAAGCACGCCGCCGGGCTTGAACAGGAAGCCGGCGATGCCAGCCCCGATCAAGGGGGCGACGATGAAGAGCCAGACCTGGCCGAGCGCCGCGGGATTGGCCCCGGCGCCGACGAGCGCGGGCCCAATCGAGCGGGCCGGGTTGAGCGAGGTGCCGGTGATCTTGATGCCCAAGAGATGGAGCGCGATCAGGGTGAGGCCGATGGCAAGTCCCGCCAAGCCCACCGGCGCGCCTCTCTGCGTGACGCCGAGGATGCAGACCAGGAACAGGAAGGTGGCGATGACCTCGTAGAGGAACGCCGAAGTCAGATTGTATTCGCCGAGATAACCCGGTCCCCAACCGTTCTGTCCGAGGCCGCCGTCCCAACCGGCCGCCTTGCCCGACATGATGAGATATAGAACGGCCGCGCCAGCGATGGCGCCGGCGACTTGCGCGACCACGTAGGTGATGAAATCCGATTGGCTCATCCGGCCCGCGACGAGAGCGCCGAGGCTCACGGCCGGATTGACGTGGCAGCCCGAGACCTGGCCGATGCCGTAGGCCATGGCGACGATGGTGAGGCCGAAGGCGGCGGCGATGCCGAAAGTCGCGATGGCGCTCGCCTCGCTGCCCATGCCGCCGACGACGGCGGCGCCGCAACCGACCAGGACCAGCGCAAACGTGCCGATGAATTCCGCAATTGCTTTTTTCATGACCGTGTCCCCCCTATTAGGCGCGGCATGATGCCAGACGGCCCGGCCCGAGCCTAGGGGAGCAATGGTCGAAAAGATGGTCGGGAGACAACCTTCCGCGCCGGTCGCCTTGCGGGGAACCTTGGTTTCCTTTGCCGGCGATCCCTTTCTCATGGGACCGGACGAGGCCGTCCGCCATGAGAGCGACGGCCTCGTCGTCTGCCGCGGCGGCCTGATCGAGGCCGCCGGCCCTTATGGCGAACTCCGGCGCACGCTTTCCGCCGAAGTTCCGATCGCCGACTATTCCGGCTGCATCATCTCCGCGGGGCTCATCGACGCGCATATTCACTACGTGCAGTCCGGCATCATCGCCGCGCCGGGAAAGCGTCTGCTCGATTGGGTCAGCGACTATGTCTATCCGGTCGAGGAGAGCTTCGCCGACGAGGCTCACGCCCGCGCCGTCGCCTCCTTTTTCTGCGACACGTTGCTCAGGAGCGGGACGACCACGGCTTGCGTCTATTGCGCCGTTTACCCGCAATCCGCCGATGCGCTTTTCGCCGAAGCCTCCGCGCGCAACATGCGCATCATCGCCGGCAAGTGCATGATGGACCGCAACGTACCCGAGGCTTTGCGCGACACCGCCAAGACCGGTTACGACCAATCCAAGGCGCTGATCGAAAAATGGCACGGCAAGGGCCGGCTGCTCTATGCCATCACGCCGCGCTGGGCCGGATCGAGCACGCCGGCGCAGCTCGAAGCCGCCGGCGCCTTGTGGCGCGAGAACCCGTCTCTCCACGTGCAGACCCATATCGCCGAGACGGAGGAGGAACTCGCCTTCATCGCCAAGCTTTTCCCGGAACGGAAGGACTTCCTCGACGTCTACGAGCATTACGGCTTGGTCGGACGGCGCAGCGTGCTCGGCCACGCCATCTGGTTCTCGGAGCAAGAGTTCTGCCGCTGTCACGAGCGCGACGCCTCGATCGCGCATTGTCCCACTTCGAACCTGTTTCTCGGCAGCGGGCTGTTCCGCTTGCGCGAGGCCAAGGCGAGGGCGCGCCCGATCCAAGTCGGGATCGGCACCGATATCGGCGCCGGCACGAGCTTCTCGCAGCTCGCGAGTCTGAACGGCGCCTACAAGATCGCGGCGCTCAACCGGGCGCCGATCACGGCGTTCGAAGGGCTTTATCTCGCGACGCGCGGCGGCGCCCGCGCTCTCGATCTCGACGATCGCATCGGCTCGCTCGAAACGGGCCGCGAGGCCGACCTCGTCGTGCTCGATCCCGCGGCGACGCCGCTTCTCGCCTTCCGCACCGTCAGGTCGCGCTCGCTCGAGGAGACGCTGTTCATTCTGATGACGCTCGGCGACGAACGGGCGGTCCGCGCCACTTACGTGGGCGGGGCGCTTGTCCATGAGCGCGCCGTTGACGCCTGAGCCCCGCCGCCCCATGGTCCGCCATGCCATCGCTTCGCGAGGCTGGCCCTTGGCGCTGGAAACTCGATGACGGACGAGACCGTTCATAAGGGCGCTTGCGCCTGCGGCAAGGTGCGCTTCGAGGCGAGGGGCGCGCCCTATCGTGTCGGCCTGTGCCACTGCCTCACCTGCCGGAAGGCGCATGGCGCGCCGTTCAACCTCTATGCGGTCTTTCCCCCCGAAGCCGTGACCCTCGCCGGCGAGGTCATCGTCTTCGCAAGCTCCGAGAAGGTGCGGCGTTACTCTTGCCGCAACTGCGGCGCGCCGATCTACTCGACCTATGGGCGCGACGACGAGTTCTATCTCTATCCGGGGTCGTTCGACGCGGCCGGCATCTTCGCGCCGACCTATGAGCTTTGGACCATACGGCGCGAGCCCTGGTTGCCGGACTTCCCCACCGTTATTCGCCGCTACGAGACGAACCGCCCGAAATGGCGGCGCACCGAAACCGATTGAGCCTTCCGCGCAGTTGACGGTGCGATGGCGGAGGCCCATGGTCCGGCCATGAACGAAGCCCTGAAACCGGCCCCGAGCGCCGTGGTGACGGCGGCAAGCGCGCGCTTCGGCAACGCCTTGCCCTTCGCCCTGATCGCCGGTCCTTGCACGCTCGAGAGCCGGGCGCATGCGCTGGAGACCGCCGCGGCGCTGAAGGAGATCGCGGCCAGGCTCGATATCGGCCTCGTCTATAAAAGCTCGTTCGACAAGGCGAACCGCACCAGCGCTTCGAGCGCGCGCGGGCTCGGGCTCGAAGCAGCCCTTCCCATCTTCGCCGAGATCAAGGAACGCACCGGGCTTGCCGTCACGACCGACGTGCACGAGGCCGATCAATGCGCTGCCGTGGCCGAGGAAGTGGACATTTTGCAGATCCCGGCCTTCCTCTGCCGCCAGACCGATCTTCTTCTCGCTGCTGCCCGCACCGGCAAACCGGTCAACGTCAAGAAGGGCCAGTTCCTCGCGCCGTGGGACATGCGGAATGTCGTGGCGAAGCTGGTCGGCGCCGGCAATCCCAACGTGCTTCTGACCGAGCGCGGCGTCTCTTTCGGCTACAACACGCTCGTCTCCGACATGCGCGCGCTTCCGATCCTCGCCGAAACCGGCGCGCCGGTGATCTTCGACGCCACCCATTCGGTGCAGCAGCCGGGAGGGCAGGGGAGCACGAGCGGGGGCGAGCGGCGCTTCGTGCCGGTGCTCGCGCGCGCGGCGGTCGCTATTGGTGTCGCCGGCCTCTTTATCGAGACTCATCAGGATCCCGACCGCGCGCCGTCTGACGGTCCCAACATGCTGCCGCTTGCAAGCCTCGAGCCGCTTCTCAAGGAACTGATCGAGATCGATCGCCTGGCAAAACGGCGCTAATCCATCGCGCGCGAGGCACGCTCTACGTCAACTATTCCCTGGGACCTAACTCCGGGTAGACGGCTACGCAGCGTCCCTCGTGAAACAGCGCATAGAGGTCTTGGAGTTTGTCCTCGTCGCTTCCGTTTTCATGCAGGCTGTCTTCCGCGAACACCAAGGCATACTCAACCGCCACGCCCGATCCGAGTTCCTTGGAAAGTAATCTTGCGACCTCCAAACCCTCGGCGAGAAAGGCTGGTTGGGATCCGTCCGTAAAAATGGCCGAGGGATCCTGTTTGTCCCAATGAGTATGCCAATCGACCAACCTTCGCTTCAGCTCGTCGCTTATCTCCAGATCGTCTTCGTGGATCATGCCGCAAACGGCCGGGTTGCCGCAATCCAGCGGGAACCAAAGACCTGAGCTTGTCCACTCGGGCCAAAGACGGATCAGCTCCTTGTCCGCAAGGAATTCGTCAAGGTCGATTTTCAACACTAGCCCCTGCCGCGATAGGGCGCGACGCCTTGCTCGGGGATCCACACGCCCTCGGGCGGCGCGCCGTATTGCCAAAACACATCGATGGGGATGCCGCCGCGCGGATACCAATAGCCGCCGATCCTGAGCCAGGCCGGATCGGTGAGATCGACGATGCGCTTGCCGACGGCGATGGTCGCGTCCTCATGGAAGGCGCCGGTATTGCGGAAGCTCGCGAGATAAAGCTTCAGCGATTTCGATTCGAGCAGGAAGGCGCGCGGCGCGTAGTCGATGACGAAATGGGCGAAGTCGGGCTGACCCGTCACCGGGCAGAGGCAGGTGAACTCCGGGCAGGTGAAGCGGGCGACATAAGGCGTGTCGGGATGCGGGTTCGGCACGCGCTCGAGCTTTGCCTCCGCCGGCGATTTCGGCAGCTTCGCCTTGGCACCGAGCTGCTTCAGACCTCCGATCTTGCGCGCCATCGCCTTACTCCGCCGCGAGCTTGGGATGCGGTCCGCGATAGATGCAGCCTTCGCGGCAGGAATCGCGCGCGATCTCGATCTCGGCGAGTCCCGGCAGCCGGTTGTGCAGCCGGTCCCACAGCCACATGGTGATCCGTTCGAGCGTCGGCTGCGACAGTCCCTCGACCTCGTTGAGAAAGCGGTGGTCGAGCGCGTCGCGCACGTCGCCCAACGCCGCCTCGACGTCAGCCAGATTCACGATCAGCCCGGTCTTGCCGTCGGGCTCGCCGTCGATCGTCACGCGCACCCTGAAGGAATGGCCGTGCACGCGCGAATTGGGGTGACCCGGGGGGGCCGAGGGCAGGAAATGGGCGGCCTCGAAGCCGAACTCTTTGTAGATGCGCATGGCAGTCGTTTAGGGGATTTTTCTCGGCCAAGCCAGGGCTTAGCGCAGGCCCAGGAGCTTGTGGGTCTGCACGCTCACGCGCCATTTGGGATGGGCTTGCGCATAGGCGATCGCGGCGCGGAGATTGGCCGGGCCTTTCCTGCCCTCGTCCATCGGCTGGAGCAGGAAATGGGTGAAGGCCAGGCTCTCGAAGCTTCGCGGATCGAGCGCGTCCTGCGGATAGACGAGCTTCAACTCGTCGCCCGTTCGCTGCCTGAGGGCTGCGCCGCCTTTGGGGCTTACGCAGATCCAGTCGATCGCGCGCGGCACGGGCAGCGTGCCGTTGGTCTCGATGGCGATTTCGAAACCGGCTGCGTGCAGCGCCGCGATGAGCGCCTCGTCGACTTGCAGCATCGGCTCGCCGCCGGTCAGCACGACATAGGGCCGCGTTCCCAAATTGCCGCGCCAGGCGTCACGGCAGGCACCGGCAAGTTCCTCGGCCTCAGCGAATTTGCCGCCGCCCGGTCCGTCGGTGCCGACGAAGTCGGTGTCGCAGAAATTGCAGATTGCGAGCGCCCGGTCCTCCTCGCGCCCCGACCAGAGATTGCAGCCCGCGAAGCGGCAGAACACGGCCGCGCGGCCGGTCTGCATGCCTTCGCCCTGGAGCGTGTAATAGATTTCCTTGACGGAATACATCGACCGGAACTTGGTCATTAATCGCGCCAGCGGCAAGTGGCTATCGATAGAGCGACGCGGCAAGCACGATGCCGGCCGTTATGACCAATACCCCGAGAAGGCCAAGCCAGACGCCTGCGCGCAGCATTTGCGCCAGCGTCACATAACCCGTGCCGAACACGATGGCGTTCGGCAGCGTGGCGACGGGCAGCATGTAGGCGGACGAGGCGGCAAGAGCGACCGGCACCGCGGCCCAGAGCGGATCGACCCCCGAGGCGAGCGCGAGACTTCCGGCGACCGGCAGAAACGCCGCCGTGGTCGCGGTGTTGCTCATCAACTCGGTCAGGTACACGAGCAACAGGCAAATCCCGCCCACGATCAGAACGAGCGGGGCGCCATGCAGGAAGGAGAGCGCCGCTCCCATCCATGCTGCAAGTCCGCTCGTGTCGATCGCCTGCGCCAGGCTGAGACCGCCGCCAAACAGCACCAGAACCTCCCACGGCACGTTTCGCGCTGTGGCCAAGTCGAGGAGAAAAACGCGCCGGCGCCAATCGGCGGGAATGGCGAACAGCGCCACCGCTCCGGCGATGGCGATACCGGTATCGGTCAGGTCGAAACCGATCCAGGAGTCGATGAAGGGATAGAGGACCCATCCCGTGGCGACGACGGCGCAGACGACGGCGACCCGCTTCTCGGGCGTGCTGACGGGGCCGATCTCGGCCAGCATGTCCGGCACCATAGCGGCGCCCGTGCCGCCGAAACCGGTGGAGAAGGGAAACACGGCGCGCGTGAGAAGCACATAGGCGACGAGGAGCATCACCGCCGCGATCGGCAAAGCGATCGCCATCCATGCGGCAAACGTGACTTCGACATTGAAGGACTGTTGCAGATAGCTCACGGCAAGCGCGTTGGGCGGCGAGCCGATCAGGGATCCCATGCCGCCGATCGAGGACGAATAGGCGACGCCGAGCACCATGGCGGTAGCGAAATTCCTGCCGTCACGCCCA
>JBFWTF010000081.1:0-10191 GCA_050247995.1 Methyloceanibacter sp. | reverse complement strand
CCCTGGCAGTTCGCTATGGAAGACGTCGGCAATAACGCCCGGGTAGTTCAGGCAACGTCACTCAGGCGACGTCACTCAGGCGACGTCACTCAGGCGACGTCACTCAGGCGAGGTCACTCAAGCGACGTCACTCAAGCGACGTCACTCAAGCGACGTCCTGGGCTTCGCGCTGGCGCTCGGCCTTCTTGCGCTCGTTGGGATCGAGATGGCGCTTGCGCAGGCGGATCGATTTCGGCGTGACCTCGACCAGCTCGTCGTCGGCGATATAGGCGAGCGCGCGTTCGAGCGTCATGCGCAGCGGTGGGGTGAGCCGCACCGCCTCGTCCTTGGAGGTCGTGCGGATATTGGTCAGCTTCTTGCCCTTGAGCACGTTGACCTCGAGATCGTTGTCGCGCGAATGCTCGCCGACGATCATGCCGCCATACACCTTGGTACCGGGATCGATCATCATGGCGCCGCGATCTTCGAGATTCCATAAGGCGTAAGCCACGGCGTCGCCCGACTCGGTCGAAATCAGCACGCCGCTGCGCCGCCCCTGGATCGGGCCCTTGTGCGGCGCATAGTTGTGGAACAGCCGGTTGATGATGCCGGTGCCGCGCGTGTCGGTGAGAAGCTCGCCCTGGTAGCCGATCAGCCCGCGCGTCGGCGCGAAGAAGCGCAAGCGAAGCCGGCCGCCGCCGGATGGCTTCATCTCGACAAGCTCGCCCTTGCGCTCCGACAGCTTGCGCACGACGACGCCCGAATGCTCCTCGTCGAGGTCGATCACGACCTCCTCGATGGGTTCGAGCAGGGCGCCGTCGGGGCCGCGCTTGAACAGCACCTTGGGGCGCGAGACGGAAAGCTCGAAGCCCTCGCGGCGCATCGTTTCGATGAGAATCCCGAGCTGAAGCTCGCCGCGGCCGGCGACCTCCATGGAATCGCGCTCCTCGGATTCGGTGACGCGCAGCGCGACATTGCCTTCGGCCTCGCGCAACAGCCGGTCGCGAATCATGCGCCCGGTCACCTTGGTGCCCTCGGTGCCGGCGAGCGGCGAATCGTTGACCCTGAACGTCATCGACAGCGTGGGCGGGTCGATCGGCTGGGCGGGAAGGGGCGCCATGATTTCGGGCGCGCAGATGGAATGGGCTACGGTCGCGTTGGGGAGACCCGCGAGCGAAACGATGTCGCCCGCGCTCGCCTCGTCGAGCCCGACGCGCTCGAGCCCGCGGAAGGCGAGCACCTTGGTGACGCGGCCCTGCTCGACAAGGGCGCCGGTGTGATCGAGCACCTTCACCGCCTGGTTCGGCGTAACCGTGCCGGAGGTGATGCGGCCGGTGACGATGCGGCCGAGATAAGGGTTGGCCTCGAGAATAGTCCCGAGCAGGCGGAACGGACCCTCCTCGATCTTGGGCGGGGCGACATGGGTGAGCACGAGATCGAACAGGAGCTGCATGCCGAGCGTCTTCGGCCCTTCGGCGGAGGCGGCCATCCAGCCTTCCTTGGCGGAGCCGTAGAGGATGGGGAAGTCGAGCTGCTCGTCGGAGGCATCGAGCGCGGCGAAGAGATCGAACACCTCGTTCACCACCTCATGCGGGCGCGCGTCGGCGCGATCGACCTTGTTGATGACGACGATGGGCTTCAAGCCCATCTTGAGCGCCTTCGACACCACGAATTTGGTCTGCGGCAGCGGGCCCTCGGCGGCATCGACCAGGACGAGGGCGCCGTCGACCATGTTGAGAATACGCTCGACCTCGCCGCCGAAATCGGCATGGCCCGGCGTGTCGACGATATTGATGCGGGTGCCTTGCCACAGGATCGAGGTGACCTTGGCGAGAATGGTGATACCGCGCTCGCGCTCGAGGTCGTTCGAATCGAGCGCGCGCTCGGCCACCCGCTGATTGTCGCGGAAGGCGCCGGATTGCTGCAGGAGCCGGTCGACCAGGGTGGTCTTCCCATGGTCGACATGGGCGATGATGGCGATATTGCGGAGGTTCATTTAAGCCGAAAAGTAAAGAACGCGGGCCGGGGCGGCCCGCGTTTCCCATGGGCGCGATATATAGTCCCAAGCGGCGCGGCGCAATGGCTTGGCGCGGGCGGCGCGCCTATGCGCCCATCTGGACGCCTTCTTCCGCCGCCGGCAGCGGCAGCGGCGGCGGCAGAGGCAGCGAAGGTGCCGGGCTCACCTGCTCGAAGACGATGCCGAGCGTGTCGCGGCAGGCGGCGAATTGCGCCAGAACGTCGTCCCGGTCCCTGCCGCCGAGATTGACGATGCCGTAACGGTAGCTGTTGCCGTCCTGCATTTCCGCCGACAGCGCGCGTCCGACCCTGGCAAGAAGCTCGATCCTGATATCGGGGTGGTCGCGCCGCAGCCGTTCGAGATCGGCTTCGCCCGGCAGGGCCGCGACGACATAATCCTCGAAGCTGCGGAGCACGATGCTGGCGGCGAACGCATAGCGTCCCTGCCGCCGCGTGAAGCGGGGCGCGCGGCCTTGGGCGATGTCGAGCAGGACGGCGTAGCTGTTGGTGCCGTCCACCTTCTCGTAGAGATCGGCGAATTGCGAGGCCATGCGCGGATTGATCTCGATGATCGAGACCGCGCCGGACTCGGGGTCGTACATCATCTCGATATTGAACAGGCCGTTGTCGAAGCCGAGCCCGGGCATCAGCGTCGCGGCAATGTCGGCCATGCGGCGCTGCACGGCCTCGGGCAACGCGGAGGGATAATCGAAGCGCGCGAAGGCGAGCGTGCCGGGAAACATCACCGAATCGACCACGCCCATGATGGTGGCTTTGCCGCCGTGGACGAACCCTTCGACGGTGACTTGCTCGCCCTTCAAAAGCCCCTCGGCGATGAGCCGCTTGGTGCCGATCGTGGCGCCGGTGTAGTGCCGAAGCATCTCGTCGAGGGGCGCGAAGAATTGATCCTGCGCGGCCCAGCGCGGCAGAAGCGCTTCGAGCGCAGCGGGCTCGTCGACGCGCTCGGCGCCGATCGAGAAGAAGGACTTCACCGGCTTGACGAAGAGCGGAAACGCCAAGCCGCCGGGGAGGGGCGCGCCCGGCGCGACATCGATCAGCGCGAAGGGCGGTACGGAATCGGGCACGATCCTCTCTTGGGCGCAGCGCGCTAGATATTTGTGCTGGCAGATGAGGGTGACGGCCGGGTCAGGTCCGGGAAGTGCGAGCGTGCTGGCGATGGCGGCGGCGAGCGCCGAGCCTGGATAGTCGTCGGTGCTGATGACCGCGGCGAGACCGATGCCGGCGATCTTGGCGAGGATCATCGCCATCTCCTCGAGCGGCCCGGCGGCGAAGTCCGCGTGGCTCGCGACATTGCAGATGAGGTCCTCGAGGCTGGTGCTGGCGTAGTCGTGAAAGAGACAGACGATGCCGGGCGGCGTCACGAGCGGAAGCTCGCGATGGTCGCGATGGCTGGGGCAGACGACGAGGATGACGCGATTCGGTTCGACCGGCTCTCCGCTCGCGGCTTCAATCTCCCCGCCTTCACCTGTCGCCATCGGCGTATCCTTCACTCGCTGGAGCGTCTGCTGCGGCCGGGCTGAGCGGATTGATCGCGGCGGCCGACTTGGCTAGTGTCGCCGCTCTGCCCACGCATTTCAGCGAGATGCCATGCCCCTACATTTCGGCAAAATTGGCGCGGCCATCGCGCTCTTGACCGTTGCGGCCTTCGTGCTGTGGCTGATTTTTACCACGTTCTTCGCCACCGAGCAGGCCGACCAAGAGCTTGAGCGGACGGGTGCCATGACGCCCGGCACGAGCCAGGCCGCTTAAGCCCGGCCCCGGCCAAGGGGCAGATACCGCCATGGATTACCGCGAGCTCGGCCGCACCGGCGTCAGGATTTCCAGCCTCTGTCTCGGCACGATGACGTTCGGCGAGCAGAACAGCGAGGCCGAAGGCCACGCCCAGATGGACTACGCCCTCGACCACGGCATCAACATCTTCGACGCCGCCGAGATCTATCCCATCCCGCCCAAGGCCGAGACCCAAGGCCGCACCGAAGCGATCATCGGCACCTGGCTCGCGGCGCGGAAGGCGCGCGGCAAGGTGCTGATCGCGACCAAGGTCGCGGGCCGCGGCAAGATGGTCTGGACGCGCAAAAACGAGACGGCGACGCGGCAGAGCGCCGGCCAGATCGTTGAAGCGGTCGAAGCGAGCTTGAAGCGCCTCAAGACCGACTCTATCGACCTCTACCAGCTCCACTGGCCCGACCGGCCGATGCGCATCTTCGAGGGCCTCGACTATCTCCACCTCGAAGGCGAGCACCATCCCATCGACGACATTCTCGGCGCCCTCGGCAAGCTCGTGGCCGACGGCAAGGTGAGGTTCGTCGGTCTTTCGAACGAGACGCCCTGGGGGGTCATGAGCTTTTTGAGGGCGGCCGAGCGGCATGGGTTGCCCCGGCCGGTGTCGATCCAGAACGCCTACAATCTCGTCAACCGTTCCTTCGAGATCGGGCTTTCCGAGGTCACCTATCGCGAGCAGGTCAGCCTGCTTGCCTACTCGCCCCTCGGTCAGGGCTATCTCAGCGGCAAGTATGAGGGCGGCGCGCTGCCGCCCGGCTCGCGCAAGGCCCTGTTCGCGCGGCTCGGCCGTTACGAGAAGGGCAATGGTCCCGAGGCGATCTCTACCTATATAGAGGTTGCGCGGCGGCACGGACTCGATCCAGCCCAGATGGCGATCGCCTTCGTGGCGTCGCGGCCGTTCGTCACCAGCGCCATTATCGGCGCGACCACCATGGACCAGCTTAAAACCGATATCGCAGCGGCCGAGCTCAAGCTGCCCGAGGCCGTACTTGCGGATATCGAGCAGGTGCATCTTGACTATCCCAACCCCTGTCCCTGACGCTTTGACTTCCCGCACAAGGGAAGCCGCCAAATGCCACGACTCTTTTCTGCCATCGAGATTCCGGGAAACGTCGCCCAGCGCCTGACCATGCTTCGCGCCGGGCTCACCGGCGCGCGCTGGATCGACCCCGAGAATTACCACCTCACCTTGCGCTTCATCGGCGACGTCGACGGGGCCACGGCGCGCGACTTCACCGCCGCGCTCGGCGAGATCATGGCCGAGCCGTTCGAGCTCAAGTTGCGCGGTCTCGGCAGTTTCGGCGGCGGCAAGCCGCGCGCCATCTTCGCCGGGATCTCGCCGTCACAAGGGCTCGAAGCCTTGCAGAGGGCGAACGAGCGCGCGGCGCGCGAGGCGGGCTTGCCGCCCGAGGGCCGCAACTACAAACCGCATGTCACGCTGGCGCGGCTCAAGGGCGCGCGCGCCGAGGCGGTCGCAGCCTATCTCGGGCGTCAAGGCGATATCGGGCCGGAATCCTTCACCGTCAGCCGCTTCGTGCTCTACTCGTCGCGCAATTCGGTCGGCGGCGGTCCCTACGTCGTCGAGGCGGCCTATCCGCTCGGAGACTAGGGAATCAAGACCCCCTCCTACTCCCCCCTTTCAGGGGGGAGAAAAATGGGAGCGGCGTATTGCTTTCCCTCCCCCTGCAAGGGGAAGGGTCGGGGTGGGGGTCGCGAGCGGTTCGATCGGTAAGATGATGAGCTAGGCGCCTTTGTTCGCGCGCGCCGCGGCATCGGCCAGAAGCGCCGCGAGCAGGCCGCGCGCCGCTTGCTCGATCAGATCGAGCGCGTGGTCGAAGCCCTCGGGGCCGCCGAAGAAGGGATCGGGCACGTCCTTGGTCGGCGCCTCGGGCGCGAAGTCGAGAAAGCGGCGCACCTTGTGCCGCGAATCGGCGGGCGCGAGCTGCGTGAGCTCCTCAAAGTTTTCCGCGTCCATGGCGAGGAGGAGGTCGAAGCGGGCGAAGTCGCGTTGGTTCACCTGCCGCGCGCTTTGGCCCGAGATGTCCATGCCGCGATCGCGCGCCGCCTTTTGCGCGCGGGTGTCCGGCGCCTGGCCGATATGCCAATGGCCGAGGCCGGCGGAATCGATGTCGAAGAGATGGAGCACGCCCTCGTCCTCGGCGACGCGGCGGAAGACGCCTTCGGCCATCGGCGAGCGGCAGATATTGCCGAGGCAGACGAAGAGGATCCGGTGGTTTGCCATGCGGGGTCAGATGGCATGCGGCCGGCCGCCATGCAAGGCAGGGTCCAAGCCCGTGCCCGCGCCGCAGCCAGCGCTTGCACGACCCCGGCGCCGACACTATTTTTTGCCTTCGGGCCTCTCTTCTTGCGAGGTAAGGACGATGGTTGCCTGGAACGAAGCAAGCGATCTCAAGCACGCGGCTCTGGGGCGGCAGATTTCACTCGCCGCTTTTGCCGAGAAGGAGCGCAAGGTCCGCCGCGACTTCTGGGCCAAGCTCAAGCGCGTCGCCGGAATGGTGCCGTTCGTCGAAGATGTCGTCGCCGCCTATTACTGCGCGCTCGATCCGGCGACGCCGATGCGCGTGCGCGGCATGCTGCTGGCGGCGATCGCCTATTTCATCCTGCCGTTCGATTTCATCCCCGACATGATCTTGGGGCTCGGCTTCGCCGACGACGCCGCGCTTCTCACCGCGGTCATCGGCTTGGTCGCAGCGCACATCACCCCGACGCACAGGGCCGCGGCGGCGCGGGCGCTCGACAAGGAGCTTCCCCGCGCGGGCTAAGCCTGCGGATTGACGATCACCTTGCCGGTCGCTTTGCGGCCCTCGATGAGCGCGAGCGCGGCGCCCGTCTCGGCGAGGGGAAAGCGCGCGTGGATATGCGGCGCGATCGCCCCGCGCTTGCACCAGTCGAGCAGCTCGATCATGTTGGCGCGATGCCGCTCGGGCTCGCGCGCGACAAAAGTGGGCCAGATCACCCCGACGACGGCGCAGCCCTTGATCAGCACGAGGTTGAGCGGAAAGCGTGGGATCGCGCCCGAAGCGAAACCGACCACGAGATAGCGGCCGTCCCACGCCATGGCGCGCAAGGCGGCTTCGGCATAGTCGCCGCCGACGGGATCGTAGAGGACATCGACCCCCTTGCCGCCGGTCAGCGCCTTGAGGCGCAGCTTCAAGTCCTCAGTCGCGTAATCGATCGCCTCGTCGGCGCCGTGCTTCCGCGCTAGCGCGAGCTTCTCAGCCGATGAGGCGACGGCGATGACGCGCGCGCCCATCAGCTTGGCGATCTCGACGGCGGCCAGGCCGGCGCCGCCTGCCGCGCCGAGGACAGCAACGGTCTCGCCCGGCATCAGGCGCCCGCGATCCTTCAACCCGTGTAGCGCCGTGCCGTAGGTTACGGGGAGGGCGGCGGCGTCCTCGTCGCTCACGCCGTCGGGAATGGGGACGGCATTCGCCGCCTTGGTCGCGATCATCTCGCGGCAGCCATTGCCGCCGGTCACGGCCACCACCCTTTGCCCGGGCGTGAGATCGGCGACATCCGCGCCCAGGCCCGCGACCGTTCCCGCGACCTCGGCGCCCGGCGCGTAGGGGAGCTGCGGCGTGACCTGGTACTTGTCGCGCAGGATGAGCGTGTCGGAGAAATTGAGGCCGACGGCCGCCACCTTGATGAGGATTTCGCCCGGCCCCGGCCGCGGCTCCGGGGCCTCCTCGAGGCGGAGCGCGGCAATGCCCCCGAATTCGCTAATCTGCGCAACGCGCATGGCGAGCCTCCTCTGGCCAGGCCGGGAGATATAGCAACCGAGGGGCTTGCCGTCGCGGGGCGTTCGCTCTGCGATGCCCTTTCTTGGCGTGCGCGGTTGTGGCAGACAGGGCCTCGTGAAAACCTCGCTCCCGGCAGCGCGCGGCTATTTCGCCATCGGCGTGGAGGGCATCTCCAAGGCCGTCAATCTCGGCAATCTGTTACGCTCGGCGCACGCCTTCGGGGCGAGCTTCGTCTTCACCATCGGCGCCGACGCAGGCGCCTTCGAGCTCCGCTCGGACACCTCGAAAGCCGCGATCCATTTGCCGGTCTATCACTGGCGCAGCCTCAAAGACCTCAAGCTGCCGAGGGGATGCAGCCTGGTCGGGGTCGAAATCCTCGACGAGGCCCACGACCTTCCGAGCTTCCCCCACCCCCAGCGCGCGGCCTATGTGCTCGGCCCCGAGCGCGGCGCGCTGAGCCCCGAATTGGCGGCGCGCTGCCGGCATCTCGTGCGGATTCCATCGGCTTTCTCGCTCAATGTCGCCACTGCCGGCGCCATCGTCATGTATGACCGTTTGCGGGCGCTCGGGCGCTTCGCCTCCCGCCCCGTGGCCGAAGGCGCCGAGGCTCTGCCGCCCGCGCCCCATGTGCAAGGCGCGCCGCGCCGGCGAAAGCGGGGTTGACCCATCGGTTCAGTCGCGGGAGAATCGATCAGGGAAATCCAAAGGCTGCTCACGAATCGGGGAGTGGGAACGATGCACCGAGCCGTTCGAGCTGCTTGCGTTGCCGCGATGCTCATGACAACGCCGGCATTGGCACAGGAAGTCACGCGTCTGGAACAGTACAAGGACTGGACGGCCTATGCCGGGAAGGGCACGCCCAAGGTTTGCTTCGCCGTCGCCAAGCCGACGGAGTCGAGTCCGAAGAACGTCAAGCGCGGCCCGATCCTGTTCTACATCTCGCAATGGCCGGGCGATAAGGTGACGAACGAGATCAGCGTGAAGATGGGCTATCCGTTCAGCGAGGGCGCGAAGACCACGGTGACCATCGGCTCGGAGAAATTCGAGATGTTCACCAAGGACGAGGGGGCCTTCGTCGAGAAGCCGGAAATGGAGACCAAGCTGATCGAGGCCATGAAGTCCGGCAATTCGATGAAGATCCAAGGGAAGTCGTCGCGCGGCACCGCCACCACCGACACGTATTCGCTGAACGGTCTGTCCGATGCGCTGGACCGGGCCGCCAAGGAGTGCAGCGGCTAGGGCCGCACGCGCCCTAATCCCTGAGGGAGAGGCTTGTCCGGCCAAGCCCGGGACATGATATGACCCTCGACGCCGGGCGGTTCCGGTATGGCACGTCATGACGATAGCTTCACTGTCTCCGCTTCCCGCCGAGGCTCAGGCCGGCGATCACGCCCGCCACGAGCCGATCCTCGGCCTTTCCCGCTCCGCGCTTGGCGAGCGTCTTTCCGCGCTCGGCGTGCCTGAGCGGCAGAAACGCATGCGCGCGAACCAGATCTGGAGCTGGGCCTATGTGCGTGGGGTCACCGATTTCGCGCTCATGACCGACATCGCCAAGGAGCTTCGCGGCGAGCTCGCGGCGGCGTTTTCGCTGGCGCGTCCCGGGATCGTGACCGAGCAGGTCTCGGTCGACGGCACGCGCAAATGGCTGCTGCGGCTCGCCGACGGCAAGGAAATCGAGACCGTCTATATTCCTGAAGAGGATCGCGGCACGCTCTGCATTTCGAGCCAGGTCGGCTGCACGCTCACCTGCTCCTTCTGTCACACCGGCACGCAGCGCCTCGTGCGCAATCTGACCGCGGGCGAGATCGTGGGGCAGATCGCGCTCGCACGCGACCGGCTCGGCGACTGGCCGGGCGCGCAAGCGCCAGACCCGCGCGGGCTCCCCGACGCTCCGCGCAAGATCACCAATGTCGTGCTGATGGGCATGGGCGAGCCGCTCTACAATTTCGACAATGTGCGCGATGCCTGCCTCGTCGCCGCCGATGGCGAGGGCCTGTCGCTGTCGAAGCGCCGCATCACGCTATCGACCTCGGGCGTGGTGCCGGAGATTCCGCGCTGGGGCGCTGAGGCGGGCACGATGCTGGCGATCTCGCTCCACGCCGTGCGCGACGATCTGCGCGACACGCTTGTGCCGATCAACAAGAAATGGCCGATCAAGGATTTGCTCGCCGCCTGCCGCGCCTATCCCGGCCTCTCCAACGCCAAGCGGATCACCTTCGAGTACGTGATGCTGAAGGGCGTCAACGACCAGATCGCCGACGCCAAGGAGCTGGTGCGGCTCTTGGCCAAGATCCCGGCGAAGATCAATTTGATCCCGTTCAATCCCTGGCCCGGCGCGCCCTACGAATGCTCGGACTGGGAGCAGATCGAGAAGTTCGCCGAGGTGGTGAACCGGGCCGGCTATGCGAGCCCGGTGCGGAGCCCGCGCGGCCGCGACATCATGGCGGCGTGCGGGCAGCTCAAGAGCGCCAGCATCAAGCAGCGCGCGAGCGCGCGCCTGGTCTCCTAACTTGACCAAGCGAAGACGAAAGCCGAGACCGAGGACCAAAGAACGCAGTGCTGTCCACGAGCACAGCGTTTCCGAGGCACACCCTTCTCTCTTTCACTATACTAATGAAACAGGCCTGCTCGG
>JBFWTF010000080.1:0-10242 GCA_050247995.1 Methyloceanibacter sp. | reverse complement strand
AAGGCCGAGCGCCAGCGCGAAGCCCAGGACGTCGCTTGAGTGACGTCGCTTGAGTGACCTCGCCTGAGTGACGTCGCCTGAGTGACGTCGCCTGAGTGACGTCGCCTGAGTGACGTTGCCTGAACTTCCCGGGCGTTATTGCCGACGTCTTCCATAGCGAACTGCCAGGGTAAGCCTGTTCGATCTTGACCTGGCTCAAGACATTTCGGGTTGGGCGAGCAACGCTCGCATGCCGGCACGGTGCCGGTTGGAAACCCAACTCGAAGGAGTTCGCATGCTCAAAGCCGCCGGATTGGCACTTGCCTTGGTCCTGGCCAGCACCGCTGCCTATGCCGAGGACGATGACGACGACAAGCTCCCTGCCGCCGAGGTCGAGAAGATCGAAGCGGTCCTCTCCGAACTGGGTTGCTCCGGCTACGAGGAGATCGAGAAGGAAGACAAGGGCGTCTACGAAATCGACGATGCCAAATGCAAGATGGGCACGGTCGATATCAAGCTCGACAAGGACTACAAGGTCCTGGTGATTTCGGCCGACTGATCCGCGCAAGCGGCATGAATGAAGGGCGAGGCGGCAACGCCTCGCCCTTTGCCGTGGCGTTCATGGAGCGCGGGATAATTTCCACGACCCCTTTGCCGAGCGCGGGCCACCTGCGCTAGGCTAAAGCCATGCCCGTTGATGTCGCGCATATCAGGCCGCCGCGTCTGAAGGACGCGCCGGCTCTCGCCGCCGCCTACGAGGAGGCTTGGCGCAGCGCCTATCAGGGCATCATCCCGCATCTTTCGCTTCAGCGCATGATCGCGCGGCGCGGGCTGCGCTGGTGGGAGACCGCGCTCAAGAAGCGGACGCCGCTTCTCGTGCTCGATTTCGGCGGCGAGGCGGCGGGCTACGTCACCTATGGCCGTTCCCGCTTGCGCACGCAGTTCCAGGGCGAAATTTTCGAGCTCTACCTGCACCCGATCTACCAGGGCCTCGGCCTGGGCGAGAAACTTTTCGACGGCGCGCGCGGCCGGCTCAGCGAGCTCAGGCTCAAGGGCCTCCTCATCTGGGCTCTTGCCGACAACGACGCGGCTTGCGGCTTCTACCTGAGCCTCGGCGGCAAGCCGGTGGCCGAGGGCGCCGAGAGCTTCGGCGATATCTCGCTGCGCAAGGTGGCCTTCGCCTGGACGTGATCTCGGGGTTGCCGAGGCGCCGTCCCTCCCCGCGGCAAGCAACGGCGCGTAAGGCCTAATCCCCGCGGGGACTTGTGATCTTGGTGCGAGCCGTCATAGAAGGTCCGCAAGGTGGGGGATTCGAGGATAAGAGCCGGGGTTAAGCCCGCTTTTTCGATGGTCTGCGGCCGATGAGCGAGATGAAACTAGCCGTGCTCGGGGCGGCCGGGCGCATGGGTCAGGCGCTGACCCGGGTGATCGCCGAGACGCCAGGCTGCGTCGTGGCCGGCGCCATCGAGGCCAAAGGCTCTCCCCATGTCGGGCGCGACGTGGGCGAGGTCGCGGGCCTTCCCCCGCTCGGCGTCGCCATCACCGACGATCCGCTCCCCGTCTTCGCCCATGTTGACGGCGTGCTCGATTTCACTTCGCCCGCCTCGACCGTCGCCTTCGCCGCGCTATCGGCTCAAGGCCGGATCGTTCATGTCATCGGCACGACCGGCTTTTCGGCGGCTGACGAAGCCAAGATCGAGGCGGCCGCGCGCCACGCCACCATCGTCAAGGCGGGCAATATGAGCCAGGGCGTGAACCTTCTCGCCGTTCTCGCCGCGCGCGTGGCCGAGGCGCTCGGCCCCGAATTCGACATCGAGATCCTGGAGATGCATCACCGCCACAAGCGCGATGCGCCCTCCGGCACCTCGCTCCTGCTCGGCCGCGCCGTGGCCGAGGCGAGAGACGTTTCGCTTAAGGAACGCGGCGTATGGACTCGCGACGGCGATGTCGGGCCGCGGCGCGAGGGCGATATCGGCTTTGCCGCGCTCCGCGGCGGCGACGTGGTCGGCGAGCACCGGGTGATCTTCGCCGGGCCCGGCGAGCGCATCGAACTGGCCCATATCGCCACCGATCGCGGCATTTTCGCCCGCGGCGCGGTCAAGGCGGCGCTGTGGGCGCGCGGGCGCGAGCCCGGGCTTTACGCGATGACGGACGTACTTGGCTTGTGATGGCTGTTAGGTGCGAAGATTTGACCTCTGGCGAAACAATCCGCGCCCGTCTAAAAGGCGGGATGGCTGGGCTTGAGCATCAGCAATGACCGGGCGGCCCGATAGCGCCAAGACCTCGCCCGGAGAGAACGTCCTCGTTCTCGTCCGCCACGGCGAGAGCGAGTGGAACCGGGCGAACCGCTTCACCGGCTGGAAGGATGTCGGCCTCACCGATGAGGGCATGGCCGAGGCCCACCGCGCCGGCGCCATGCTGAAGAAGAACGGCGTTCGCTTCGACTGCGCCTTCACCTCGACGCTCAAGCGCGCGCACAACACGCTCGACATCATCCTTGAGGAGCTCGACCAGCGCAAGCTCCCGACCGTCAAGGCCGCGGCGCTCAACGAGCGCGACTACGGCGAACTTGTCGGCATCAACAAGGAAGAAGCGCGCAAGCGCTGGGGTGCGGAGCAGGTGCATGTCTGGCAGCGCTCCTACGACATCGCCCCGCCCGGCGGCGAATCGCTCAAGGACACCGCGCTCCGCGTCGTGCCGTTCTTCGAGAAATGGATCGCGCCCGAGCTGCAGAAGGGCAAGAGCGTGCTCGTCGTGGCCCACGGCAACTCGCTGCGCTCTCTCATCATGGAGCTCGACCGCCTGTCGCCCGATGAGGTGATGCAGGTCGAGCTCGGTACCGGCCTGCCGCTCATCTACCGGCTCAACGCCGACGGCTCCATCGCCGAGAAGAGCGACGTCGCGGCCTGAACTTGCTTTAGTGAGGCGCGCCCGCGCCGCGCGCCGAAGCGAGCGCCGCGCGCAACGCCAAGGCGAAATCCTCGCGCTCGGTGTCGGTGAGAAAGCTCGCGAGCACGAGCTTCTTCCCATGCGAGGCGAGCGACAGCTCGCTCGAGCGCCCGAGCCGCTGCTCGAGGCTGAGCCTGACCCAATAGGGATTGAAGCTGAACGACTGCGCCTCGCCCGAGGGCGCGACCCGGGTGACGGTCAGCGCTTCGCTGGTCAGATCGACGGTTTCGTAGCGCCGGAGCGCGCGGAAATTGAGCCTGAAGGCCACGTAGATGAGGGCGACGTCGAGCCCCATGAAGCCGATCACCGGCCAGGCGCCGATGAGGAAGAAAAGCAGACCGGTGCCGAAGCTGACGGCGCACACGGCGACCATCAGCACCATGAACCCCTTGGGGCCGAGGGAGCGGTGCGGGGTCAGCACGGCGCTGAACTGGGCTGTGCTTTCGCCCGATGGCTCTTGTGGCGCGGCGTTCGCCTCTGTCATAGCAAGGAAAGTGCTAGTCCCCTGGCGTGCTTGAGGCAAGACCCGTGGCGGAACGAAAACCTGAAAAGACGCGGGCGAAAGCCAAGCGCGCGCCCGGATCGCGGCTCAGCCCTGCGGCGATCGAGGAGATTTTCCGCCGCTTCGCCAAGCTCGACCCCCACCCTAAGACCGAGCTTCACTACCGCGACCCCTTCACGCTGCTCGTCGCCGTCGTCCTGTCGGCGCAAGCGACCGACGCCTCGGTCAACCGCGCCACGCCCGATCTGTTCCGCATCGCCGGCACGCCGGAAAAGCTCGCCGCTCTCGGACAAGCCGCGCTCGAAGACAAGATCAAGACCATCGGCCTCTATCGCAGCAAGGCCAAGAACCTCGTCGCGCTCGCCAAGCAGCTGATCGCCGAGCACGACGGCAACGTGCCGGAGACCCGCGAAGTGCTGATGACGCTCCCGGGCGTCGGGCGCAAGACCGCCAATGTCGTGCTCAACACCGCCTTCGGCCAGAACACGATCGGGATCGATACCCATGCCTTCAGGGTGGCGAACCGAACCGGGCTCGCGCCCGGCAAGACCCCGCTCGAAGTCGAGCTCAAGCTCGAGCGCGTCGTGCCCGAGCGCTATAAGCACAACTGCCACCACTGGCTGATCCTGCACGGGCGCTATGTCTGCAAAGCGCGCAAGCCCGAATGCTGGCGCTGCATCATCGCCGATCTCTGCCTCTACAAGCCCAAGACGCCCGCGCCCTGAGGCGGGAGGTTCGCTACCGCGGTTGCAGCGAAGGGCGAAGCCCCGCGCGGCGCGAGAGGTTCTTGTACACGCGCACCATGAAGCCGGTGGCGAAGAGCGGCGTGATGAGGTTCAGGATCGGCACCGTGGCGATGGCGGCGATGACCAGTCCCGCCAGGATCACGGTCAGCCGGTTCGCGCGCCGCAAAGTTTTCGCCTCGGCGGGCGCAAGGTGCCGCATCGCCGCGAGCTCGAAATATTCCCGTCCCAGCAAGTAGCCGTTGCCGAGATAGAAGGCGACCAGGTTGACGCCGGGGATCAGCAACAGGAAGAGCGCGGCCAGGTTCACCAGCAGCACGGCGAAGAAGAAGCGCAGCGCCACGCCGGTGGCCTCAAGCGTCGGAAGCGCACGGCCGGGAGGATCGGCCGGGTAATGCTCGCGCTCGACCAGCGCGGCGATGTCGTCGAGATAGAAGCCCGCGATCAGCGACGTCACCGGCGCGATGAGGAAGATCGAGCCCACCACGAGCGCGAGTCCGCCCAGCCACTCGATCGCTTTCTCGATCCAGCCGGGCCACTCGACGAAATGGCTGAACGTCCACTCGATGCCGACGATGAGAAGGGCGAGCAGCGCGATGGTGAAGCCCACGCATTTGAGCAGCACGGCCCTGAAGGGCGGCGTGAACACGTCGCTGAAGGCTTGACCTGCGGCGCTGAGCATGACGTGGTCCTCCCGGCCCCGGAATATAGTGGGCGCGGCCCGCAACACCAGGGACGGCGAAGCGAATGGCGGAGACGGCCGGAGACATGGCAGACAAGACTTACGACGTGGTCGGCATCGGCAATGCCATCGTCGATATCATCGCGCGCTGCGACGAGGGCTTCCTCACCAAGCACGACCTCGTCAAGGGCTCCATGCGCCTGATCGATGCGGCGGAGGCAACCCGCCTCTATGACGCCATGGGGCCTGCGGTCGAACGCTCCGGCGGCTCGGTCGCCAATGCCGTCGCCGGCCTCGCCTCCTTCGGCGCAAAGAGCGGTTTCATCGGCAGAGTGGCCGCGGATCAGTTTGGCGGCATCTTCCATCATGACATCCGCTCGCTCGGAGTCGCTTACGACACCGCGCCCGCTTCGGCCGGAGCGCCGACCGCCCGCTGCCTCATCCTGGTGACGCCGGACGGCGAGCGCACCATGAACACCTTTCTCGGCGCGAGCGTCGATTTCGCGCCCAATGACCTCGACCGCGGCATGATCGAGGCCGCCAAGGTGGTTTATCTCGAGGGCTATCTGTTCGACCGCCCCGAGGCCAAGGCCGCCTTCCGCGAGGCCGCTTCCGCCGCCAAGGCGGCGGGGGCCAAGGTCGCGCTCTCGCTCTCGGACGCCTTTTGCGTCGACCGCCACCGCGACGATTTCCGGGCGCTGGTGCGCGACGGCGCCGATATCGTCTTCGCCAACGAGAAGGAGATCACGACCCTCTACCGGGTCAACAGCTTCGAGGAGGCCGCCGAGGCCGCTCGCGCCGATTGCGAGATGGCGGTTCTCACCCGTTCCGAGGCAGGATCCGTCATCGTGGCTGGCGGCGAGAGGCTCGCCATCGCGGCCGACAAGGTCGCCCGCGTGGTCGATCTGACCGGGGCCGGCGACCTTTATTCCGCGGGCTTTCTCTATGGGCTGACCCACGGCGCCCCGCTGGCCGCCTGCGGGCGGCTGGGGAGCCTCGCCGCGGCCGAGGTAATCGGCCATATCGGCGCCCGCCCGGAGGTCTCCTTGCGCGCTCTGGCGCGCGAGAAAGGGCTTATGGCCTGATCCGGCTTGTGGCTTTTTGGCCACGAAAGCAGAAAATTCCCCATTCCGTCCAAAGGATAGCCGTTTCGGCGCCCCGTTCGCTGTTATCATGAGAATCACTTTCGGACGCTCGGGGGCCTCCATGCGCGAATCAGTATTGCTTATCGCGGCTATGGGCCTGGGGCTCGCTGCCTGGGCGCAGCCGGTCGCGGCTCAAGACATGACCACCGCCACTGTGAACGGCACGACCGTATGGGTCGGCGGCGGCGTGCAATTCCTGTCGCTGCCGGACATCAAGTTCACCGCCGTGGGCAATCCGAGCAGCTTCCGCCGGCAGAAGAACAGCGAAGCCGACTGGGCCGATTTCGGCGGGGCTGTCGGCGGCGGCATCGAAACCGGCATCGGGTTTTGGGGCGACACCCGCGTGACCGCCGGCATCAAAGGCTTCTGGTCCAATGTCGAGACCGATCACACCGCGAATTGCAGCATCGGCTGCGTCGTGATCGATCCGGCGACCGGCTTCCTTCAGAACGGTTCCACCCTCCGCACCAAGACCAGCCGCGACGCGGATTACTGGGGCGGACAAGCCGAGCTGAAATTCGGCCGCGCGCAGCCCGTCTACGAGAAGCCCAATTTCTACCGCAACGACTACTTCATCGTCGGCGCCGACATCCGCGGCATCGACCAGGACAACAAGTTGCGCGGACGCGCCTTCAACGGTTTCGACGTGTTCACCTACAACGAGACGCTCGATACCACCTACACCGGCGGCTATATCGGCATCGGCGGCGAATACAGTTTCGGCTTCATCCCGGGCGTCAAGAACGTCGGCGGCATTTACGACCGGCTCGGCTTGCGCACCTTCGTCAATCTGAAGGCCGGCCTCTACAACGCCGACACCGATTACACCGGCAAGTTCGCCTTCAACTACCTGCCTTTCAACACGCGGATTTCGCAGTCGCAGGACGATCTCGCTTTCATCGGCACGGTCTCGCTCGAGACCCGCAAGCAGATCGGCATGCGCTCGAGCCTGTCGCTGTGGACCGATTACGAGTACATCTCCTCGGTGCCGGAGATGCGCTACAACAACGCCTCGGGCCGGCCCACGCGGATCGAGGACGACGGCGTGTTCGCGAGCCGCACCATGCTCAGGCTGAATATCGGCTTCGGTCCTTCACAACTCTACGAAGAGCCGAAATAGCCGCCGCGCCAGCCTCGGCTTTTAAGTCTTAGCCGCTCTCACGGTTTCCCCGAGCGCAATCGCCTCTCGGCGCGACAATCGGCACTGCCCCCGGCCCTGTGCTATGTTCCGGTCGTCGCTTTGAATTGACCCCTGCTCGGTCTTCGTTGGGGGCGCGGGCTACGATGAAAACCGGCCACAGCATTTTCGGCAACGCCCTGCCCCGGCTGGCCAAGATCGCGAGAACGCAGGCCCGCAAGGCGCTCCAGGGCGCCCGCAAAGCCCTTGGGCCAGCGCTCCGCTCGCGGCGGCGAATCCTTGTCGCGCTGATCACGGGCACCAAAGGAAAAACCACGACGACGCGCATGCTGGCGCACATCCTCGGCCAGGCGGGCCACGTCGTCGGCTTGACGACGACCGACGGTATCGTCATCGGCGGCAAGACGGTCGGCAAAGGCGATTCGACCGGCTATGCCCATGCCGCCCGCGTGTTGAAGGACCCGTCGATCACCGCAGCGGTTCTGGAAACCGCGCGCGGCGACCTCTTGCGCAAGGGTCTTTATGTCGCTCGCTGCGACGTTGCGGCGCTTCTGAATGTGGGACGCGAGCAGATCGGGATCGACGGGATCGAGACGCTCGAGGAGATGGCCCGGTTGAAGCGCAAGGTCATCGATGCCGCGCGCGACACCGTGGTCCTGAACGCCGACGACCCGCTCTGCCGCGATCTGATCGGCGACTTTCCCGCCGCGCGCACGGCCGTGTTCTCGCTTGAACCCGGCGCGAGCGTGGCGAAGCAGCACGTCGCCAACGGGGGTGTTGCCTTCTGCCTCGATGAGAGCGGGGAGCCCCGCATCGTGCGCATCGCGGGCGCCAGCTCGCGCACGGTCGTCGCGATTGCCGATCTGCCCGCGGCGTTGGGCGGCGCGTTGCGCCACAATATCGCCAATGCCATGGCCGCGGCGGCTCTGGCCGAGGGTATGGGAGTGCCGCCCATCGCGGTGGGCGCCGCACTGGCATCGTTCCGGCTTTCGGTCGAGCACTTGCCGGGCCGGTTCAACATTCTGAGCGAGCATCCGTACCGCGTGATCGTTGACCACGCGATCAACCCTCCCGCCGTCGAGGCCTTGGTCGCCTCGCTGCGCAACGTCGAGGTACCCGGACGCCGTCTCTGCGCCATCACCTCGTTCGGCAATCGGGCGGGTTGGCATTTCACAGAGATCGGACAATTCCTGGCACAAGGTTTCGATCACTTCGTTTGCTATGAAACGAAGCGGTTTCGCCGCGGCCGCGCCCCGGGCGAGGTACCCGCGCTGTTGCGGTCGGGGCTTCTTGAAGCCGGCGTCGGCGCTCAATGCATCGATGTCGCGACCGGCCGTGACGACACCATCCGTCGCCTAACCGAGCGGGCGAGGCCGGGAGATCTGATCGTGATCCTCGGCTCGTTCAGACCCGATGAGGTGCTCCGGATGCGCGCGCTCGTCGCCGGAGATCAAAGCTTCCTGAGCGCCACCGTCTCGACGGCGTGATCGGCGCCCTTGCGCAGGATGAGATCGGCGCGCTGGCGCGTCGGCAGGATATTCTCCCGGAGATTGACTAGGTTGATCGAGCGCCAGATCGACAGCGCGGTGGTGCGCGCCTCCTCCTCCGACAGCGACGCGTAGCGGTGGAAATAGGAGGCGGGGTCGCGGAACGAGGTCTGCCGCAACCTCAAGAAGCGCTCCACGTACCAGCCTTCGACCAGCTCTTCCGACGCGTCGATATAGATCGAGAAGTCGAAGAAATCCGACACGTAGGGGATGGCCTCGCCGTCCTTGGGCAGCTTTCCCGGCTGCAACACGTTGAGGCCTTCGACAATGACGATATCCGGCCGTTCGATGACGAGCCTTTGATCGGGAAGCACGTCGTAGACGAGATGCGAATAGGCGGGCGCTTCGACGCGCGCCTGACCCGATTTGACCGCGCCAAGGAAGCTGAGCAGCTTGGAGAGATCGTAGCTCTCGGGAAAGCCCTTGCGCTCCATCATGCCGCGCTCCGCCAGCACGGCGTTGGGGAAGAGGAAGCCGTCGGTCGGCACGAGCTCGACGCGCCGATGGTTCGGCCAGCGGGCGAGGAGGGCCTGGAGCACGCGGGCCGTCGTGCTCTTGCCGGCGGCGACGCTTCCGGCCAGGCCGATGATGAAGGGCATCTTGCTGTTGCCCTTGCGCAGGAACTTCTCGGTGTCGCCGTGCAGGTCGAGCGCGGCCTCGACATAGAGATTGAGCAGCCGGCTGAGCGGCAGGTAAACCTCGATGACTTCGGAGACCGAGATGCGCTCGATCAGGCCGCTCAGGTTTTCGAGCTCCGCGTCGGAGAGCGGCATGGGCATGTCGGCCCTGAGCTTGGCCCAGTCCTCGCGCGGATAGACCGCGAAGGGCGAAAAGTCGGCTGGGGGACGCGGATTGATGGTCACGACGCTTGCCCCTCGTCAGCGCGAGGCGGTCTTCTGCCTCTTCTCGCCGACCGCCGTGAGCGCCATGCGCCGCTCAAGCTCCTCGAACACGTCGTCAAGCTCGACCTCGCGGGACTCAAGCACCACAAGCAGATGATAGAGCAAGTCGGCGCTTTCGCCGATCAGGGCCTTCTTGCCCTGGGACAGCGCGGCAATGGCGACCTCGACGGCCTCTTCGCCAAGCTTCTTGGCCGGCTTGATCGGCGCCTCGTCGAGCAGCCGCCGCGTATGGGAATCTTCCGGCCGGGCTTGACGCCGCGATTTGATGACGGCGGCAAGGCGGGAGAGAACGTCTTTGCTCATGGCTTGGCTCATACACCGCCGGCGCGGCCGTGAAAATAGGGTGCTCTGGAGATACTCACCAAAAGGTGGCCGGACCGGGGCCGGAGGCCCGCCGGCTCAAGGGTCGAGCCGCATCTTCAGGCCGGCCGCCGCCATGTAGCGCTTGGCCTCGCCGATCGTGTACTCGCCGTAGTGGAAGATCGAGGCCGCGAGCACGGCCGAGGCATGGCCCTGGCTGACGCCCTCGACCAGGTGATCGAGCGTGCCCACCCCCCCGCTCGCGATCACCGGCACGGTCACGGCGTCGGCGATGGCGCGGGTGAGCTCGAGATCGAAGCCGGCCCGCGTGCCGTCGCGATCCATGGAGGTGAGC
>JBFWTF010000079.1:0-10249 GCA_050247995.1 Methyloceanibacter sp. | reverse complement strand
CGCCGGTCTCGCCCTCGACATGACGAAGCTCGCGGCCCCCCGTTGCGAGGGGCCGCTCGTGGTCGAGGGCGCGGGCGGTCTCCTCGTGCCGCTCGACGACCATTCCTACCTGATCGATCTCGCGCGCGAGCTCGATCTGCCGCTGATCCTCGTCGCGCGCTCGACGATCGGCACGATCAACCATACGCTGCTTTCGCTCGAGGCGATCAGGCGGCGCGGGCTTCCTCTCGCCGGCGTGGTGATGAACGGGCCCGAGACGCCGCATAATCGCGCGGCGATCGAGCGCTACGGGCGGGTTCAGATCATCGCCGAGATTCCGCGCCTCGATCCGCTGACGCCGGAAGCGCTCCGCGCCATCGAACCCGAAATCGATCTCGCCAAGCTCGCACGAGAAGCGGCATGAACGACGATCGGCAAGCGGCGCGGCAAGGCGAAGCGGCGGCGGAGGTGCTCGCGCGCGACCAGCGTCATGTCTGGCATCCCTTCACCCAGCATGGGACCCAAGACGAGCCCATCGTCATTTCGCGGGCCAAGGCGGCCTCGCTGTTCGATGCCGGGGGCAGAGAGATGCTCGATCTCGTCTCCTCGTGGTGGACCTGCACGCACGGACATTCGCATCCGAAGCTGAACGCGGCTCTCGCCGCGCAGGCGAACCGCTTCGAGCACGTCATGTTCGCGGGCTTCACGCATCAGCCCGCGGCCGACCTTGCCGCGTCGTTGGCGAACATCCTCCCCGGCGACCTGAACAAGGTCTTCTTCTCCGACGACGGCTCGACCTCGGTCGAGGTCGCGCTCAAGATCGCCTATCAATATTGGATCAATCTCGGCGAGCCGCGCCGAAAGGGCCTGATCGCCTTCGACGGCGGCTATCACGGCGACACGCTCGGCGCCATGTCGCTCGGCCGCGGCTCGCAATTCTTCAAGCCGTTTCGTGACCTGATGTGCGAGGTCACGGTGCTGCCCTATCCCGGCACGTTCGAGGGCGACGACGCGGTCGATGAGCGCGAAGCCGGTGCCCTGTCGGCGTTCGAGGCGGCGCTGGCGGACAGGAGGACCGGGATCGCGGCGCTGATCGTCGAGCCCCTGCTTCAAGGCGCCGGCGGCATGCGGGTCTGCCGCCCGGAGTTCCTCAAGCGCCTGGTCGAGACGGCGCGGGACGCGGGCGTCCTCGTCATCTTCGACGAGGTGGCGACCGGCTTCGGCCGCACCGGCTCGATGTTCGCCATGGAGCAGGCCGGGGTCGTTCCCGACCTCGTCTGCCTGTCGAAAGGGCTCACCGCCGGCTACATGCCGATGGCGGTGACGGTGGCGCGCGAAGCGCTGTTCGAGGCCTTTGTCGGGGAAAGCTTCGAGCGGGCGCTTCCTCACGGGCACTCCTTCACCGCCAATCCGCTCGCCTGCGCCGTGGCGCTCGCCTCGCTCGCGTTGTTCGCGGAAGAGCAGACGCTTGAACGGATCGGGCGCATCAACCGGGCCCATCGCGCCTTCATGGCCGAGCTTGCCGCGCGCCCCGACGTGATACGGCCGCGCCTCATCGGCTCGATCCTCGCCTTCGACGTGAAGGAGGCCTCAGGGTACCAGTCGGCGATCAGCCGGCAGCTTTGCCGCTGGTATCTCGCGCACGGCCTCAATATCAGGCCGCTCGGCTCGACCGTCTATCTCATGCCGCCTTATTGCATCACCGAGGCCGAGCTTGCGCGCGCCTATGCCGGCGTCGTTGACGGTCTCGATGCGCTCGCTTCCGGCGCTTCCAGCCTGCCGTAGACGATGTGCCAGGTGATGCGCCCACCGAAACG
Organism: Methyloceanibacter sp.; assembly: GCA_050247995.1. GTDB lineage: Bacteria > Pseudomonadota > Alphaproteobacteria > Rhizobiales > Methyloligellaceae > Methyloceanibacter. The sequence continues at coordinate 8,453 of JBFWTF010000079.1, read as the reverse complement.
CGCATCGGCCGCGCGGATGGCGCGGCGAAGCGCGGGCGGCGAGAGCGGCGCGTAGCCTTCGCGCGGGGTCAGCCCCCCCACCCGCTTCATGCGGCGCAAGAAGGCGAGCGCATCCTTGTCGGGGATCAGCCGCTCCTCGTCGACCACGCCGGGAAGCGGCGGGATGTCCCCAAGCCCGCTCGGCAAGCCTTCGCTCGCGAGCGCTTCGCGCCATTCGGCGAAACTGTCAGGCCCGAGCGTGGCATAGAGCAGGACCCCTCCCGGCGCGAGGAAACGGCGCAAGCGTTCGAGGCTCGCGACAGGATCGGCGAGCCAGTGCAGCGTCATGCTCGACACGATAAGGTCCAGTCCGGCATGGCCGCCGGCCTCGCCCGCGTCCATCACCTCGTAACTGATATTGGCGGGGCCGTGGGCTGCGAGGTTCCGCCGGCAGGCGGCGATCATGGCGGGGGCGACATCGGTGAGAACGAAGCGGGCGCCGGGGTAGCGCTGGAGCAGGTGGCGGCTCAAGAGGCCCGTGCCGCAGCCAAGCTCGAGCACAAGGGGGCGTTCGCGCGCGGGCAAGGCCTGCGCCAACCGGCCCGCGATCGCGCGCTGGAGGTCGGCGTGAGCCTCATAGCTCTCGGCGCGCGCGCCGAAGCCCGCGGCGATCTCGGCGCTACGCCTCGAGAGAATTGGCGAATTCAAGGACATGATTCGCGCACCATTCCGGGTGCTTCAAGGGAAGGACATGGCCGCCATCCGGCGACCAGACGAGCCCCGGCTTCCGCCATATCGCCTCGCTCATGGCAGCCGGCACGATGGCATCGTCGCGCGCGGCAAGGGCAAGCACGGGACATTGGAGCCCGTCTTTAACGTCTTGCACGTCCCAATGCAGCAGCCAGTCGAGGCCTTCGTGCAGGCGCGGGACATCGAGCGCATCAGCGGGCGCGAAATTGGGCGCGCCGGAAGAGCGCCAGAAATTCTCGACCGTGGCATAGGGCGCACGCTCGATCCCCCGCCGCATCGCCGCCACGCGCGACGAGGGGACGTGACAGCAGAAACAGTCGAAGCCCTGCACGCTGACGAGAGCGCGGAACTGCCCTCCCCCGCGCGCGAGCAGCCATAACAGGCCGAGCGAATGGCCGACGGCGATGGCGTCCTGCGGCCAGGTCTTCTCGCCCTTGGGTCCGCCCTCCACGAAGCCGAGATCGACCAGGGTGACCTCGGCGCCATCGAGGTGCTTGGCGAAATCGGTCCAGAGTCCGGCGTGGAAACCCCAACCATGAACGAGGACGAAATGCATCGGGACTTCACCCTGCCGCGGCCCGAGGGCGCGCGTCTCTTGCCGAGACGACTTCGAGCAGGCGATCGACATCGGATTCGCCGTGCGCCGCGGTGATGGCGACCCTCAGCCGCGCGGTGCCTGGCGGCACGGTGGGGGGCCTGATGGGCGAGGCCCACAGACCGGCCTCCCGCAGCCGGCCGCTCATGGCAAGGGCCGCTTCGGGGGTGCCGAGAACGACCGGCACGATCTGCGTGGTGGAATTGCCCGTATCGAGACCGTTGGCGCGGGCGCCGGCGCGGAACCGCGCGGCGAGGTTCGCGACATGGGCCCGCTCCGCGTCCATGCCGGGCACGAGATCGAGGGCGGCGTCGATGGCGCCGAGCACGGGCGGCGGCAGCGCGGTCGAGTAGATCACCCCCGCGCAACGATTGACGAGGTAGTCGCGCACCGTCTCGCTTCCCGCGACGAAGCCGCCGAAGCCGCCGAGCGCCTTGGAGAAGGTGCCGATCGCGATATCGGCTTCGCCCGAGAGGCCCTCTCCCCCTTCGCCCAGAATGCCGGTCGCGTGCGCGTCATCGACGATCAGGCAGGCGCCGTGCGCCCGCGCGAGCCGCGCGATCTCGGCGAGAGGCGCGACATCGCCATCCATCGAGAAGACGCTTTCGGTCAGGATGAATTTCGGCCGGGCCTCGCCCTCATGCTCGGCAAGAAGGCCGGCGAGATGGGCCGCGTCGCAATGACGGTAGCGGATCTGCCGCGCGCCCGCCGCCTGGCAGCCGAAATGCATGCTGGCGTGATTGAGACGGTCGGCGAAGACGAGAGGCTCGGCGCCGAGCACGCTGCGATCGAAAAGGGCCTGGAGCGCGGCGGCGTTGGTCTGGAAGCCCGACGCCATGACGAGCGAAGCGGGCTTCTTCTTGAGGCGCGCGAGCTTGGCCTCGATCGGCCGGAACAGCTCGAGATTGCCCGTCACGAGGCGCGAGGCGCCGGAGCCCACGCCCCATTCCTTCGCCCAGGCGATCGCCCGCCCGATCAAGGTCTCGTTGAAGCGAAGCCCGAGATAGTCGTTGCTGGCGAAATTGATGTAGGCCCCGCCTTCGGCCCTAACCGTCCGCGCCTCGCCCGCGGCGACCGCGAGCAGGAACCGCCGCAAACCCTGTTGGGCGCGTTGATCGAGAAAGGCCTGGTACCGCGCTTCGCTGCCGATCATGCTCTCTCTTAGCGAGCAACTTCATCGCCGCCAACAAAATCAATTTTACCGGCGGCAAGGGGCGCAAGTATGGGAAAATCCCGGGCCGTGTCCCGGCGTGGTACAGTCTTCCGCTTCCGCCCCCGATCCTGTATGAGCGGGGGCTATCCTCCAGAAATCTTGAGCCTCGCGCCCCATGCCGGACCTTTCGGAAATCGTGAATCGTATCAGCGGCAAAGGCCGCCAGAGGAAGGTTCCGCGCGAAAGCGACGGCGGGGCCGAAACCCGCCACGATTGGGACCGGCGGGAGGTGCTCGACCTCCTCGAGCAGCCCCTGCTCGACCTCGTCGATGCCGCCCGCGACGTGCACCGGCGCTACCATGAAAACGGCGAGGTGCAGCTTGCGAGCCTGCTCTCGATCAAAACCGGCGCCTGCCCCGAGGACTGCAAATACTGCTCGCAATCGGCCCATTACGCCAAGGCCACGGGGCTCAAGCGCGAGACGCTGCTCGATGTTGACGACGTGCTGGAAAAGGCGAAGCGGGCCAAGGACGCGGGCGCCACGCGCTTCTGCATGGGCGCGGCCTGGCGCGAGGTGAAGGACGGCGAAGCTTTCGACAGCGTCATCGCCATGGTCAAGGGCGTGCGCGCGCTCGGGCTCGAGGCTTGCGTCACCCTCGGCATGTTGAGCGAGGCGCAAGCGTGCCGCCTCGCCGAGGCGGGGCTCACCGCCTACAACCACAATCTCGACACCTCGCCCGAGTTCTACGGCGAGATCGTCACCACGCGGACCTACCAGGATCGCCTGGAGACGCTCGGATTCGTGCGCAAAGCCGGCATCGAGGTCTGCTGCGGCGGCATCATCGGCATGGGCGAGACCGTGGCCGACCGCGCCCGGCTGCTCCAGACGCTCGCCAATCTCGACCCGCACCCCGAAAGCGTGCCGATCAACGCGCTCGTCGCCGTGCCCGGCACGCCTCTGGCCGACCGGCCGCCGGTCGATCCGCTCGACCTCGTGCGCATGGTCGCGGCCGCGCGCATCATGATGCCGCTGTCGCGGGTCAGGCTCTCGGCGGGACGGCGCGAGCTCACGAAAGAAGCGCAGATCCTCTGCTTCCTCGCCGGCGCCAACTCGATCTTCTACGGCGACAAGCTCCTGACCACGGCCAACAACGACGCCGCGGACGACCTCGCCCTGATCGAGGAAGCCGGGCTCAGCGTGAAGCCGCCCTGCCCCGCGCCCTAGCGCGCTTCTAACCCGTCATTGCCGGGCTTGACCCGGCAATCCATTCCATTGGCGCTTCACACTGTTGAAACGAAGCGGAATGGATGCCCGGATCAAGTCCGGGCATGACGAGGGAAGCGGGCTGCGCTCAACCCTAATCCTCGATCTCCCAGCGACCCTAGCGCTTGCCGCGTAAGGTCGGCGCCTCGCCCGGTTTGGTGTGGTAGGCGATCATCAGCATCGCCATGATGATCGCGGCGATGAGACCGGCCAGGGTGCCGACCCAGAGCCGCGAGTCGCCGAGATCGCTCCGCTGCGCAAGCTCGAGCGCCCCGGCGCTGGCCGCAAGCGAAGCGATGGCGGCGTAAACGATCACGAGCATGGGCGTGCGGGAATCGTCCGGGCCAACGCCGGCGCCGCGCGCGATAACGAAGTTCCGGACAACCGCGCCGGCGACCGTACCGAGGAAGCCCGCGAGGATCGCCGTGGTCAAGGCGCCGAGCGAGGTGCCGACGGCAAGGCCGGTTAGCGCGCCGACGGCGGTTCCCACGATCAGGACAATCAATAAGCTCGCTGAAGTCATTTGTTGTTCCCCCCTTTGCGGCGCTGACACCGTTTCAAGGCGTTTCCGCGCTCAAGGGGCGGAGTATGCCTCAAGCGGCAGATTCGGAAAAGCGACCAGGCGGCCGCCGGGTTCGGTCTCCGGCGGCTTGCGCCCGGCCCTTTCCGGCGTTAGGCAAGGTTTCCTCGCGGCGCTCTCAGGCTTTCCGCTCATGTCCCGCATCGTCTATGTCAACGGCGCCTATGTGCCGGAGGAGGACGCCAAGGTTTCGGTCTTCGACCGCGCCTTTCTCTTCGGCGATGCGATCTACGAGGTGACGGCGGTGCTCGGCGGCCGGCTGGTCGATTTCGAGCCTCACCTCGCCCGCCTCGACCGCTCCCTTGGGGAAATCTCGCTCGATCCGCCGGTGAGCCACGCGGAATTGCTCGCCATGCATCTGGAGCTCGTGCGGCGCAACGGCATCGACGAGGGCATCGTCTATCTCGAGATCACGCGGGGAAGCGCCGAACGCGACTTCGCCTATCCCGAGCGGCCTTCGCCCAATGTCGTCGCCTTCACCCAGAGCCGGCCGCTCATCGTCAGTCCTTACGCCGAGACGGGCGTGAAGGTCGTCACCATCCCCGACCTGCGCTGGAAACGGCGCGACATCAAATCGACATCGATGCTGGCGCAGGCCATGGGCAAGCAGGAAGCGAAGCTCCGCGGCGCTTACGAGGGCTGGATGGTCGAGGACGGCGTGGTGACGGAGGGAACCTCCTCCTCGGCCTTCATCCTCGACGCCAAGGGCGTGATCCGCACCCAGCCGCTCGGCCGCCATATCCTTCCGGGCGTGACGCGCCGCTCAATCCTGCGGCTCGCGGCGCTCGAGGGCATCGCGCTCGAAGAGCGCCCGTTCAGCGTCGCCGAGGCGCTCGATGCGCGCGAGGCCTTCATGACGGCGGCCTCTGCCTTCGTGCTGCCGATCGTCGCGATCGACGGCGTTCCGATCGGCGACGGGCGCCCGGGCCGGGTGGCGAACCGCTTCCGCGCCCTCTATATCGAGGAAGCCCGGAACACGAGCATCGGCGCAAGCGCCGAAGCCTGACGACTCTCCTTCCCGGCGAAGAGGTTTGCCCCATGGCGAAAGCCGGATCAGCCGATCCTCGGTCCGCCCGGCTGAAGCGGGTCAAGCTGCGGCGCACCGTCGTGCTCGTGAATGCCCATGCCGGCGCCCACGCCTCCAACCGCGCCCATGCCGCCGACCTCAAGCGCAAGCTCGCTTCCGCCTTCGTGCATCACGGGGTCACGGCCGATATCCGCGTGACCGATGGGTCGGGATTGCGGAAAGCGGCGGCGAAAGCCCTTGCCGAAGCCAAACGCGGGGACATCGACGCCGTCATCGCCGGCGGGGGCGACGGCACCATTCGCGCCGTGGCAAGCGTGCTGGCTGGCACAAGCGTGCCGCTCGGCGTCATCCCGCTCGGGACGCTCAATCACTTCGCCAAGGATCTCGGCCTGCCGCTCGGCATCGAGGACGCCGTGGCGGCGATCGCGCCCGGCGCGACGCGCCTGGTCGATCTCGGCGAGGTCAACGGCGACATCTTCATCAACAACTCCTCGATCGGCATCTACCCATATCTCGTCATCGAACGCGACCGGCGGCGAGCGCGGCACGGGGTGGCGAAATGGATGGCGATGGCGCCGGCCTTCATGCGGATGCTGCGCCACTTCCCGCGGAGGCGCTTGAGGATAACGGCCGAGGGCTTGGAGCGGCCCTACCGCACGCCCTGCCTGTTCGTCGGCAACAACGAGTATGGCGTGGAGCTCTTCGCCTTCGGACGCCGGCACCGGCTCGATGGCGGCAGGTTGTGGTTCTACGTGGTCAAGCCGCGCACGCCGCTCGCCTTCTTCTGGATGGTGTGCCGGATGTGCTTCGGCCGCATCGACGAGGCGCGCGATCTCGACCGCTTCGAGCTCAAAGAGGCCGAGGTCGGCGCGCGCGCGAGCCGGCTGCCGGTCGCCCTCGACGGCGAGGTCGCCTTCATGCACACACCCTTGCATTACCGCGCCCGCGCGCAGGCGCTGCGCGTCATCGCGCCCAGAACGGCGGTGTGAAGATAGCCGCCCGCGTTCGCTTGAGGGCGCGCGAATCGGATATGCTAACGCTGCCGCGAATCACCGGGGCCGAGCATGTTCCTTCGCCAGCATCCGAACGAAATCAAGCGCAAGCTCATCGAGTTCGCGCCGGAAATCTGGCTCGCGCTCGACCTCCTCGCCAAGGATACCGGCCGGTCCATCCAGGAGCTTGCCGACGAGGCCTTCGCCGATCTCCTCGCCAAATATCACCGCCCGACCTCGCTGAAAGAGGCTCTGCGGGAGAGCGCGCGCAGGCTCCCCGCCAACGACGATTTTCCGCCGCCGGCTTGAGCCGGGGCGCGGCGTCAGGCCGGCTTCATCACCATGAAATAGAGATTCGCCAAGGGCAGCAGCGTGGCAATCGTGCCCCAAATGAACCACTGCCGCGACAGGCGCCAGTAGCGCCCGGGGATGACCCCGTCTTGAGCGAAACCGCGCGCCTGCCGCGCTTGGGCGATCTGAATGGGAATGAGGACCGCGACCCAAATGACACCCGAGGCGATGAACAGGCCTTGACCCCAGACCAGCCACAGCGGTCCCAGCGGATCGATCCCCGCCGTCAGAACCATGCCGTAGCCGCCGATCAGGATCAGGCCCACGCCGCCCGCGGTGAAGATCCAGTCGGTGAGCGTGACGAGGCGTTGGGCGTAGGCGATGGTGCGCGGGTCTCCGGTGCGGTCGGCAAGCGCCTTCCATACGCCCGTCACGATGATGTTGCCGAGGAACAGAACGACGCCGAGGACGTGGACGACCTTGAAGGCGAGATAGGTCACGCCGCCTCTCCCCCTCGCCCCTATTCCTTCAGCCGGGCGAGGATCGCTTCGAGCGCCGCGACGATATCGGCCCGCTCGCGCTTCTGTAAATCAACCAAGACCTTGAAACCGTCGCTCTCCTCGCGGATCACGGCGCCCTCGCGGGCGAGATCGTCGTAAAGGCCGAGCACCTTGTAGCAGCGGATCGGCTCGGCGAAGCCCTTGACCTTGATCGGCGGCTGCTCCTCCGCCGCCACCTCGCCCTTGACGAGAGAATAGGTTTCGTGACCGAGGAGGATGCCGTCGGTCTCCGCGTAGGATTGCAGCCGCGCCGTCAGATTCACCGGACGCCCGATGATGGTGTAGTCCATGCGGTCTTCGCTGCCGAAATTGCCGACCGTGACGAAACCCGTGTTGATGCCGATGCGGAGATGGAACGGCTGCTCGGCGCCGCGCTCCTGCCACTCCGCCTGGATCGCGCGCATGCGCCGCAGCATGGCGATGGCCATGCGCACGCACGCCAGAGCGTCCTCCCGCACGCCCCTCGATTCGGGGTCGCCGAAGAACACCATGACGGCGTCGCCGATATATTTGTCGACGGTCGCGCCGAATTCGAGCGCGATATTCGTCATCTCGGTGAGGTAGTGGTTGAGCAGGCTGGTGAGGTCTTCGGATTCCAGCTTGTCGGTCGTCTCGGTGAAGTTGACAACATCGGAAAAGAAGATGGTCAGCTTCTTGCGCGTCGACTGGATGCCGACATTCTGGGCGCCGGTGAAGATCGAGTGATAGACCTGGGGCGAAAGATATTTGGACAGCTTGGTCGATAGCGCCTCGAGCTCGCGGTTCTTGTGCGCGATGATCTCGTTGGCGCGGCGCTGCTCCTCGCCCATGGCATTGAGCTGTTGCTCGTTGCGATCGCTGAGGCGCATCAGCCGCCGCGTCGCCCGGTAGAGCTTTTGATAGTCCTTGAGAAGTTCGGCGTAGACTTCGCGGTCGCCGCGATCGGCCAAGCGCCCGGTGTCGAGCAATTCTTGCGCCGCGGCGATCACCTGCTCTTCGGCAGCAAAGAGTTCGTCAGAGGACATCAGCCGGCCATCTTCTCGAGGTGAAACTTGGCGTTCTCGAGGTCTTCGCCGAACTCCTCGCCGAGTTCCTGCATGGTGTCGTCCTCGCGGTCGTAATGCCAATAGACATCGACGGCGGCGCCCTTCTTCGCGGCGGCGTCGAGCTTGTCCATCAGCATCATCACGGCCTTGGCGCTCGAGCTGTTGAGATAGATCAGATCGAAATCGAAACGGCACGCGCCCGAGCCGAGGCGCGCGAGATAATCGTCGAGCGCGGCG
>JBFWTF010000078.1:0-10497 GCA_050247995.1 Methyloceanibacter sp. | reverse complement strand
CCAGGACATTGTCGGCGATCTCGAAACTTCCGGTGTCGATGAAATGGACCATGTTGCTCGTCTCGGAGGTGACGACAACGGTCTTGCCGTCGGGGCTCATGCCGACGCCCTCGGGCTCGACGCCGACTTCGACCTCGGCCAGGACGCTCTTGTCGGCAAGATCGATCACGGTGAGCAGATTGTCGTCCTCGTTGGCGATATAGACCGGGCTTCCCGACGGATGGAGGTTCAACAATTCGGGATCGGGGCCCGACGGCAAAGTGCCGACGATCTCGCGCGTGGCGACATCGACCACCTGCACTGTATCGTCGTCGCTGGCGCAAACGAGCAGATACTTGTCGTCCTTGGTCAGCATGATGCCGCGCGGGCGCTGGCCGACGGGGATGGTCTCCAGCACCTCGAGCGTGGCGCTGTCGAGCACCGTGACCGAGTTGCCCTTCTCGTTGGAGATATAAACCGTATAGGCGGCGGCCGGACCCGCCGCGGTCACGACACTGAGCATGGCGGCCAACAACGCGGCCCGCTTTGCGATCACAGCCATCATCCTCTCTCTTCCTCTTCGCCTGTGCCGGCCCTCATCCTTCGATGCTCGCTCCGCTCGCATCTCAGGATCAGGTCCTGCATTCAATTCATCGAAACTTGCATTGGCTCTCGGGCTCGTCGATGCCGAGCGTATCGACCTCGGCGCGCTCGTGCAGGAAGCCTTCCTGCGGCGACATCGACACCGGCAGATCGGGACCGGCGACGAGGATCGGCTGCCGCATCTGCCCATCCCAGGTCCGGAACGTGACCTTCTGCCCCTTGAAGGCGGCGAGGTCGAATTGATCGCTGCGAAGATGGGCATTGATCGCGGCAAAATCGCCCGAGCCGGTGCGCGAGGCCGATTCGCCGATGGCCCGCACCGCAAGCCAGGCCTGATAGTCGAGCGGCAGCATGAAGCGCTTGGCGAAGCGCTGGAAGCGATTCTGCATCTGCGTCGCGCCCCACTGCTCATGCGCCGGGTGCCAGCTCATGGCTTTGAGGCCGGCCGTGCCGGCAACCGGCCTCGGGTCCCAGGTCCGGTAGGGCAGATAGGGGCCGAACACTTCGGTTTCGTCGGCCACGACGAGGACGTCGTAATCCGGCGCGCCTTGCGTGAAGACCGGCATCTGCTGCTGGATCAGTTGCTGGCCCGTATCGGAGCGGCGCGCGCCGGGCTGCTCCGCGTACTCGCGCTCTTCGACGATCGTGCCGCCGAAGCGCTTGGCCGCGCGGCGCATCATGTCGAGATAGGCGCGGTCTTCGGGAAAGACGCCCTTGGCCACCAGCCAGCGCGGCCATTTCTTCCACACGAGATATTGGGCGAGAGCATCGGCGAGCATGGCGCGGTCGGGCGCGGTGTGCAGCACATTCGCCCGGCAATTCTCCTGGCGCAGGGCGACGTCGGGCGCGCTGACGTTGAACAGCAGCACGTCCTTGTCCTTGACCGCATCGGACAGGCGAAGCAGCACATCGGCGGGAGCATCCACCAGAATGAAATGATGGCCGCTCTCGACGAGCTTCATCAATGCCGGCGCGGCGTCGCCGCCGGGCGGCACGCGCTCGACCTCGAGGGTGAATTCCTGCTTGGTGAAGCGCCCGGTGGTGTTGTTGTCCTTGAGCGCGATCGAAGCGCCGGCGATGCCGAGATCGTCGGGCGCCACGTTGAGGCGCGACAGCGGAATGGGCCGCTTCACCTCCTGCACCAGATAGCCGATCGGCACGGCGGTCGCGGCTTGTGCAGGGGGCGACGCGGCCTCGCCCGCATCTTGCGTGGCCGCGAAACTCGCTGGCGGTGCAACGAGAAGGAGCAAGAGCGCACAACCGATCAGCCCAAACCAAAATGGGCCCGCGGCGCGGGCGGCTTGCCGCTCGGGCGACCGCTGTCGGGACTGCATCGTAAATAAAGCCTGCACGCGTATCACAAACTCAGGGCCTGGGGACCTTCGCAGCGGCCAAACTTACAAGCTCGGCGGCGGGCAAGACAGCGGCAAAAGAGCGAGGAGGTGGCAAATTTCGCTTCCGCTATTACCGCTTACAGGCAGGCGCGATTGACAAATGGTAGCCCCGCGCGCAGTCTTGCCCGGTGATAACCCGTCTGGAGAGGCCGGTACCCAACCGGCGCATCGGGACCACGCAATGGAGGAAATCATGGGGCGTTGTAAGACAGCCACCACTTTTGCTGGTGCGCTACTCGTAAGTTTGGCCGGGGCTGCGTTCAGCCCGGCGTTTAGTGGCGGAGCGGAAACGGATGCGCCTGCGACAACCAAAGCCAAGGACGCGCCGGCGACGTCCGTGACGCAGGACATGCTTAACGCGTCGGCCGGCGATGAGAAGAACTTCCTGCACACCAACGGCAACTACGATCAGACCCGTTACTATCCGGGCAAGCAGATCAACACATCGAATGTCGGCAAGCTGCGTCCGGCCTGGATCTTCCAGACCGAGGTGAAAGAGTCGCAAGAGACGACCCCGATCGTCGTGAACGGGGTGATGTACCTCACCACGTCCTTCAACCACGTCTATGCGATCAACGCCGCGACCGGCGAGGAGTACTGGCACTACAAGCACAAGATGGGTCCGGTCACGACCTATTGCTGCGGACCGAACAATCGCGGCGTCGCCGTCTATAAAGACAAGGTCTATATGGGCACGCTCGATTCGAAGCTGGTTGCGCTCGATGCCAAGACCGGCGGCCTGATCTGGGAGACCCAGATCGCGGAGCCGGAGCTCGGCTATAGCGAGACCATGGCGCCGACTGCCGTCGATGGCAAAATCCTGATCGGCACCAACGGCGGCGAGTACGGTATCCGCGGTTTCGTGCGGGCCTACGACGCCGACAGCGGCAAGCTCGTGTGGAACTTCCACACCATCCCCGAGAATTCGGTGGGTGTGTGGGCGACCCACGACGCCACCGGCAAGGACATGCACCGCGACATCGCGGCCGAGAAAGAGGCGCTCAAGAAACTGGGCGACCCCTATAAGACCCTCGGCGGCGGCGTGTGGCAGAATCCGGCGGTCGATCTCGAGCGCAAGCGCATCTACTTCGTGGTCGGCAACCCGTCACCTGACCTCGACGGCTCGATCCGTCCCGGCGACAATCTCTATACCGACTCGCTGGTTTCGGTCGATCTCAACACCGGCGAGTACAAGTGCCACTTCCAATACATCGCCCATGATGTGTGGGATCTCGACTCGGTCAGCCCGCCGATCCTCGTCAAGGCAAAAGACAAGGACGGCAAGGAAGTGGACGCCGTCATCCACGGCGGCAAGACCGGCAACGTCTATGTCCACAATCGCGACGATTGCAGCCTGATCCGCTTCTCCGAGGCGATGGTGGATCAAACCGGCATGTGGTCGCTGCCGACGCCCGAGGGCACGCCCATGCTGCCCGGCGCCAATGGCGGCGTCGAATGGTCGGTCATGGCCGTCAATCCCGAGCTTGGCATGACCTATGCGGTCAACCTGCATCAGCCGATGACCTATCATGTCGAGAGCACGCCCTATCCGGGCGGTAAGCTCTGGCTCGGCGGCGCCTTCAAGATCATTCCGGGCTCGGAGCAGTTCGGCAATGTCACGGCCGTCGATTACAACACCGGCAAGATCGCCTGGCAGGTGAAGACGCCGCTACCCATGATGGGCGGCGCACTCGCCACCGCTGGCGGCCTCGTCTTCACCGGAGAAGGCGACGGCTGGTTCAGGGCCTACGACGCCAAGGACGGCAAGGTGCTGTGGTCGTTCTTCGCGGGCGCCGGCGTGAACGCGCCTCCGGCCTCCTACTCCGTCGATGGGAAGCAATACATCGTCGTCGGTGCGGGCGGTAACGTGCAGATCGACTTCAAGCGCGGCAACAACATCATCGCCTTCACGGTCGATTGATCGTTTCGCCGCAATTGCAACGCGAGGGGACGGGGCATTCGTGCCCCGTCCTTTTCATGCCAGAGCGACCACGGCCTGCCCGAGGGACGAGAAAAATGCCATTGAGACGTTTTACATCCGGCGCCATGTTCGCTGCGGCGTTGCTGCTGGCCGGCAGCGCCTGGGCCGCCGGTGATGTTGCCGAGAAGGCGAAGCTCTGCGCCACCTGCCATGGCGAACAGGGCATCCCCATCAACAAGCAGACGCCGGTGATCTGGGGCCAGGACGAGGGCTATGTCTATTTGCAGCTGCGCGACTTCAAGAGCGGCGCGCGCAAGAACCCTCTGATGGGACCGATCGCCGCGACCCTCGAAAAAGAGGACATGCTGGCGCTCGCGGCCTATTTCAAGAAGAAGAAATGGCCGAACCTTGAGCAGCCTTCCGCGCCGGGGAACGTGACCAAGAAAGCCGAGACCGCCGCCGCTTCAATCGGCTGCCGCGGTTGCCACCTCGAACATTTCCAGGGCGACGGGAGCACGGCACGGCTCGCCGGCCAGTGGCAGGAATACCTCCAGGCCACCATGATGGGCTTCCGCGACGGCTCGCGCGGCAACAATCCCGGCATGTCGGACCTGATGAAGGCGACGTCGCCCGACGACATCGCCGCCCTGTCGCAATATCTCGCCGGGCTCCAGATCGACGCCTATCTCGGCCACGGCCGCTAGGGCTGGCTTGTAAGCTCGGCACGGAGCGCGGCCGCGGCGGCGAGATCGCTCGCGGTCTTCCCGTCCTTGTCCTTAAGCGTCCGGTCGGCCCCGCGCGCGAGAAGCGCTTGGGCCGCCGCCTTGTGGTCGAGCATCGCCGCGAGCATCAGCGCCGTGTGCCCCTTTTCGTCCTGCTCATCGAGCTTGGCGCCGCGATCGACCAGCAAATTTATCACTTGGACCACGTCCTTGGTGCCGGCGTCGCTGGAATGACCGGCGGCCCACATCAACGCCGTCAGGCCATCGCCGTAGCGCGCGTTCACGTCGGCGCCATGATCGAGCAAGAGCAGCACGACCGGCGGGAAGCCGCGGCCCACGGCATAGACGAGCGGCCCCTTCCCCGTCTTGTCGATGCCGTTGAGGTCGGCGCCCTTCTCGATCAGGTAACTCACGATCGGCTCGCTCCCCATATAGGCCCCGGCCGCGACCGGGGTGACATCGCTGCGGCCGGGCAAATTCACATTGGCGCCCGCCTCGACCAAGAGGCGGACGGTCTCCATCCGCCCGTTCTCCGCCGCCTTGAACAGCGCGGTCGAGCCGTCGAGATCGCGCGCATCGATCGCCGCTCCCTTCTCCAGGAACAGCGTCACGATCTCATCCTGCCCGGCCGCAGCCGCATGGGCGAGCGGCCGCGACCCGGTGCCGTCGCGCGCCTCGAGCGAGGCGCCTTTCTCGAGCAGGCGCTCGGCGAGCGCCTCGCAGCCAAGGCGCGCGGCTTTGAACAGCGTGATGTTCAGTTGGATTGAGCTCGCATAGTGCTCGATCTGGAGATAGTCCTGCTCGAGCTCGAGGCACGGTCTCCGATTTGCGCGCGCATCGTCTGCGAAGGTGGCGAGGCACACGACGGTGGCGGCGGCGGCGCAAACGCGAAACGTGGACATATCGGCACTCATTCTTGGTTATTGTGAAACTGTCGACCCCACAGCTAGGGCAACCCGTTCTCCCGGGTCAAGACTCAGCGGGCGACCGGTCCTCCCGCCTGCTGCCAGGCCTGCATCCCGCCATGAACATGACGTGAATCGGCAAGTCCGGCTTCCTGCGCCGCCTGCACCGCCATGGCCGAGCGCTCGCCGAAGGCGCAATAGAAAACGAGCTTCTTTCCCGCCTGCTTGGCCATAAGCTGCAACAGGCCGTCCGCCTTGAGGCCCGCCGCGACGTCAGGGTAGGGCACGTGCAGAGACCCGGGGATCACCCCATGCTTGCGCCGCTCCGGCTCCTCCCGCAAGTCGATGAAGGCGGTCCCGGGCTGGCCGAGGAGCCGCTTGCCCTCTTCCGCGCCGATCGCCCAGCCCTTCCCCGCCACGATCTGCTGCGCGAGCCCGATCCGCATATTGGCCGGCACCGCGACATCCATCATTTTCGGGTTGGGCAGGTTGAGGTTCTCCATCACCGCGACGTAGTCCTCGACCGACTTCACCTGAAGGCGCGGGTTGAACGCCCTCTCCTCGGCGATGGTCGAAACCGTGTCGCCCTTATAGTCGTGCGCCGGATAGACCAGGGTTTCGTCGGGGAGCTTGAGCAGGCGTCCGAACAGCGACTCGTATTGCGCCCGCGGATCGCCGTTCTGGAAATCGGTGCGTCCGGTACCGCGGATCAGAAGCGTGTCGCCGGTGAAGACGCGGTCGGGCATGAGGTAGCTGTAGGAATCGTCGGTGTGTCCCGGAGTGTACAGCACGTCGAGCTCGAGGCCCTCGATGCCGACCTTGTCGCCGTCGCTCACCCTGATCGAAACCACGTCGGCCTTGCTCTGCTCGCCCATCACCGTAATGCATCGGGTGCGCTCGCTGAGCGCTTCGAGCCCGGTGATGTGATCGGCGTGGAGATGGGTATCGATCGCCTTGACCAGCCTGAGGTCGAGCTCGCGCAGGAGCTGAATGTAGCGATCGACCCTTTCGAGCACGGGATCGATGATGAGCGCTTCCCCGCCGTGGCGGCTCGCGAGCAGATAGGTGTAGGTGCTGGAGGTGGAATCGAAGAGTTGCCGGAAAATCATGTCTCGTCTTTCGCTTGGATATTGGCCCTCCCCGCTCCCCGCTTGCGACTATAGCAGCGGCGCCGGGCAATTGGCCAACCTGTCATAACGCCGCTGGACGAAGATGGGGCGAGCCGGGTTACACTGAACCGGCGCGGGGAACCAGCCATGCCCTCAACTCAAAGAGCCAAGACCGGAACCGGGGTTTCCAGCGCCGCGCTGGTCATTTGCGCCTTGGTCCTGATCGTGGCCGGGCTCTATTTCGCAAGCTCGGTCTTCGCGCCGCTCGCCTTCGCCCTGTTCATCCTCGCCATCGTCTGGCCGCTGCAAGAGCGGCTCGAGCGATTGCTGCCCAAGGGCGTCGCTCTTTTCGTCACGCTTGCCGTCACCACCGTCGTGGTCCTCGTCTTTGCCTCGATGATCGCCTGGGCGCTCAGCGCCGTCGGCGACTGGCTCTTGAGCAACGTGCAGCGCTTCCAGGCGGTTTACACCGAGGCAACGGCGTGGCTCGAGGAGCGCGGCATCTTCGTTGCCGGGATCCTGGCGGAGCGCTTCGACGTGATGTGGCTGTTGCGACTGTTCCAGGACATCGCCCAGCGGCTCAACCGGCTCGCCGGCTTCGCCATCCTCGCGTTCGTGTTCCTGATGATGGCCCTGCTCGAAGTCGAGCAGTTCCGGCGAAAGCTCGCCGGCCGACCCGAGCTCCTCCGCGCCACCGCGGGCCTCGCCGCCAAGTTCCGCCGCTATATGCTGGTGCGGACCGTGCTCAGCCTGCTCACCGGACTTGCGATCTTCCTTTTCGCGCTGATCGCCGGGCTCGAACCTGCGCCCGCCTGGGGCATTCTCGGCTTTGCCCTCAACTACATCCCGTTCGTCGGCCCCTTCGTCGCGACGCTCCTGCCCGCCCTCTTCGCCATCGCCCAGCTCGACACCTGGCAGGCGGTGATCCTCGTCTTCGCCGGTCTGACCGCCATCCAGTTCCTCATCGGCAACTATCTCGAACCGCTCGCCGCGGGTGCCGCGCTCTCGATTTCGCCGCTCGCGGTGGTGTTCGCGGTGTTCTTCTTCGGTCTCCTCTGGGGCATCCCCGGCGCGCTGATCGGCGTGCCCATCATGCTCGCCATCATCGCCTTTTCGGCCGAATTCCCCGCGAGTCGCTGGGTCGCGTCCCTTCTTTCCGGGGCGCCGGGCGATAAGAACGAGACTTGAGGCCGGCCATGGCGAGCACCCGCGGCACCACCAAGTCCAAAGCCAAGGCGCGCGAGGCAACGCCCCTCGTCGACCCGAGGCGCGGCGACATCGAGGACGACGCTTCGAGCACCAAGGCGCGCTCGATGCTGTCGCTAGCCGGCAGCCTGCTCGTCGAGATCAGTCTGCCCAAGCTGATCCTGGCCTGGGCGATCCTGCTCGTGCTTCCCGGCCTCCTTCTTGGTCTCGTTCCGATCGTCTTCGCCGAATGGCTCAAGATCGTCACCGACAAGCTGACCTCGCTCGTCCTCGGCCTGTGGTCGATCCTCGTCCTTACCGGCCTCATCGCGCTCGCCTGGTTCGGGTGGCGCGAGCTCTTCCGCGTCATCGAGAAGAGCTTCTGGGCGCTCAACTCCATCGTCGTCGAGCCCGGCTATGCCTCGTTCCGCGAGGCGTTCCGGCAATTGGCCGAACAACTCTTCGCGCGCGACGCTGGCGATGCCCAAAGGGGAAGGCTCCGCGCCGCTTCCGCCGCGATCGCCGGTCTCCTCGTCTTCGCCTTCGCCGCGCTCCTGGTCTGGCTCGCGTGGCCTCACACCCACCTCTTCGGCAGCCTCGCCGAGATCGACTCCTGGAAGCGCGTGGTCTTCGCCGCGCTTGCCAACAGCGCCGTTGCCATTGCCGCCTATTTCGGCGTCGCCGCCCTTGCCTGGGGTTTCGCCGACGCCCTGATGCCTCAGCCGCGCACGCTGACGCGCTTCGACAAGGCCGATGCCAAGCACCGCAAATGGCGCGTCGCCCATCTCTCCGACGTTCATGTGGTGGGCGACCGCTACGGCCGCCGCGTCGAGAGCGGGCGATCGGGCCCGAGCGGCAACGACAGGCTGAAGCGGCTCCTTGAGGAGCTCGACGCGATCCACGCCAAAGACCCTCTCGACACCGTCCTCATCACCGGCGACATGACCGACGCCGGGATCTCGAGCGAATGGGCCGAATTCATCGATGCGCTAACCGGCCACCCTGCACTCGCCGAGCGCACGCTCATGCTCCCCGGCAACCACGATCTCAATATCGTTGACCGCGCCAATCCGGCCCGCCTCGACCTCCCGACGAGCCCGAACCGGCGCTTGCGCCAGCTCCGAACGCTCTCGGCCATGGAGGCAGTCCACGGCACGCGCGTACGCGTGGTCGATCGCGAAGCGGGAGCCTTGGGCGGCACGCTCAGCAAGTTCCTCGCGCCCCATCGCGCCGACATCGCGCGTTTCGCCGATCGGGCGCAGCCGCGCTTCTCGAATGCGATCCCCGAACTGTGGGCCGAAGCCTTCCCCATGGTCGTGCCGCCCCAAGGGGCGAAGGGTCTCGGCATCATCTTGCTCAATTCAAACGCCGACACGCATTTCTCCTTCACCAACGCGCTCGGCATGGTCTCGGCCGAGCAGATGCTCGCCTTCGACATCGCCTGCGCCGCCTATCCCGATGCTGCCTGGATCGTCGCGCTGCATCATCACCTGATGGAGTATCCTTGGGCGGCCAAGAAGCTTTCGATGCGCGTCGGCACCGCCCTCATCAACGGCAATTGGTTCGTGCGGCGGATGATGCCTCTGGCGAGCCGCGCCATTCTGATGCACGGGCACAGGCACATCGACTGGATCGGTCATTGCGGGGATTTGCGGATCGTCTCGGCGCCGTCCCCGGTGATGGAGGCGACCGACGATATGGACACGGCCTTCTATATCCACACGCTTGCCGTTGATGACGGCGGCACGCTTCATCTGCTCGACCCCGACCGCATCGCCGTTCCGGGCGAGAAGCGCGCCAAGAAGCGCAGCTAGAGCAGTCGCTCACCCAATCGAGACCCCTCTTACTCCCCCTTTCAGGGGGGAGAAAATTGAGAGCGGCGCATCTTTCTCCCTCCCCCTGCAAGGGGGCGGGTCGGGGTGGGGGTGAGAAGCAAGCGAGGGAGTTAGAAGTGCGCTCATGGCCGAAACGAGCCGGTGGTTGACAGAGCCGCGTTTAAGCCCTTGAGAGTGTCGCATTCGGCGGGCGTGGGTGCCCGCCGCTTGGATCCGGACCCGCATGCACCAGCCACTGACACGACAGGCGATCGACCTTCCGCCCGAATGGGCGCCGCAGAAGGCGATTTGGACCGCCTGGCCCGCCGACGCCGAGGAATGGAACGGCGATCTCGAAAGCCCGCGCCGCGACGTGACGGCGCTGGTGCGCGCGCTCGCGCCCCGCAATCATGTCCGCCTGCTCGTCGCGGGCACGGAGGCCAAGTCTTCCGCCCGCGCCGCGCTCGACGGCGTGGCCGAGCTCGTGCCCGCCCGTTACGGCGATATCTGGCTGCGCGACACCGGCCCGATCTTCGCGCGAACCCCCGACGGAATCATCGCCCTCAGATTCAAGACCAATGGCTGGGGCGGCAAGTTCGACCTTCCCGACGACGCCATTGTCGGCGACGAGATCGCGAATCTCGCCGGCGCGCCAATCCGCCGCTTCGACTTCGTGCTCGAAGGCGGCGCCATCGAGCATGACGGGGAAGGCACCATCCTCGCCACCCGCGAGACCCTGCTCAACGAAAATCGCAACGGATGGAGCGAGGCCGAGGCCGAGGCGGCGCTGGCCCGAGCCTTCGGCGCGCGCAAGATCGTCTGGATCGAGCGCGGGCTACGCAACGACCATACCGATGGGCATATC
>JBFWTF010000077.1:0-10558 GCA_050247995.1 Methyloceanibacter sp. | reverse complement strand
CTTCGAGCCCGAGGCGATCCTCGCCTCCTTCCACGGCGTGCCGCAGGAATACGTGGACAAGGGCGATCCCTATCAGGAGCAATGCGTCGCGACGGTGGAGGCGCTCCGCGCCGCGCTCGGGCCGCTCGGGGCCAAGGTCAAGCTCACCTTCCAATCGCGTTTCGGCCGCGCCGAATGGATCAAGCCCTACACCGATCGAACGGTCGAGGACTTGGCGCGCTCGGGCGTGAAAAGCATCGCTATCGTCACGCCCGGCTTCGCCGCCGACTGCATCGAGACGCTCGAGGAGATCGCCGAGGAGAACAAGGAAATCTTCCTTGAGCATGGCGGGGAGAGGTTCAGCTACATTCCCTGCCTCAACGACAGCGACGACGGGATCAAGCTGCTGGTCCACCTGATCGAGCGGGAGCTCGAAGGCTGGATCTAGCGCCGCCGTCGAGGGAACATGCGCGCGGTCTTTGCCCTCAGTCTCGGTTTGCTGCTCGCGTTTACCGCCGCAAGACTTGCCGTGGCGGAGACCGGCAATGCGGCAGGCCCCCCCGGACCCTTCGCCTATGTGACGGTCGCGGGCGCGCCCGGAGACGGCGATCAGACGCTTGCCGCCGCGCTCAGCCGCCAACTCGAAACGCGCGGGCTCAAGCCCGCAAGCTCGTTCCAGGCCAATGTCTACGAGGTGCAAGGAACGGTGCGCATGACGCCGGCGGCCAAGGGCAAGGAGAGCGTCGTCATCGTCTGGGTCGTGCTCGGCCCCGACGGCAATCAGATTGGCGTCACGCGCCAGACCAAGGACGTGCGCAAAGGCTCGCTCAACAAGAGCTGGGGCAGGGCCGCCGAGGCCGCCGCCGCCGCCGCGGCTCAGGACATCGCCAAGCTCATCCAGCACTAGCCGCCGCGGGGTCCCTTACAATTCTCGATCCGCGCACCTATTTAACGAGCCGCCGCCGGTTCGACTGCAACGGCAGAACAACAAGAAACTGGCCAAAAACCTCAAGGGAGGTGCCCTAATGTTCGGTTTCGATATTTTCGTATTTGTTCTGCTTCTCCTGTTCGTCGCCGTGCTTGCCGCCGGGGTCAAGATCATCCCCCAGGGTTGGAACTACACGGTCGAGCGGTTCGGACGCTACACGCGCACGCTTCAGCCCGGCCTCGCCCTTATCATTCCCTTCATCGACCGTATCGGGCGCAAGCTCAACATGATGGAGCAGGTGATCGAGGTGCCGAGCCAGGAGGTCATCACCCGCGACAACGCCATGGTGCGGGTGGACGGAATCGCATTCTTCCAAGTGCTGGACGCGGCGCAGGCAAGCTACGAGGTCGCCAATCTGAACCTCGCCATCCTCAACCTCACCATGACCAATATCCGCACGGTGATGGGCTCCATGGATCTCGACAAGCTGCTGTCGGAGCGCGACGAGATCAATCACCGCTTGCTCAAGGTGGTTGACGACGCCACCCATAATTGGGGCGTCAAGGTCACGAGAATCGAGATCAAGGATATCGAGCCGCCGCGCGACCTGGTCGATGCCATGGCGCGGCAGATGAAGGCCGAGCGCGACAAGCGCGCGGCGATTCTGGTCGCGGAAGGCGAGCGGCAGTCGGCGATCCTCACCGCGGAGGGGGCCAAGCAGGCGCAAATCCTCGCCGCCGAAGGACGGCGCGAGGCCGCGTTCCGCGATGCCGAGGCGCGCGAGCGCTCGGCCGAGGCCGAAGCCAAGGCCACCGAAATGGTCAGCGACGCCATCGGCAAGGGCAGCGTGCAGGCGATCAACTATTTCGTCGCCAACAACTATGTCGGTGCGCTGAAGGCGCTGGCGGAGGCCAAGAACCAGAAGGTGCTGATCCTGCCGCTCGAGGCCTCATCGGTGATCGGCGCCATCGCCGGCGTTTCGGAGATCGCGCGCGAAGCCTTTGCGGGCACCGGCGGCAACTCGGCCGCGGCACCGACTCCGGGTCAAACGCGGGCGCGCCCGCGCGCGGGCGGCTCGGTCCCCACCGTCTAGAGTCCCAAAAGAGACAAGACACGAACCATGCACACGATCCTCGCCCTTGGCGCGTGGAACTGGATGATCCTCGCCGCCGTCCTTTTGACGCTCGAATTGTTGTCGCCCGGCATTTTCCTCATGTGGTTCGGGCTTGCGGCGTCGGTCACCGCGCTTTTCGCCTTTGCCTACGACATCTCCTGGCAGTGGCAGTTGATCTGGTTCTGCGGCCTGTCGCTTGCCGCGGTGCTGGTCGCGGCGAAGTATTTGCGCCGTCATCCCCTTGAGAGCGAGCGGCCGCTTCTGAACCAGCGCGCGGTCCAGCTCATCGGGCAGTCCTTCGATCTGGTCGATCCCATCGTCAACGGGAGAGGAAGCATCAGGGCGGGCGATACGATCTGGCGGGTGGAAGGTCCCGAATTGCCGACGGGCGCACGCATCACCGTCACCGGCGCCGATGGCACGCTGCTCAAGGTGACGCCGGCCCCCGCCGCAGGCTAAGCGCCGAACTTGAACCAGCGCGCCACGGCCTTTCGTCCCCGCTCGTCGAGCGTAAGGTGAAGCTTGGTGCGCCGGAGCAGGAAGTCTTCCGGGGTCATCGCGTCCTCAACTTCCACGGCGTGCTCGAGCTCGGCGCGGGTAATGCCGGGAGCGATTTCCCTGGCCTGGTCCGGATCGGCGCCGACGCGGCCGAACAGGACGTCGATCTGATCGCCATAGGTCAGCGCCCAGCGGCGCCGCATCGCATCGGAAATCCCGGCTGGGCCGAGCGCGGCGCGATCGAGTAGCTCAGGGAGCGGCAGAGTCCCGCCGTGCAGGGGTGCGTCCTTGGTCCAGGCCCCGCCGGCCTCGGCGCCGAGCCGGAGCAAGGCCTCGAGCACGTCCCCGGCGAGCGCCCGGTGCGTGGTCAGCTTGCCGCCATAGAGGGTGACGAAGCCGCCCGTGCCGTTCGCGGTGATCGACAGCGCCGGGCTCCGGCTGATGCGGCTCGGGGCCAGGCCCTCCTCGTCATGGAGGGCGCGCAAGCCCGACCAGGTATGGACGATATCGGCCTCGGTGGCAGGCCCCGCGGGGCCGGCGAAATAGCGGTTATAGGCCGCGAGCAGATAGGCCTTCTCGTCCGCCGAGCAGAGCGGCTCGCTCAAGCTCCCCTCATGCGGCACGTCGGTCGTGCCGACGATCAGGAAGCGCTGATCGAGCCAGGGCAGGACGAATACGACGCGCTCCTCCTCGTCCTGAAGCGTATAGGCGTCGGCATGGGCGGGTGCCGGCATCGGCAGGACGATGTGGCTGCCGCGCACCAGCGTGAGCGCGCGCGGCGGCGGGGCCTTGGGCGTCATGGCATCGACTTCCGCCACGAACGGGCCGGCCGCGTTGACGATGAAGCGCGCCTCGACGCGGCGCTTCTCGCCGCGCTCATCGAGCTCGGCGGCATAGCCGTTTGCGAGCGCCCCGATCGCGGTTACGGCGCGTCGGTTCTTGATATCGGCGCCGCGGGCGCGGGCATCGAGAAGGACGGCGAGCGTGAGCCGCGAATCGTCGGTCATGCAGTCGCAATAGTGGAGCACGGAGACGAGCTCTTCCTGGCGCAAACGCGGAAGCTGCACGATGTCGTCGTCATCGAGCCTGCCGCTCGCGGGCAAGCCGTCGCCAAAGGACAACGCGTCGTAAAGGGCGAGCGCCGCCCTCAGCGCCATCGCCTGGCGCCTCTGCCAGCGATAGATGGGGAGCAGGAACCGCACGGGCGTAACGAGATGGGGCGCGCCCTTCAAGAGTTGCGCGCGCTCGACCAGGGATTCGCGCACCAAGCCGAATTCGAGCCGCTCCAGGTAGCGCAGGCCGCCGTGAACGAGCTTCGAGGACGCGGAGGACGTCGCGCTGGCGTAATCGCCCTTCTCCGCGAGCATCACTTTCAGCCCGCGCCCGGCCGCGTCGCGCGCGACGGCAGCACCGTGGATGCCGCCCCCGATGACGAGGAGATCGAAGGATTGAGCCGTCAAAGCTAGGCGACGCCGGCGCGGAGCAGATCGTGGATATGGATGATGCCGACCGGGCGTCCGTCCTCGACGACGAAGAGCGCCGTGATCTTCGAGGCGTTGATCATTTCGAGCGCGGCGCTGGCCAGGAGCTCCGGCGTCACCGTCTTGGGCGCGGGCGTCATGATCTCCTGCGCGCGCCGCGACAGCAGCCCGTTGCCCATGTGACGGCGGAGGTCGCCGTCGGTGATGATGCCTTTGAGCAAGCCGTCGCCACCGACCACGCCGAGACAGCCGAGCGCCTTCTCGGTCATGACGACGATGGCCTCGGCCATGACGGCATCTGCGTCCGTGAGCGGCAGGCGTTCGCCCTTATGCATCAGGTCGCCGACGAATTTCAGGCGCGCGCCGAGCTGGCCGCCGGGATGCAGCGTCTTGAAGTCGCGCGCGGTGAAGCCCTTGCTTTCGAGCAGCGCGATGGCGAGGCAATCGCCGAGCGCAAGCTGCATCACCGTCGAGGTGGTGGGCGCAAGCCCGTGCGGGCAGGCTTCCTTGGCTTGCGGCAATGCGATCACGAGCTCGGCCGCCTCGGCCAGCGTCGAGCCCGGATTCGAAGTGACCGCGATGAGGGGCACGGCGAAGCGCCGCGAATAGGAGACGATATTGCCAAGCTCGACCGTCTCGCCCGACCAGGAGAAGGCGACGATCACGTCGGCCGGTGTGATCATGCCGAGATCGCCGTGGCTCGCCTCGCTCGGATGCACGAAATAGGAGGGCGTGCCGGTCGAGGAAAGGGTGGCGGCGGTCTTCTGCGCCACGTGACCGCTCTTGCCCATGCCGGTGACGATGATGCGGCCGCGGCAGTTGCGCAAAATCTCGACGGCTTGCGCGAAGTTATCGACCAGCTCGCCGGCGAGCGCGGCCTTGAGCGCGCTCAAGCCTTCGGTCTCGAGCTGGAGCGTCCGCGTCGCCGAAGCGACCGCTTCGCCGCGGTCGTCGTGCAATAAGCGATCCCGCTTGAGACCCGCCGTCATAGTTAACTCCCCCCGCATCTCTGCGCCCGACTTTAGCATGGAACGGGCTTTGGCAAGGCCAAGAGTTGCGCCGGGTCGGAGGTGGCGCAAAATGGCCCCATCCACTCTGCCTTCCGGCGTTCAAGCAAACGATCGGATTGCGGCGCCAGAGCGGCGGAAGCTCAGAGGTTATGAGCGCTTACAGGAGCTTCTTGATCTCGGCAGTGACGGATTTGGCGAGGTCCGGCCGGGCGAGCGCGTAGGCGATATTGGCGGCGAGAAACCCGATCTTCGAGCCGCAATCGAAGGCGCGTCCTTCATAGCGGAAGGCGTGGAAGGGCTGGCGTTTCAGCAGCGCCAGCATGGCATCGGTGAGCTGAATCTCGCCGCCCGCGCCTTTCTCCAGCGCCGCAAGAACCGTGAAAATCTCGGGCTGGAGGATATAACGGCCGAGAATGGTGAGGTTGGAGGGCTCGGTTCCGGGCTTCGGCTTCTCCACCATGCCGTCGATGGGCAGCACGCGTCCGTCGCCTTCGCCGCCGAGACTGACGACGCCGTAATTCTTGACCTGGTCGTCGGGCACGGGCTCGACCGCGAGGATGTTGCCGCCATGCGTGGCATAGGCGTCGATCATCTGGGCGAGGCAGCCCTTGCCTTGCGTCTGCACCAGGACATCGGGGAGGAGGAGGGCGAAGGGCTCGTCGCCGACGATCTCGCGCGCGCACCAGACCGCGTGGCCGAGCCCGAGCGGCTCCTGCTGGCGGGTGAAGCTCGTGCTGCCGGCAGCGGGCAGGTCGGCGCTCAGCGCCTGAAGCTCGGCGGTCTTGCCACGCGCGGCAAGCACCTCTTCGAGCTCGACCTGGCGGTCGAAATGATCCTCGATGATGGCCTTGTTGCGCCCTGTGACGAAGATGAAATGCTCGATGCCGGCGTCCCGCGCCTCGTCCACAACATGCTGAATGACGGGACGGTCAACGACGGTCAGCATTTCCTTGGGCATCGCCTTGGTCGCGGGGAGAAAGCGCGTGCCGAGCCCCGCCACGGGGAATACCGCCTTGCGGACGCGAGCAGCCATCCAGTTCCTCGTTCAGTCGACGTCGCCAATGAGCAAAACACCGCGAAAGTTAGAACTCCCTCAACCGCGATCCGATAGCAAGCGGCGAATTGGTGGTAAGGTTGTTCCATGAGCGTTCTGGTCACGGGCGGGGCGGGCTATATCGGCAGCCACATGGTGCTTGCCCTGCTCGATGCGGGCGAGGACGTCGTCGTTCTCGACAATCTCTCCACCGGATTCCGGCGGGGGGTCTCTGACGGCGCCGAATTCGTCGCAGGGGATGCCGGCGACCGCGATCTTCTGCTGCGGCTGTTCCTGACCAGGCGCATCGACGCCGTCATTCATTTCGCCGGGTCGATCGTCGTGCCGGAATCGATCGCCGATCCGCTGCGATATTACGGCAACAACGCCTGCGTCTCGCGCGCGCTGATGGCCGCGTGCGTGGAGGGTAGGGTTCCACACTTCATCTTCTCGTCGAGCGCCGCCGTCTACGGCATGCCGGAGAACAATCCCGTCGCCGAGGACGCAACGCCCGATCCGATCTCGCCTTACGGCGCGTCCAAGCTCATGACCGAACGCATGCTGCGCGATACGGCGGCCGCGCACGATCTGCGCCATGTCGCGTTGCGCTACTTCAATGTCGCCGGCGCCGATCCGCAAGGCCGCGGCGGACAATCGACGGCGCGCGCCACCCATCTCGTCAAGGTCGCGTGCGAAACCGCGCTCGGCCTGAGGCCCGATCTCGAAGTGTTCGGCACCGATTACCCGACTCCAGACGGCACCTGCATCCGCGACTATATCCATGTCAGCGACCTTGCCCGCGCCCATCTCGATGCGCTTCGCTATCTCCGCTCCGGCGGCAAGAGCGAGGTGCTCAATTGCGGTTACGGCGAAGGCGTCTCCGTGCTCGAGGTGATTGCCGCGGTCAAACGCGTGTCGCAATGCGACTTTCGCGTGCGGCCGGGCCCGCGCCGGCCAGGCGATCCGGCGGCGCTGGTGGCGGAGGCAAGCCGCATCGGCAAGGTGCTCGGCTGGACGCCCAAGCTCCACGATCTCGACACCATCGTGAGCCATGCGCTTTTCTGGGAAAAGCGGCTGATCGAATGGCGCGCCGCGTCTTGAGGCTTGTCATGTGGCCCCCGTCGCAGCCAGAATCGGCCGGCGCGAATCCTTGGAGGGGACCAGGTTCAGGCATGGCGATGCCGGCACTGAGAAAGGCGTGTCTTTACCTGCTGCTTGCGCTCGCAGGGCTTGCGCCGCAGGGCGCGCGGGCCGCTGGCGAGGACGTGGCCGCCTACAGGCGCGCGGTCGAAGCGAGCTTCTCCCAATGGCTTGAGGCGTTATGGCCCGATGCCGAGGCCGCGGGCGTCTCGCGCGAGACCTTCGATGCCAATCTCAAGGGACTGAAGCTCAACTGGTCTTTGCCGCATCTCGTCCTGCCGGACCCAGCGGGGCCGGACGGGCCGCCCTTGCCCAAGGCCCTCGCCGCCACGGCAAAGCCGCGGCACCAGCCCGAGTTCGACATCCCCGGAAACTATTTCAACAAGAACACGCTCAAGGCGCTCGCGGGCACGGGGCGCGGCAAGATGGAGCAATGGGCCAAGACGCTCGGCGCCGTGCAAAAGCAATATGGCGTCCCGGCCAGCATCGTCGTCGCCATCTGGGGGCGCGAGACCGGCTTCGGCAAGGTGGACATGCCGTTCGATGCGCTCTCGGCCATCGCCACCCAAGGCTTCATGGGACGGCGTCCGGAAATTTTCCGGCACGAGGTGATCGCCGCGTTGAAGATCCTCGAAGAGAAACATGCCACCCGCGCCGAGCTCAGAAGCTCGTGGGCCGGCGCCATGGGCTATACCCAGTTCCTGCCGTCGGATTTCGAGAAATATGCCGTCGATCAAGACGGCGACGGCAGGCGCGACATCTGGAACTCGGTCCCCGACGCGCTCGGCTCGACCGGCAATTCGCTGCACAGCCAAGGTTGGGACGGCAATCAGACCTGGGGCTATGAGGTCGTGCTGCCCGATGGCTTCGATTGCACCGCGCAAGGCCCCGACAAAGCGCGCCCGATCGGCGAATGGGCGAAGCTCGGCGTGGCGCGGGTGAAGGGACAAGCCTTCCCCGAAGCCAAGCTTCAGGACCCGGCTTTCCTTGTGCTGCCGGCCGGGCTCAAGGGGCCAGCCTTCCTCGCCACCGACAATTTCTCGGTGCTGAAGCTCTATAACAACTCCGACGTCTACGCGATTTTCGTCGGCCATGTCGCCGATATGATCGCGGCCGGAGCGCCGGTTGCCTTCGCCGGCGAGTGGCGCACCGTCGAGCGCTTGCCGCGCGACCGCATCCAGCGCTTCCAGGAGGCGCTCGTGGCGAAGGGCCACGATGTCGGCAAGGTAGACGGCCTGGCCGGCTTCAAGACGCGGCGCTCGATCGGGCTCGAGGAGCAGCGGCTCGGAATGAAGCTGAGCTGCTATCCGAGCTCTGTTCTGGTCGATGCCGTGCTCAAGGAGGCGGGCGAGGCGAAGGCCGAGCCGCCACAAGAATCGCCCCAACAATAGGGGCGACTGCCTAGGTTTTGCCCGCCGCTCTTGTTAATGTCGGCCTATGCGAATCGCGAAGAACCCTAAGTCATTGATCTTGCACGCCGTATCGGCTGGGCTGATGGTCGTGGCGCTTCCCGGCCAAGGCCTTGCCAACAGCAAATGCGTCGAGGGCCTATGGCCCGCGGCCAAATCGGCCGGCGTCACCCGCGCCACTTTCGACCGCGCCTTCCAGGGTTTTGCCCCCGATCCGGAAGTGATCGAGCAGGCCAACTACCAGCCCGAATATGTGAAGCCGGTCGGCGAGTACATCGACCGCGCCGTTTCGGAAAAGCGAATTGCGACCGGCAAGTTGAAGCTCGCCGAGTACCAGGACCTGGTCGCGGGGCTCGAGAAGCGCTACGGCGTGGACCGCCACATCATCGTGGCCATTTGGGGGGTCGAGTCGAATTACGGCGCGCTGCCCGGCGACAAGAACGTTATCCGGTCGCTCGCCACGCTCATCTGTTCCGGCACCAAGGCGAAATTCGCCAGGCCCCAGCTCGTCTCGGCGCTGAAGATTTTGCAGCGCGGCGATGTGAGCCTCGAGGCCATGAACGGCTCTTGGGCCGGCGCCATGGGTCACACCCAATTCATCCCCACCACCTACACCGCCTATGCCGTCGATCAAGACGGTGACGGCAAGCGCGACATCTGGGGCAACATTCCCGATGCTCTCGCATCGACCGCGAGCTATCTCAAGGTCTCGAATTGGCGCGCCGGCGAAACCTGGGGCTACGAAGTCAAGTTGCCCAAGGGCTTCAATCCGAAGCGCGTCGGCGAGAGCACGACGAAATCGCTCGGCGAATGGCAGAAGATCGGCATCGTCAGAGTGAACGGCGAACCGTTCCCACGGACCGCCGACAAGGCCATGCTGTTCGCGCCGGAAGGGACGCGGGGACCTTCCTTCCTCGTGCTCAACAATTTCCGTTCGATCCTCCGCTACAACGTGGCGAAGTCCTATGCGCTCGCCGTAGGCCATCTCGCCGACCGGTTGAAGGGATATGGACCGTTCGTGCAGCCATGGCCGACCGACGAGACGCATCTTTCGCTCGCCCAGCGCACGGAGCTGCAACAGCTCCTGATCGCGCAAGGGCTCATGGAAGGAGAGCCTGACGGCGTCGTCGGTCCGGCAACGCTCGAGGCGGTCAGGACCTATCAGCGCGCGAAGAAACTTCCGGTCGATGGTTTCCCGAGCCAGACCATTCTCAAGATGCTCAAGGCCGAAGCGCCGCCGCCCGCACCTCCCGCACCGTCCGCGCCTCCCGCGGATCAGACCGGGAGCGTCGGGCAGCCGCAAGCGCCCGACAACGCCGGCGTTGCCCCCGCCGGAACGCCGCCCGCCAATGCCGCCCAAGGGCAGCCTGAAGGGGCGCCGCAGCCCGCCGAGAGTGGTAATGCGCAGCCGGCCGATATCGGCCAGAATTGAGGCGAGGGGCTTGGCGTTTTCCGCGTAAGGGACTACGAGTGTCCCGGGGCCCCGGGCCAGGTCGAGGGTAAGGCCGGTGAGAGACCTGATGGCTATGTTCGGTAGGGTTTCGCGCTTCGGCTCCCGTGGCGGAGCGGGGCTCGCGCTTGCGACCGCCGCTGTCGCCGTTCTGGCCGTGCTGTTTTTTGGGGTTCTTCCCGCGCTCGCTCAAGGCACGACGCCGGTGCAGCGCAGTTACATCAACCCGTTCCCCAATGGCGACCGCTACCGCGTCGTCGTGCTGGGCGATTCCTTGGGCGAGGGGCTGTGGTCCGGCCTCTATCGCGCCTTCGAGGAGGACAAGACCCTCGAATTCATCCAGCGCTCGAAGCCCAACAGCGGATTTGCGCGCACCGATTCATACGACTGGAACGAGGAGCTCGGAAAGCTTCTCTAAGAAGATACCTATCAGATCGCGGTCGTGATGTTCGGCGCGAGCGATGCCCAAGGCGTTCGCATCGGCAAGGACTGGCTGAAGGTCGGGAGCGAAGGCTG
>JBFWTF010000076.1:0-10561 GCA_050247995.1 Methyloceanibacter sp. | reverse complement strand
GCAATACCGGCTCAATGTCGGCACCATCGTCGAAGCGCCGATGCTGCGCGTGCGGCTAGCGCGCGCGAAGAGCGGAGCGCTCAGGCCGTCGCACATGCTCGCGGCGGGGCGCGTGCTCGGCGAGGTCGAGGAATATTTCATCGAGCAGCTTCTCCCCGGCGACACCTTCATCTTCGCCGGAGAGGTGCTGCGCTTCGAGGGCTTGCGCGAGAACGACGCGATCGTGACGCGCACGCACGCGACAGAGGCGAAAGTTCCGGCCTATGAGGGCGGCAAGTTCCCGCTTTCGACCTATCTCGCCGATCGGGTCCGGCGCCTCATCGCCGAAAGCCGGAACTGGGGGCGCCTGCCCGACCAGGTGTCGGATTGGCTCCGCCTCCAGGCCGCGTTCTCCCTCGTCCCCGGCCCCGACGAAATCCTGGTCGAGACGTTTCCGCGCGGCCAGAGGCACTATCTGGTCTGCTACCCGTTCGAGGGCAGGCTCGCGCATCAGAGCCTCGGCATGCTGTTGACGCGGCGGCTCGAACGGGCGCGGACGGCGCCGCTCGGCTTTGTCGCCAACGAGTACGCGCTCGCCATCTGGGGGCTCAGCGACCTCGGCGCGATGATCCGCGACGGACGCCTCGACCTTGCCGGGCTCTTCGACGAAGACATGCTCGGCGACGATCTCGACGCCTGGCTCGCCGAGTCGAGCCTGATGAAGCGCTCCTTCAGGGTGTGCGCCATCATCTCCGGGCTGATCGAGCGCCGTCACCCCGGGCAGGAGAAGACCGGGCGGCAGATGACGGCGTCGTCAGACCTCATCTACGACGTGCTCCGCCAGCACGAGCCGGGGCACATCCTGCTCAAAGCCGCCTTCGCCGACGCCGCGACCGGCCTGATCGACGTCTACCGCCTCGGCGATTTCTTGAGACGAATCAAGGGCCGAATCAGGCATATTGATCTTCACCACGTTTCACCGCTCGCCGTTCCGGTGATGCTGGAGATCGGGCGCGAAAGCGTCCCGGGCGAAGCGAGCGAAGTGTTGTTGCGGGAGACAGTCGAAGACCTCGTGGCCGAGGCACTGGGGAAACATGCTGCGCGCCAAACATGAACTGATGCCGGAGACGGCACCGACGCTTCGCTCGCATCTCATCGTCGCCGGCCACGAAATGCGGCCGCTGCCGGCCGGCGCGCTCTATTGGGAAGATGAGCGCACGCTTCTCGTGGCCGATCTCCATCTGGAGAAGGGCGCGGCCTACGCCGCGCTCGGGATGCTGCTCCCGCCCTACGATACGCGCGCCACGCTCGACCGGCTCACCAAGGTGATCGACGCGGTTCAGCCGGCGCGCGTCGTGGCGCTCGGGGACAGCTTCCATCGCAGCGACTCGGCGGCGAACCTGCCGCGCGAGGACCGCGAAACGCTGCTCGCGCTCCAGCGCGGGCGCGAATGGTTCTGGATTTGCGGCAATCACGATCCGCATCTCCCGGCCTCCATCGGCGGCACGGTGTGCGCGACGCTCTCCATTCGCGGGATCACGCTCCGGCACGAGCCCTCGCTCGCGCCATCGTCGCGGGAGGTCGCCGGCCATCTCCACCCCGTGGCGCGTATCGCCAGACGCGGCGCCGTCATCCGCCGCCGCTGCTTCGCCACCGACGGCAACCGGCTGGTGATGCCGGCCTTCGGCGCCTATGCCGGGGGTCTCAATGTGCGCGACGAGGCCTTCGCGCCGCTGTTCAACCGCCATCAGCTCGAGGCGTGGATGATCGGCCGCGCCAATATCTATCCCGTGCTGGGCAGTTTGCTGCTGCCGGACTGAAAGCTACTCGCGGCGGAAGGCGTACCAGCCCGCCAGCCCGGCGAGGCCCGCGAGCAAGACCGCGATCAGGCCGTAGAGGAAGGGGTAGGCGAAGGCGAAGTGGTGAATGAGGCCCTCGAAACCGGCCTTGGTGACCTCGAGCGTGCTCTGATCGCGGCTGACCACCTCACCGTCGCGGAAGAGATAGATGTCGGTGGTATAACGGCCGGTGGGGACGTTGACCGGCAGCGCCACGGTTCCCCGGAACAGGCTCCGTCCCACGAATTTGACGCCGTCGTCGACTTCCCGGAACAGCCCCTGCTTCTCCTTCAGCCGGATCACGGCCGAGCGAAACGTCTCCTCGTCGGAATCGCCGCGGGTCACCCGGCCGAGATCGAGATTGCCGAAACCGATCCCGAGCATTTTCAGGGTCTCGTCCGAGGTGATCGCC
The DNA here is from genome assembly GCA_050247995.1 of Methyloceanibacter sp. GTDB lineage: Bacteria > Pseudomonadota > Alphaproteobacteria > Rhizobiales > Methyloligellaceae > Methyloceanibacter. Next base: position 8,332 of record JBFWTF010000076.1, on the reverse strand, counting down.
CGCAAGGGCCGTGTCGAGAGCGCGGCGTAGAAACCCGGGACCGAGGCGAAGACCTTGCCCGGACTATTGATCCAGATGCCGGCGACGCGCTCCTTTCGCCGCGCGACGAGCGGCTCGGCCGGGGAGCGCACGACCATGATCACGTCGTAAGTGCCGGTCTCCGGGATCGCGGTCTGACTGAAATCGATGCTGCCGTAGAGGAGGATCTCGATGCCGGTGAAATTCGACTGGATCGAGATCTCGCGCGTGGAGAGCTCGGATTGAACTTCCTCACCCGCCTTTGGCGTCGGCTTCTCCGGCGTCGCGGCCTCGACCTGAGACCCGGCGAGCGCGAGAGCGAAAATGCCGAGGGCGAGCCCCTTTCTCATCTCATGCTCCCCCTGCCGGCACGATGCTGTAGAGCTCGGACGGCGTCAGCAGGAGATCGAACAGGAGACGGAGGGCGACCGCGAGCACCATGACGGCAAGCAGCGCGCGCAACTGCTCGCCGCGGAGTTTCTGGCCGGCTCTCACGCCGAACTGCCCGCCGATGACGCCGCCCGCGGCGAGAATGAGCGCAAGCACGACATCCAGCGTCTGCGACAGGCTGGCATGGAGCACGCTCACCAAGGCGGTGATGAAGATGATCTGAAAGATCGACGTGCCGATCACGATGTTGGTCGGCATGCGCAACAGGTAGATCATCGCCGGCACCATGATGAAGCCGCCGCCCACGCCGAGAAAGGCGGTCAAGAGGCCAACCACGGCGCCGATCACGAGCGGGGGAATGGCGCTGATATAGAGACGCGAACGGGGAAAGCGCATCTTGAGCGGCAGACGGTGAATCCAATAATGCTGTCCCGAGCTGCGCGCGGGCGGAGCCTTGCCGGCGCGAGCGCGCTCCAGCGCGCGCAAGCTCTCGGAGAGCATCAGCGTGCCGACAACGCCGAGCAGGATCACGTAGGTCAGAGAAACGAAGAGTCCGGCTTGTCCCGCCGCGCGCAGGAGCCTGAGGAGGAGGGCGCCTGCGATCGCGCCGACGGCGCCGCCGGCAATCAGGACCGCGCCCATATGGAAGTCGATGTTGCCGCGGCGCCATTGGGCGAGCGCGCCCCCGACCGAGGTGGCGACCACCTGGTTGGCGCCGGTCGCGACGGCGATCGGGGCGGCGATGCCGGAGAACATCAGGAGCGGGGTCAAGAGGAAGCCGCCGCCCACCCCGAACATGCCGGAGAGGAAGCCTACCGCCGCGCCAAGTCCCAGCATCACCAAAAGGTTCACCGAGATTTCGGCAATGGGCAGGTAGATCTGGAACATCGAGGGCGACGGAAGCCGGACGGCAGGAGTTGTACGAACAGAAAAACCAGAATTCGGCCGTCCTGACCACCCCTCCTTCCGTCAGTTTTTGCTCATGTCGAGTCGACGCTTGCTCGTGGACGGTCGCGGGCGTGGCCACGCCCGATCTCCTGGCCTGTCGTTGGCGAGGTGACGCCGACCGGCTGTGGCCTCTCGGCCACAGTCGATTCCAAATGTTCGGTCTTCCCACAGAAAAGCGTGGAATCTCAGGAGCTTTGACCCCCCTATCGAGGTCAGAGGGAAGCTGATGATTCGCTGGCTGACGACCGCGTCTCTATTTGCGCTGATGGGCGCGACAATCCCGGTGCCCGCCAAGGCAACGGATCTCGTTGGCGGCACGCCCGCCGATCCATATTCCAGCGCGGAGAATTGGGCCGGCTTCTATTCCGGCCGCCATATCGGCGGCGCCTTCGGCCAGGACCACGACAACCGCAACGCCAATTTGACCGGGGGCGTCGGCGGCGGCGGCGGCGGTGGTGGCGGTGGCGGCGGCAGCCCCACGGGCCTCGATGAGTCCGGTGGCGATGGCGGCGACGGTGCCGGCGGTGCCGGCGGGAGCGGCGGCAGCGGCGGCCTGTCCGGCGGCGGCGCGGGCGGCGGCGGTGGCGCAGGCGGAAACCAAGGCGGAAGCGTCGCGGCCAATCTCGGCAATGACGCCGACACCCTGCTCGGCGGTTTTCACATTGGCTACAACTGGCAGAGCGGTCAGTTCGTCTACGGCGCCGAGGGCGACTACGCCGCAAATGGCGGTCTCGACGACTATCTGGCAACGCTCCGCGCCCGCTTGGGATGGACCGCGGGCCGATCGCTGTTCTATGCCACGGGCGGTGTGGCCTTCATGGGCGAGAACGACAATCGCGCCGCGGGCGTCGGTGGAACCGGGGGCGCCGGCGGCAATGGCGGCGCTGGCGGTACTGGCGGGGCTCCCGTCAACGGGTTCACCCCGGGAGGCTCGGGCGGCCAAGGGGCGAAGGGGGCCGGCGGCCGACTCACGCGCTTCGGAAGCAATGAGGATAACGAGACCGGCTTTGTCGCCGGTCTTGGCGCCGAAACGAAAATCTCGCGGAAGGTGAGCGCGGGCCTAGAAGGCCTCTACTTCGTCTTCGATGAGAGCGGCAATCAGGACAACGACTTCTTCGCGTTGCGCGGCCGGCTTACCTACCATCTGCGGGGCGACGATTCGCTGGCCGATGCCGCGTCCATGGCCAATTGGTCAGGCTTCTATCTCGGCATCAATGGCGGCGGCTTGTTCAACAACGACAATGTCGCCATTGTCACGGCCAACGGCACCGGGAGTTCGGCCGGCAGTCCAGGAGCCGACGGCAACTCCGGCGGCGATGGCGAGGGCGCCGGCGGGGGCGGGGGCGGGGGCGGCGGCGGGGGCGGCGGGGCTGCTCTCGCGGTGCTGAAGAATGACGCGGTCGGTATGGGCGGCGGTCATGTCGGCTTCAATCTCCAGAGCGACAAATGGGTTTTCGGCATCGAGGGCGACATCGACGGCGCCGGGGATGTCTACGACTACGTCGCCGGCGTGCGCGGGCGGCTCGGTCTGGCGACGGATCGCGTGCTTCTCTACGGCACCGCCGGCATCGCTTTCGCTCAAGGCGATAATTTCGACGGCAAGGTGCTCGTGGGGGTCGGCGCCGCGGGGGGCAACGGCGGCGATGGCGGCAACGGGCTGCCGGTGAATTTCGGCGGTCCCGGTGGCGGCGGCGGCTCCGGCGACACCAGCACGGTGCTAGTCAAGAACAAGGACGACACCGACATCGGTTTCGTGGTCGGCACCGGCACCGAGGTGAAGCTTGGCGATCGCGTCAGCATCGGCGCGGAGGGCTTGTTCTACGGGTTCGAGGAGGACAAGGTCGTTTTCTTCGCGGACGGCAAACGTGCCGGCAGCTTGAGCGCCGACAACGATTTCTACGTGGTCCGAGCGCGGCTGACGTATCATCTGCAATAGGCCTCGGCGCGTGACCTCGCCGGCCAGGGACGCGCCAGCGCCAGGCGGCGAGGCCGTCCTGGGGCCGCATCAACCCTAACGTGAGACCGTGATTTGAACGCGGCGACGTTTGCTTCTGCCCAGCTTCTGCCCATTTTTCCCATCACATGAGCGGCCAGCGCGTGTTAGATCGGCTATAATCCGGCTTGCCAAAACCGTTCAATCGCCTGGGGTTACCCGCATGAAACTGAAATCTACGACCGCAGCCCTTGCGGCCTTCGCCCTCATTCTCGCGCTCGCGCCCGATACGGCCAGCGCCGTGACCGACCGGATGAAGCGCGACTGCAAGAGCGACTACAGCCGCTACTGCAAGAAATACGCCATCGGGAGCGAAGGCTTGCGCGCCTGCATGTCCCGCTCGATCAAGAAGGTGTCGAACCGCTGCATCTCGGCGCTCGTCGCGGGCGGCGAGATGACACAGATGCAGGCCAATCGGGTGCGGAACCAGAAAAAGAAGTAAGTCTGCGCGAGGACTTGCGAGAGGACGCTGGCATGAAGGGGCACCACACGGGAGTGACGATACGAAACCTGAAGCGCGCGACGCTCGTTCTTGCCGCGGCCTCGGTCTGGCTGTGGGCGTCCCAGCCGGCGGACGCCGCCGGCAATCCGTTCGAGCAATTGAGCGGCGACTGGACCGGCGAGGGAACGGTCAAGCTCAAGGACGGTCGCGTCAAGACGGTGAGCTGCAAGGTCAACTACAAGGTGGCGGGCAGCAACCTCACGCAGAGCCTGGCCTGCACCGGCGACGATTACGAAATCGAGGCCACGCTCAAGCTGGCGGACAAGGACGGCCGCGTGAAAGGCCAGTGGACCGAAGTCATATATGACGCCTCGGGCGAAGTCGTCGGCAAGGCGCATGACGACGCCATCCGCGCCGTGATCAGAGGCGACAAATTCTCAGGCCGCATGAGCCTGAAGGTCACCGATGCCGGTCACACCATCAATATGCTTCAGCTCAACGAGGACACCGGCACGTACCGTCTCGCCACCAGCCTCACCATGCATCGCTAGGCTCTAAATGGTCTCGGGGTTCCAGCCGAGCAGCGCGAGCATGAGGAAGAATCCGACCACGTAGGCGACGGCCACGTACCAGCCTTCGCGGAGCCAGCGGATCGAAGACCGCGCCTCGCGCATCAGCCCCGCCACCGCCACCCCGGCCGACGATCCGAACCAGATCAGAGAGCCGCCGAACCCGACGGCGTAAGCCAGAAGACCCCAATCGTAATTGTCCTGCTTCATGGCGAGAGCGGTCAGCGGAATGTTGTCGAAGACCGCCGAGACGAAGCCGAGGCCGAGCGTGGTCTCCCAGCTCGGCGCCGGCAGGGACTTGACCGGCATCATCGAGGCGGCGGAGACGAGGGCGAGAAGAAAGAGCGCGCCGCGCGCCGCTCCGGGAATGACGGACCAGTCGGGGCGCGCGAAGGGAGCGGTCAGGATGAGGGAAGCGGCGACCGCCAGTCCAATCAGAGGAATCTCGTCGAGAACGTGAGCGTCGAGCCAATGCGCCCCGACATTCGCGGCGATCGCCGCCGCGAGCACGATGACGACGGCGACGACGTAGCGAACCTGGATGCGCAGGTCCGGCGGCGTATCCCTGACGATGGGCGCGTATTTGAATTGGGCGAGTGAGGCCGGAATGCCGAAGACGAGCAGCGCCGCGACGGCGGCGATATAGGCGTCGAGCACCGTGATCGGGCTCACACCGCCGATCCAAAGCATGGTCGTCGTGGTGTCGCCGATGACGCTGCCAGCCCCACCGGCGGTGGCCGCGGCGACGATTGCCGCGAGGTAGCCGACGCGGACGCGGTCCCTGAAGACGTGGCCCGCGACGGTCGCGCCGATAAGAGCTCCGGCGATGTTGTCGAGGAACGAGGAGATCACGAAGATCAGGACCAGGAGCATGAAAGCGCCTCGCCAGCCGTCGGGGAGGGCGGCGGGCATCCATTCGGGAATCCGGCTCGCCTCGAAATGGCGCGCCAGGAGCGCGAAGCCGACGAGGAGCAGAAACAAATTGGCCAACAGGACCCACTCATGGGTGAAATGGGCCAAGAGGCCGGGGAGGCCGCTGCCCGCGTCGAACCCGTCCCACATCAGCTTCTTGACGATGATGGCGCCAAGACCGGTGAGCGCCGCCGCCAGCGTGTGGTGGTGGAAGATCGCGACGCAAGCGAGCGTCGCGGCGAACAGCGCAAAGTCGGTCACGACGGCGAGATCGTGGGCGCTGAGTTGGGAAGCGACGGTCACGTTGAAGCTCCTGCCGGTCTCGTTGTCGGTCAAGTTCGCTTGAGACTACCGTCGGCGATCGGGGCCGAAGCTTTGCGGCTCAATCTCAAGCATGACGACAGCGGCTAAAAGGTGTGACGGAACCAAGGGCAGGGAGAGCAGGGCTCCCGTTGGCGACCCACGCTTAATGGCACATCTCAACGACGGCGTCAGCCGCAAAGGACCGCTCGCAGTGCCAAAGCGGGCCTGACGCCGAGCGCATGTCTTGTCCATGCGCTGCCGGGCCGAGCGCGATAAGGCAGGACCGATCCGATTCTGTCGCGTGACGTTTGACGGCGCCGCGCCCGGCGCTTAGTAGGAGGGTTCGCTCGGTTGACTCACGTCAAGGCACAGCGGAGGGCAACCGGCGAGACTTCAGGCTCCGGGAAGGAGTTGGGCTCGATGCACAGGCTGCTGGTTCCGGTCGATGCCTCCGACAACGCCATGCGCGCGCTCGAGCACGCCATAAGGCTCACCAAGGAGATGGGAGACACCGAGCTCGTGATCGTCTACGCGCACGAGCCGCCCATCATCTATGGCGAGATCGAGATCTATCTGTCGGAAAGCAAGGCCAAGGAGCTTCAACAGGCCCACAGCGAGGGCATCCTGCGGCCGGCCATCGAGAAAGCGCGCGCGGCCGGGGTCAATTTCACCAGCCAGATCCTGATCGGCGACGTCGCCGAATCGATCGTCGCATGCGCCGAAAGCGCGAACTGCGACGGGATCGTGATGGGCACGCGCGGCATGAGCGCCATCGGCAATCTCGTCATGGGCTCGGTGGCGACGAAGGTGATCCACCTCACCAAGCTTCCCGTGACGCTGGTGAAATAGCGCCGCCCGCGCGTCGCTAGGAAGTCTCGGGGTTCCAGCCGAGCAGCGCCAGCAGAAGAAAGAACCCGGCGACATAGGCCGCCACCACGAACCATCCCTCGCGGAGCCAGCGAAGCGTCGATCGCGCCTCGCGCATCAGTCCCGCAACCGCCACGCCCGCCGAGGAGCCGAACCAGAGCATCGAGCCGCCGAAGCCGACGGCATAAGCGAGAAAGCCCCAATCATAATGGCCCTGCTTCAGAGCGAGGGCCGTCAAAGGAATATTGTCGAACACGGCCGAGACGAAGCCCAGCCCAAGCGTCGTTTCCCAGCTAGGCGCCGGCAAGGACTTAACCGGCATCATCGATGCGGCCGAGACAAGAGCCAGGAGAAAAAGCGCGCCACGCGCGGCGCCCGGCAGGATCGACCAGTCGGGGCGAGCGAAGGGCGCGGCGAGGATGAGGGCGGCGGCAACCGCCAGACCGATGAGCGGAACCTCATCGAGAATGTGGGCGTCGAGCAAATGCGCCCCGACATTGGCGCCGATCGCGGCTGCGAGCACGATCGCGACCACAGCCACATGCCGCAGCGAGATGCGCAGGTTCCGCGGCGGCTCAGTGACGATTGGCGCGTATTTGTGTTGGGCGAGCGAGGCGGGGATGCCCGCGACGAGAAGAGCAAGAACGGCCGCGACATAGGCGTGGAGCACTGAAAGCGGGCTCACGCCGCCGATCCAAAGCATGGTCGTGGTCGTGTCGCCGATGACGCTGCCGGCGCCCCCGGCATTCGCCGCCGCGACAATCGCCGCGAGGTAGCCGACGCGAACGCGGTCCCTGAAGACGCGCCCCGCGACCGTCGCTCCGATCAGCGCCGCAGCGATGTTGTCGAGGAAAGAGGAGATCACGAACACGAGGACGAGAAGCACGAGGCCGCCGGTCCAGTCCTTCGGCAACGCCGCCGGCATCCAGTCGGGGATGCGGCTCGCCTCGAAATGGCGCGCGAGCAGCGCAAAGCCGACGAGAAGCAGAAACAGATTGGCGATCAGGACCCACTCATTGGCGAAATGGGCCAAGAGGCCGGAGAGCCCCGCGCCCTCGTCGAAGCCGTCCCAAAGCAGTTTCTTGACGACGATGGCGCCGAGGCCGGTCAGCGCGGCGGCAAGCGTATGATGATGAAAAATCGCAACGCAGGCGAGCGTGACGCCGAAAAGAAGAAAGTCGAGCACCACGGCCGGGTCGGTAGCGCTGAGGTGAGGCACGACGGTCACGCCGAAGATCCTGCCGCTGGTACGGCCCGTTAATGACACATCCGGAAAATGCCGTCAGCCGGGAAGGAGGTCCGCGACAGGGTGCCAAAGCGGGCCCGGCGTTCTTGCATGCAGGCCCCGCGGGCGGGCCACGGGGCCGCGCCGGGAAAATTTGTCGCAGCTTGCGGAACCCGAGCGCGCGAGCGCGTTCGCGCACGGAACGGCTAGACTGCGCGCGGTTCGGCCACGAAGGAGGGACGTCACATGCCGGTTCGGGCCTTGATTCTCGCAGCTTCTATTTCGCTTGTTATGGCTTATGGGACGCGCGCCCAAGACGGCGTCGTCGATACGCCCGAGGACGTGCAAAGCAGCTCTGAGGCGGCAACCGCGCCAGACATATCGGACGAGAGTTCGTCGTATTTGTCGGGAGGGGGCTTCGACACCGGAACGGACACGTCCGGCTCGGATGACGACGGCAGCGACCTTCAGCCTGCGCCGATGACGGTCACGCCGAACGAGTAGGAGGAACGGGAGCCTTGAGCGCGGGCGAGACTAACAGAGGGCGCCGGCCTCGGCCGGCGCCCCCCATGGGCTTTGTTGGCAGCGTCTAGTGAGAAGCTGACCGCCCGTTCGTTTTTCTTTTCTTGTAGGCCCAAAGACCGATCTCGAGATCCTGGTCGTCG
>JBFWTF010000075.1:0-10586 GCA_050247995.1 Methyloceanibacter sp. | reverse complement strand
CGAAGACGGGGACGGGGCCTATCGCTGCATGGTCGCCGCGGTGAAGCGCGCGGGAATCGACCCGGCCGATATCGACTATATCAATGCCCATGGCACCTCGACGCCCATGGGCGACGAGATCGAGCTTGCCGCGGTCGAGCGCCTGTTCGGCAATGCGGCCGGCAAGGTCTCGATGTCTTCCACCAAATCGGCCATCGGCCATCTGCTCGGCGCGGCTGGCGCGGTCGAGGCGATTTTCTCGGCGCTGGCGATTCGTGACAACGTCGCGCCGCCGACGCTCAATCTCGACAATCCGTCGGTCGTGACCGCGATCGACCTCGTGCCGCACCAGGCCAGGCGCCGCACCATCGATACCGTGCTGTCCAATTCCTTCGGTTTTGGCGGGACCAATGCCTCACTGATTCTCCGGCGCTGCAACGGGTGAGGCGGCGCGCGATCCTCCCTTTCGCCATATTTCGACTCAAAGTGGTTGGAATCGTTCAAGCGGGGCTGTTCAGCCATGTCTTTCACTAGAGACAGAGACCCTGCATTGACGGCTAACAACAACGCCGAGCGTTTCCCGCCGGGTCACGCCGGGCCGCTCGGCGGCACGCTTCCGCGCAGCCCCGCCGAGGCGCTCGAGCCGATGCGGCCGCCGGAGCCGCCGCCCGATTGGGACGAGCCGGAGCCCAATCAGCACCCGTTCCTGCGGATGCTCGACGGATTCGTGACCTTCATCTTCCTGGTGGCCTGCCTCGGGGCGGGCATCTACTACTGGGTCAAGATCAAGTTCGACGAACCGGGGCCGCTCGCCACCTCGACCGTCTTTGCCGTCCCCAAGGGCGAGGGCGGCAGCGCGCTTGCCGACCGTCTCGAGCAAGAGGGCATCATCGCCGACCGGCGCGTCTTCATGACCGGCATCCTCTACTTCAAATATATCAAGGGGCAGGGGCACCTGAAGGCGGGCGAATACGAGTTCCGCAAGAACGCGACCATGCGGGACGTGCTCGACACTCTGGTCGAAGGCAAGTCGATCGAGCACAAGGTGACGCTGGCGGAGGGGCTCACCAGCTACCAGATCGTGCAGAGGCTGATGGCCCATCCCGATCTGACCGGCGAGATCAGCCAAATCCCACCCGAGGGCAGCCTCCTGCCCGACACTTATAAGTTTGGCAGCAACGATTCACGGCAAGACATCATCGAGCGCATGCGGGCGGCGCAGGCGAAATTCCTGGCCAAAGTGTGGCCGACGCGCGACCCCGATATCATGGTGAGCACGCCCGAGGAGGCGCTGATCCTCGCTTCCATCGTCGAGAAGGAGACGGGACGGGCGGATGAACGCCCGCGCATCGCGAGCGTGTTCGAGAACAGGCTGCGCAAGAAGATGCGGCTCCAGTCCGACCCCACCATCATCTACGGCCTGGTGGGGGGCAAGGGCGCGCTCGATCATCCCATCTTGCAGGAAGAGCTCGACCGCGACACAGGATATAATACGTATAAAATCAATGGCTTACCGCCAACTCCGATCGCCAATCCCGGCCGCGCCGCGATCGAGGCGGTGCTGCGTCCGGCCAAGACCAACGACCTTTATTTCGTCGCCGACGGCAGCGGCGGTCACGCCTTTGCGGCAACCCTCGACGACCATAATAAGAATGTCGTCGCATGGCGGAAGATCGAGCGCGAGATCCGCGCGCGCGAGGCGGCCGAGGCCGCGGCCAAAGCGGCCGCGGAGGCTGCGGCCGGCAATGCTGCGGCGGATGCGGCGCCAGCCGCCGCGCCGCAGGCTCAAGCCGCAGCGGGGGCCGCGAATGCCGCCGCGGCCGACCCCGCGGCTGCGCCGGATGTGCTGGCCGATCCGGCGGCGCTGGGAAATACCGCAAATCCCTTTGCCGAACCCGAGGCGGGAGGCTCCGATTCCGTGCCCGCGCCGCTGCGAAATCCGAAGCGCTAGGCCCCGCGCTCCCTCTTTATCGCGTGCGACTCGGCGTATAAGCGGCATAATCTAAAGTGAGGCGTGAAGCTTGGGGGGCTTACGGCCGTGACGCTGAAGAGCATGACTGGCTTTGCCCGTGGCGACGGCGTGCACGAGGATACGGCCTGGCACTGGGAAGCGCGTAGCGTCAACGGCCGCACGCTCGATTTGCGCTTGCGTCTCCCCTCCGGTTTCGAGGCGCTCGAAATCAGGGCGCGCGGCCTTGCTCAGGAGAAGCTCGCGCGCGGCAACTGCACCATCAACCTTTGGGTCAAGCGCGAGACCGGGCGCACCGAGATCAGGCTGAACGAGACGGCGCTGCGGCAGGCGGAGGCGGTGGCGGAACGGGCGCGCGACTTGACCGGACTGAAACACGCCCGGCTCGACACGCTGCTCGGCATGCGCGGGGTGGTGGAAACGGCCGAGGAGGAGGAGAGCGAGGAGGCCCAGACGGCGCTTCATCACGCCATGATCGCAAGCCTTGCCGCAACGCTCGACGAGCTGGTGCGCGCACGGAGCGGCGAGGGCGTGCGGCTGCAAGCGGTGATCGAGAAGCAACTCGCGGCGATTGACCGGCTGGTCGAAATGGCCGCTTCCGCCGCGGCGCAGAAGCCGGCGGCGATCGCCGCGCGCCTTGCCGAGCAGATCGCCCGGCTTACGGAGGCAAGCTCCACCCTCGATCCCGACCGGTTGCATCAGGAGGCCCTGCTATTGGCCGCCAAGGCCGACATCCAGGAAGAACTCGACCGCCTGCGCGCGCATGTCGCGGCGGCGAACGAACTGATCGCGAGCGATCAGCCGGTCGGGCGCAAATTCGATTTCCTCGCCCAGGAGTTCAATCGCGAGGCCAATACGATTTGCTCGAAGGCCGCCGATATCGATACGACACGGGCCGGGCTCGAGCTCAAGACCGTGATCGACCAGTTGCGCGAGCAGGTCCAGAACATCGAATGAGCGGCATGGGGAAGGGCATCAAGAGAAGGGGTCTCATGCTGGTTCTGTCGTCGCCGTCGGGCGCCGGCAAGACCACGCTCGCGCGCATCCTCAAGAGCGATCCCGGGATCTCCATGTCGGTCTCGCACACGACGCGGGCGAAACGCAAAGGCGAAGAGGACGGCATCGACTACCATTTCGTCGACCGCGACACCTTCACGCGCATGCGCGACGAGGGCGCGTTCCTCGAATGGGCGGTGGTGTTCGACAACTACTACGGCACGACGCGCGAACCGGTCGAGGATTCGCTGGCGCAAGGTCGCGATGTCCTCTTCGACGTCGATTGGCAGGGCGCGGACGCGTTGCGCGACAAGGCGCCCGGCGACGTGGTGACCGTCTTTATTCTGCCGCCGACGGCCGCGGACCTGGAGCAGCGCCTGAATATCCGCGCGCAGGACCCGCCCGAGACGGTCAAGCGCAGGATGCTGGGCGCGAGCAACGAGATCCAGCACTGGGAAAACTACGATTACGTGATCGTCAATTACGACGTCGAGCAATCGGCGGCGGCGCTGCGCGCGATCCTCGCCGCGGAGCGCCTGAGGCGGACGCGCCTGACGGGGCTCAAGGACTTCGTCCAGAGCTTGCAGTCAAAGCTCTAGGGGCGCGCACGGTCAGTAGCTGTCGCTCTGCGGCAGACCATCTGTGATCTCGTAATAGTCGCCCTTTTCCCCGACGAATGTGTGTTTGGAGAGATGCAATCCGGTCGGGCCGTCGAATAGACCCATCGCGACAGCTGTGAAGTGATAACCTTCAATCGTCGGCCTCCAGAACAATGTCGAGCCGCATACGGAACAGAAGCCACGTTCCACTTTGTCGGACGATCGGTACCAACGAACGTGTTGCTCACCGCCGACAGAGAGCGTGTCGCGCCGAACGTTCACAGCAGCGAGGACGTGGCCAGACTGTTTTCGGCACATCCTGCAATGGCACGCTTCAGGCTGATGTTCAATTTGGCTTGTGACCTCGACGCTGACACTGCCGCACAGGCACGCGCCCCTCAACATGGCATCTCTCCACATCCGACAGTGCCGTCCTCGCTAGGCCGGCGGTACGCCACGATTGGCGCGCTAGCTTAGCACGTGCACAATTGGGCAACCGTCAACTTCTGGCTTCGATCAATGAGTCGTGAGCCTAGCGCTGACGCGCCGCCGGCGGCGCAAGCGCGTTGGCGAGCCGGCAGAACGCCGCGACGGCAAGCTCCTCGGCGCGCGCTTTGGGATCGATCCCGAGCGAGGTGAGGAGCGCTTCGCTGTCCGGCGTCACCTGGCGGAGCGAAGCGCGCAGCATCTTGCGCCTTTGACCGAAAGCGGCCGCCGTCACGCGTTCGAGCGCGCCGACATCGCAGGGAGGCTCGGGCGCGGGCCGTGGCACGAATTCGACCAGCGCCGAGTCGACCTTGGGCCGTGGCGTGAAGGCTTCCGCCGGAACGGTGAAGAGGATGCGGGTTTGGCAGCGCCACTGCGACAACACGGAAAGCCGCCCGTAAGCCTTGCCGCCCGGCGCGGCGACAATGCGTTCGGCGACTTCGCGCTGAAACATCAGGACCATGCGGTCGAACCAGGGCGGCCACGGCTCGCTCTTCAGCCAGGCGATGAGGAGGGGCGTCGCGACGCCGTAGGGCAGGTTGGCGACGAGGCGGGCGGGAGAGGGGAGAGCAAGTGCGCCAAAGTCGATTTCCATCGCGTCGGCGGCGATGACATCGAGGCATCCGGGATAGGAAGCGGCGATCGCTTCGAGCGCGGGCAGGAAGCGGGCGTCTTTCTCGATGGCGACGACGCGGGCCGCACCTTCGAGCAGCAGCGCGCGGGTAAGGCCGCCGGGACCGGGCCCGATCTCGACCGCGGTCACGCCCGCGAGCGGACCGGCAGCGCGGGCGATACGCCGGGTCAAATTGAAGTCGAGCAGGAAGTTTTGCCCGAGGCTCTTCTTGGCGGAAAGCCCGAGCGCGCGGATGACCTCGCGAAGCGGCGGCAATCCGTCGGGGGCGGTCACGCCCGCGCCCCGGCGCGCGCGCTCATGGCAGCGGCAAGGCGGAGCGCCTCGATGAGGCTGCGCGGTCTCGCCTTGCCCGTGCCGGCAAGGGCGAAGGCGGTGCCGTGGTCGGGCGAGGTGCGGATGAAGGGAAGCCCGAGCGTCGCGTTGACGCCTTCCTCGAAGGCAAGGGTCTTGAACGGCGCCAGCGCCTGATCGTGATACATGCAGATCGCGGCGTCGTAAGCGGCGCGGGCGGCCTCGTGGAACATCGTGTCGGCGGGGTAGGGACCTGAAGCCTCGATGCCGAGGGCACGCGCCTCTTCGATCGCGGGCGCGATGATATCGACCTCCTCGCTTCCCATGCTGCCTTCCTCCCCGGCATGAGGGTTGAGGCCGGAGACGGCGAGGCGCGGATGCTTGATGCCGAAATAGCGGTCGAGACCTTCGGCGGTAATTGCGATCGTCTTCACGATCAGCGGCCGGGTGAGGAGGCGGGGAACCTCTTTCAAGGGAACGTGGATCGTGACCGGCACGGCTTTCAGCGCCGGACTGACGAGCATCATGACCGGATGCAAGGGCTGCCCCTTCGGCGCGGCGAGGGCGGCGAGATATTCGGTGTGGCCCGGAAAGGCGAAACCCGCGCCATAGAGCACGGATTTGGCGATGGGGTTGGTCACCACCGCGCTCGCGGCACCCTCCAGCACGAGCGCGACGGCCCGTTCGATCGAGGCGGTGATGAGAGTGGCGGCGGCGCGGTCGGGGCGTCCGGCCACAACCTCGCCAGGGCCCTCGATGGGGAGCAGGGGCAGCGCATGCGCAAAGCGGCCCGGGCCTTCGGCGATCCCCGCGAGTTCGGCGATGGTTACGTCAAGCCCGAGGGTGCGGGCGCGCGCCGCAAGCACGGCGGGATCGCCGATCAGGACAAAGGCAGGAACCTGCTCGCGCTTGCGCGCAGCGAAAGCGTAGAGCGCAATGTCCGGCCCGATCCCGGCGGGATCGCCGATAGTCAGAACAAGCGGCCGTTCGGTGCGTTCGACAGTAGCCATGGGGCTTCGGCTAGCACGAAACGCACCCCTAGCGGTACTCGATGAATGCCTCCGCGCGGACGTCGCGCAGCAGCCGCTCGGCGCGAAGTCCCATTTCCTTGCTCATCAATTGGCGCTGGACCTGCTCGCGGGCGGTGCCATCGGCCCCGACGGAGCGCTTGCCACAGACCGCATAAAGCTCGACCGCGGCCTGGGTGATGGTCGGGGGCGTTATCTGCCCCACCTTGGCGTTCGTCACGAGCAGACGGGCGGGCTGAGCCAAGGAGGCCGTCTTGTAATCCTGGATCGAGTTCACGGTCGCGCCCTGAACGCCGCTGGCAAGATCGGCGCAGGACTTGAACCGCGCGCGCATGGCCTCTGCGGCCGCAAGCTGGCCGGCAATGGTCCGCTGGTCGGCGCCGGAGGGGAGGGCGTACTTGATCTGGCGAAGCTGCAAGGCCGGTTCCGCCGCCGCGCCGCCTTCGCTGGGAGCGGCCTCGGCCATGGCCTGCTCCACTTCGATGTCCGCGATCTGAACTTCGCGGCGGAACTTTTTCTGCACCGTCGTCTGCCAGACCAGTTGGGCGCGGACACGATCTTTCAGCGTCTTGATGTTGACGCCCGCCTTGCCGAGCGCGGTCGCAAGTCCTTGGACGTCGAGGTTGTTCTTCTGGGCCATGTCGGCCAGGATCGCATCGACATCCTCTTCCGGCGGGGTCACGGAAACCTTGCGGCCTTCCTGAATTTGCAGCCGCTCGTCGATCAGCATGTCCGAGGCTTGCTTTTTCAGAGCGGGCGAGGGCTGTTGCTGCGTCGTGATGGCGAGGAAGCGTTCACGCTGGTCGATGTCGTAGTCGGAGATCGGCTCGTCATTGACGAGGATCTTGATCGAGACCTCTTGGGCGGCGACGGCGGCGATGCCGCCGATGAGAATCGCAAGCAGGAGCGCCGCCACCGGACCGAGGCGATGGCCCGGCGATACGATTCCCAAGAGGTGTTCACGAAAAGCGCGCATGAACGGACCTAATTGTTGGTATCGGACCCGCTTGCTCCGAACACGCCGGTTGCCTCGGTCGCAAGCGAGTAGCTGCCGAGATACTTGAGCGAGAAGTTGACGAGGAAGCGCTCGTCCGGCTGGATGTCCTGATCGCGGATGAAGGATCGCTGATACGTCACGTCGAGCAGGAAGCAGTCGTCCTGGTAGCGGATGCCGAGGCCGTCGGTAATCGTCTGGTCGGTGGCGAGGTCATAGCGGAAATTGCCCAGCAGCGACCAAACCTCGGTGATCGCCAAGGAACCGGCGGTGACGATTTCCTCGCGCGCCTCGCCGCCGGCCAGTCCCGGCTCGCCGGCGACATCGGCATAGTTGACCTTCACGCGGGCGGGGCCGTAGCGCATCCATGAGGAAAGATCGGTGCGCCGCGAGTTGAAGTCCTGCTCATCGAAGCGCGACTGGGCCGAGAAGCCGAGATAGGTCGAGGCCTGGAGGTAGAGGCCCGCGACATAGTCGGACGTGTCGGTGGCGAGACCGCTGGTCCGATAGAAATCGTTGTCGAACTCGTTTTCGCCGGCGATCTGATAGCTCTGGCCGAACACGGCGCGACCATAGGCGCCGGAGGCGAACTGGGCGGTGTAACGCGCGCCGACATTGGCGCGCGTGCCGGTCTCGATACGGTCGTAGCCCGAGAACTTGTCGAGGTCGAACAGGATGGTGTCGTCGAACACCAGGCTCAGAGCGTCTTCGTTGGGGATCTCCTGCTGATTGCCCGCGGTGTCGGGCCGCACGATGATCTGGCCGATCGGCTCGATCACGTGGGTGACGTTGCCGGTGGCGGCGACGAAGGGATAGCGATATTCGATGCCGCCAAGCGCAACGCCGCGGAGAATGGCGCTCGAGCCCTCCTTCTCGTTATCGACGAAGTCCTCGGAACCGTCGAGGCCGCGTCCGATGCCGTTCACGCCGTAGACGTCGCCGCGCAATTGCGCGAAGGGCGTGAAGACCTCGCCGATGCCGTCGATCATCTGGCGCCGCCAATTGGCCTCGACGATCAGCCGGTTGGAGTCGATGCCGTCCTGGTTCTGGAACACCATCACGTTGGAGTTGAAGCTCAGCTCGCCGCCGATGATCGGATTGTTGACGATGTAGTCGTAGTCGATGATCGGGAATACGGTCGCGTCGGAGAACGGCTCGTCGGAGAAGAGCAGGCTCTGCGTGTTGTAGAACCGCATCGAGGCGTAGTTGCGGTCGTGCAGACCCTCGAGGAAGATCTGAGAGACGCGGTCGGTCTTGAGCCGGCTGTCGAGGTTGTAGTACCGCCGGAACGTCTCGTCGGTCTCGGCGAGAATGTCCCAGCCGTAGCTCCAATAGGGGTTCAGCGCGAACTTGCCTTCGGTCTTGATGCTGCCGCGGAAGTCGCCGTCGATCGGGCTTTCCAACGTGCCCTTGTCCCACACGCCGGCAAGCTGGACGCGATAGGCGCCGCTCGACAGCCGGTGGCGCCAATCGCCAAGGAGCAGCGTGCCAGCTTTCTCGGTCACCATCGGGGCGAAGGTGAAATCGTAGTGGTCCGAGAGCGCGAAGTAGTAGGGGATCTGAACCGTGCTGCCGAGCGAGTTCGAGTGGCTGTAGTTCGGCATCAGGAAGCCCGACTTCCGCTTCACCGTCGGGTCGGCCATCTGGAAATACGGAACCCAGACCACCGGCACGCCCAAGAAGTCGAAAACCACGTTCTTGAACGAGATGGTGGCTTGATCGCGCTTATGCGTGATCTTGCCGGCGCGGATGCGCCAAGTCGGGGCTTTCTCCGGGTTCTCCGCGCAAGGTTTGCACGGCGTGAACCACGCTTTCTCGAACACCGTGACGTTGCCGGCCTGGCGCGATGCCGATGACGCGACGATGCGGGTATCGTCCTTGGTGACGAGCTTCAGCGCATCGATGAAGCCGTCGCGGAAGTCGTCGGTGAGCGTGATCTGATCGGAGGTGATCACCGCACCGTCGGGGTCCTTGATGCGGACATTGCCCTCGGCCGAAAGCGTGTTGGCGGAGCGATCGTAGATCACGCGATCGGCGAGCAGGGTGTAGTTGCCGTAGTAGAGCTCGACGTTGCCCTTGGCGGTCACCCGGGCGTTGTCGTTGTCGTAGACCAGCTCGTCGGCTTGCAGCAGCATCGGCTCCGACGGATCGACCTTGGGGGGCTGGACGATCTGCTCGAGCGAGGTCTGGGCCTGACCGAAGGCCGGCTGCCAAGAGGCGAGGGGGGCGAACAAGACGGCGAGAATGCAGGCAAAAACCGCCCGATGCAGGCGCGCAAACGCCCCGCCCATAGACGCGGGAAGGCCGGGCTGAGCCCGGCGCATCAAAGCAAATTTTGCGCGCGCGCCGGCCATCATCCGTCCTCTTTGTAGAGAAGCACGGTGAGCGCGAGCGAGGCCGCGACGATCACCGGCACCCAGGCGGCAGCGACCGCGGAGGTCAGGCCGGCCATGGCGAAGTTGCGCGAGATTTCGGAGAAGACGAAGAAGAGGAAACCGGCCGCCAAGCCGAACACGGCGTTGATTTGCACGTTGCCGAAGCGGAACCCCCGGAGCGAACAGGTCGCCGCGATCAAGACCATCGTGACGAGGAGGAACGGCCGCGACAGCAGGAGTTGGTACTGCACGCGGTATTGCGTGGCGGGAAGACCCGCCTTCTCGGCGATCTGGATGAAGTTCGGCAAATCCCAGAACGAGATCGAGAACACGGTGCCGAGACTGTCGCGAACCTGCGTCGGCGTGAGATAGGTGCTGAGCAAGTAGCGCTTGTAGAACTCGGGCTCCTGGCCGACGGCGCTGACCCAGGCATCTTCGAGCTCCCAGCGTCCGTCCCTGAGCACGGCTCTCGCCGCCTCGACGCGCTCGGTCAAGCGGTGCTCGGGGTCGTACTGGAACACGGTGACGCCCTTCAGCTCGAGACCCTGATTGAGCACTTCCAGCGCATGGATGACCGAGGGACCGTCGGCGCCGTCCTCGCGCAGCCAAGCGCCGGATTTCTTGGTCGAGAGCAGCGACTCGCCGCGATCGAACGCCGCCGCGTAGAGACGCTCGGCTTCGCCGCGCGCTACCGCCGCGATCGGATTGTAGAGCAGCACGAAGGCGAGCCCGAGCAGGAAGGCCACGATCATCGCCGGCAGCGTGAACTGCCACACCGAGATGCCGGCGGCGCGGAGAACGACGAGTTCGGAGGAACGGCTCAGCATCAGGAAGATGCCGATGGTGCCGATCAGAACGGCGAAGGGGAGAACGAGTTCGGAGAAAGATGGTAAACGCAACAGCGTCATCCAGGCGAGGAGCCAGCCGGGAACATCGCCGGAATAGTTGCCGGCGCGACGGAGCATCTCGATGAAATCGACGAAGAAGATCAGCACGCAGCAGATCAGGAACATCGCCACCATGGCGATGAGGAAGCGCAGCGAAAAATAGCGCGCGAGCGTGCCCACTGCACTGATGCCTGGCATCTGCGCTCTCACGTCGTTTGCATCCCTCTACCGGTCCAGAATTTTATCTTTGTTGGCTGGAACTTAGCCCCGAAGCTCAGCTTGGACCGCAGCTTTGGAGCCATTTTAGCGTGCGCCGCCCAGGCCGCAACGATAATCGCCCCCAAAGGA
>JBFWTF010000074.1:0-10593 GCA_050247995.1 Methyloceanibacter sp. | reverse complement strand
CATGATCTCTCCTCGGTCCTGCCGGGCGCGCGGACTCGCCGCGCTCGCCTCGGGCAGTTTCGGTTCCAGGCTGAATGTGGGGGGCTGCCGGCTCTCCGGCAATTCAACTTGCGCGCACGGAAGATCACGTCCAGGTGTCGGAAAAGGTCCCCTTCCAGGCCTAACCCAGGGAAATGGGCCGTTGCCATGGCACGGCGCCAAGGCCACAAGTGGAGCTTGCAGGGAACTCTTCCGTGCACCCCGGCGTTAGTCTTCGCGTTCGAGGGCACGCGAACCATCGTCCCGCCCCTCCCCTGGTGCGCTCGAACCCGTCGCCCGCAACCGACCTCCCCCGGTTGCGGGCGCCTTCGTGACAGCGCATCGCAAAGGATGGACGGGCGCCGCTAGAGAATGGCGGCGACGAGCGTCACCAGAAACATGACCACGAAGACGAAGAACAGGACGCGCGCGATCGCGGCCGCGGCCGAGGCGACGCCCCTGAATCCCAGCATTCCCGCCACAAGGGCGGCCACGGCGAAGATCAGCGCCCCGTAAAGCATGCCCAACCCTAAAAGCGCGCCACCGCGGCGAGCAAGTCCCTGCCGGTGAACGGCTTCTTCACGAGCGGCGCGTTGCGGTACGCCGCGGGAAGGTGCTCGCGGCCATAGCCGCTGACGAAGGCAAAGGGAATGCGGCGCGCGACCAACGCATCGGCGATGAGGCTCGCGGACTCCCCCGCAAGTTGGGCGTCGAGCAGCGCGCCGTGGACCGTCTGGCGGGCAATGGCGTCGAGGGCGTCGCGGACGCTCCCCACCGGACCGACCACGGTGAGGCGCGCCTGTTCGAGCACGCCGGCGATGTCGAGCGCGATGAGGAACTCGTCTTCGACCACGAGGATATGCGTTGCCGCCATAATGCCGGCGCCTGCTAGAGACCGGCCGCAAAAAGGGGTAGGCTCATCCCAGAGTTTGTGCGCATTTCGCGGCAGG
Organism: Methyloceanibacter sp.; assembly: GCA_050247995.1. Taxonomy (GTDB): domain Bacteria; phylum Pseudomonadota; class Alphaproteobacteria; order Rhizobiales; family Methyloligellaceae; genus Methyloceanibacter. The sequence continues at coordinate 9,625 of JBFWTF010000074.1, read as the reverse complement.
CCGGGAGGCCCGCCCAACGAGGCCAAAGGGGGGATGCGATGTTGACGACCATTCTCATCATCATTTTGATTTTGCTGTTGCTCGGAGCTTTTCCGGCGTGGCCGCATAGCCGGGGCTGGGGTTACGGCCCCTCGGGTATCGTGGGCCTCATCCTCGTCATCCTTCTCATTCTTCTGCTGCTCGGCAAAGTCTGACGCCGGAGCGGCAGCGCCTATCGCCTAGGCCCGTATTTGCGGCCGGTCGCGCGGCCCGGCGCGGCGCTCGAAGAAGAGCGCCTGCGAGACGATCGCCTTAACCGTGTCGGGTTGATAGGGCTTGGTGATGAGGAAAGCGGGCTCCGGCCGCTCGCCGGTCAACAGCCGGTCGGGATAGGCGGTGATGAAAATCACCGGCACGGCCAGGGACCCGAGCATTTCGTTGACCGCATCGACCCCGGAGCTGCCGTCGGCAAGCTGAATGTCGGCGAGCACGAGGCCCGGCTTGCGCTGACCGGCGGCGCTGACCGCTTCGGCATGGGTGCGGGCGGTGCCCAAGACGCGGTGGCCGAGACCTTCGACGATGCTTTCGAGGTCCATGGCGATCATGGGTTCGTCCTCGATGATGAGAACGTCGGTGGCGACCTGCGCCGCGATCTCGCGCCCCGCTGCCGCGATCAACTCATCGACCTTGGCAATATCGACATTGAGAATCTGCGCCGTCTCAGCCGGCGAGAAGCCCTCCACCGCCGACAGCAGAAAGGCCTGGCGCGGCAGCGGCGTCAGCGCCTCGAGCTTGCGATCGACCGGGGTCGCGGCATTGCCCCCGCCTTCCGGCTTGAGGTTGACGTCGAGCGAGTTCCACAGGCCGACAAAGGTGCGGTAGAGCGCAACGCGGCTGTCGAGGACCCGGTTGAACAGCGCAGGATCCTCGATCAGGACTTCGAGCGTCGCGGCGACATAAGCGTCGCCCGCGGCCTGCGTCCCGGAAAGCGCGCGGGCGAAGCGGCGCAGATACGGCAGATGAGGCGCGATCGCCTTCGACGTCGGCATTCCGTTCATGACCTTGTGCTGAGCCCGGTACGGTCCCCATTTCTCACAGGCCGGGCGGAGGGTGGCAACTCAAAACCACACGAAGCGAGAGGGAAAACGCGCGGGCGTAAGCCGGGTTCCAGAACATGGAACCAATTGAAGGCCTTGGGCGTTTTTGCACCCTTGAGCTCGGAGAATCCGTTATTCTCGGATTTCCTCGAGACAGGCGCATTGGGAACGGTTGTGAACCGCGACAAGAAGAGCAAGGACAGGCGGCGCAAGATGCCGAGCGTAAGCGACAAGTTGGACCAAGGCGCGCCGCAAATCGCGGGTGGGCCCGAGGAGGCGGAACCCGGCAGCGGCTTGTCCCCCAGCCTACAGGCTCATATCGGCCGCCACGTTCGCGCTGTCTTCGACGAGGTCGCACGCGAACCCATACCGGAGCATCTCCTGCGCTTGCTTAAGGATCTTGAGCGAAGCGGGGACAAATAGTTGCGGCCCAAAGTCTCCTCCACCCTGCGAGACCAGCTCGTTGCAGAAATCGGCAGCCTGCGCGCTTTCGCCGTCTCGCTCTGCGGCGACAAGGAGCGCGCCGACGACCTCGTGCAGGAAACGCTGTTCAAGGCCTGGAACCATCTCGAGTCGTTCAAGGAAGGGACCAATCTCAAGGCGTGGCTCTTCACCATCCTGCGCAACACCTATTTCTCCGAACGGCGCAAGCGGCGGCGCGAGATCGAGGACGCCGACGGGATCTATGCGGCGCGGCTCTCGACCCATGCCGAGCAGCACGGCCATATGGACATGCAAGACTTTCGCGCCGCGCTCGGCGAACTTCCCGACGACCAGCGCGAAGCCCTGGTGCTGGTGGGTGCGGCCGGTTTCTCCTACGAGGAGGCGGCCGAGATTTCCGGCTGTGCCGTGGGCACGATCAAGAGCCGGGTCAATCGCGCGCGCAACCGGCTGGCGACCCGGCTCGGTCTTGACCCCGAAGAGGTTGGCCGGGAAGGTCTGACCAAGACGGCCTGAGGCGCCAGACCCCTGATTCGGCACGCGTCTTGACCATCGCTTGGCCGATTGTTCTTGCTTGAGCAAAGCACCCCTTGATCGCGGCAAGCGGCGAAACCAAATCTAAGTCAGGTCGAAATCGCCGCTTACAGTCGGCCGTTAAGCCAACGGAAAGCGAAACTTCCGACACTTCCCCGCTGGACGCGAAACAAAGCTGCCCCCGATTTTGCTGTTGGCCCCCCTGTTTCAACGGAATGAGGCGAGAGATGGAAAACGAGCACCCCAAGGAATTCGGCACCCAATCGAAGAGCGAGACCAAGGCGGACAAGGAGTGGGCAGAGTTCGAGCGCGACCTCGATGCCCTGGGGCGCCAGCTCGCCGAGCTGCAAGAGCACACCGCCGCGCTCGGCTCGCAGCTCGTGCGCAGCCTCGAAGCCGGATTTGAAGAGGTGAAGAGCCGCGCGGAGCGTTTCCGCAAGGAGCGCGAGACCGAGCTTGACGAGGTGCGGCGGCGCGCGATGAGCGAGGCCGAGAATACCTTCGCCGATATGCGCCAGCGCTCGACCGAGGCCGCGCGTCAGATGTGGGAGCGGGCCGAGCCGCTGCGCCAGGGCGCCAAGGATGTCGGCGAGGGATTGGCGCGGGCCTGGGTGGAGTTGAGGGCCTCGTTCGGCAAGGCCGCCACCCGGCTCAACACCGAGACCAGCGCAAACGGCCCGACGACGCCGGCGACCAGCGAGGAGCGCGGCGACCGCACCTGAGTTGCGTCCCGGCGCATGAGCCCGGGTCCTGGACATGCGAACCGCCAGGCCACGCCGGCCTGGCGGTTTTCGTTTAACTTCCGGCTGCCGCGTGAGCTGGCTCGCGCAATCCCCCCTCGCCCGCGCCGATCAACTCGGCGCGTATCAGTCCCCGCACCGAGTTGCCGAGATAGACGCGGTCGGCGGCAAGCAAATCCTGCACGGTGAGGATCGCCTCGCTCGCCGCCGCGCGCGGCAGGTCGAGCAGCTCCTCGCGCAAGGTGCCGGGCAGAAGCCCGCAAGCGAGCGCCGGCGTGAACAGGCGGCCGTCGAGCTCGACGAAGAGATTGGTGCGGGTGCCTTCGGTGAGCTCGCCCTTGCTGTTGAGGAAGACGACCTCGTCGCAGCCGGTGAGCGCCTTCTGCCGCTCCATCTCCTCTTCGTAGAACTGCCGCCGCGTGGTCTTGTGATAGAAGAACGGGTCCTTCTCGTCGAGGCGACGGTCCGAGACGGTAAAGCGCCAGACCGTGTCCTTGGTCGGCAGCGTGATCGCGGTCGACGTGACGGTGATGGCGCCGTCTTCGGCAAGCAAAAGCCGCACCAGCGCGACCTCAGCTTCGATACGGACCGTTTCCGCGTCGAGCGCGGCAAGCACGGCCTCGCGCGAGAACGGATAGCCGAAATGCGCGGCCGAGGATTGCAGCCGGGCGAGATGCCGCTCGAGCAGGTGGAAGCCTTGGCTTCGCTCGTAACGGATCGTCTCGATCAGCTCGAAGGGCGGGTCGAGCTTGGTGAGGAAATTCGCCTTCAGCAGGCACTCGTCGAATTCGGACTCGACCTTGGAGTCGGCGACGATGCCGCTGCCGATGCCCATCTCGCCGGCACCGCCTGAGAGCACCACGGTGCGGATCGCGACATTGAACTGGGCGTCGCCCGAGGGCGCGACGTGGCCGATCGCGCCGGTATAGATGCCGCGCGGGCCCCCCTCCAACTCGCGGATGATCTCCATGGCGCGCACCTTGGGCGCGCCGGTGACCGAACCGCACGGAAACAGCGCGCGCAGCATGTCCTTCAGTCCCATGTCGGACCTGAGCTCGGCGGTGATGCCGGAGGTCATCTGGTGCACCGAGCGGTAGGTCTCGACCGTGAACAGGTCGGTGACCTCGACCGAACCGATCCTGGCAACGCGGCCGAGATCGTTGCGCAAGAGATCGACGATCATGAGGTTCTCGGCGCGCTGCTTTTCGTCGACGGCGAGCCAGGTCTTGAGGCGGGAATCCTCGCGCGGGGTGCGTCCCCGGGGGGCGGTGCCCTTCATCGGCCGCGCCGAAATGTGCTTGCCCTCGCGGCGGAAGAACAGCTCGGGCGAGAGCGACAGCACGTCGAGCGCGCCGGTATGGATCAGCGCGCCGTAGGCGACGCGCTGCTTGCGGCGCAGCGCGGCGTAGAGCGCGATCGGATCGCCGGCGAAGCCGAAGCGATATTTCAGCGTGAGGTTGATCTGATAGACGTCGCCTGCGGCGATGTAGTCCTGCACCCGGGCGAAGGCCTCGTCATAGGCGGCGCGCGTCCACGAGAGCTCAAGGCCCGAGATCGCGGCCTTGCCGCCTTCGCCTTGCGCCTCGAGCCAAGCCCTGGTGCCGTTATCGTCGAGCGCCTGCGGCGCGCCGAACAGCCCGAGCCAGAGCAGGGGCACGTTGCCGTCGCCGGGCAGAAGGCGCCTCAGCTTCGGTTCGAGGCAATAGCCGAGCTCGTAGGCGAAGAAACCCGCGGCATGGAGACCGGCGGCGAGCCCCGCCTCGACCTCTTCGAGCGCGCCTTCGACTTCGCCGGGCGTATGCGCCGCGACGATGCGCTCGGCGTTCGCGTAAAGCAGGCTGCGACCGGAAGGCGTGAGACTGTCGTCGAGAAGGACGTAAGGTGAAGCGGTCATCGTGCAAGCCGGTCCTGCAACATCCGCATCGCAGCTTCAATGTCCATATGGGCGTTCGCTGCCGGCTCAGGCAAGGATCAGCATCTCGCCCTTGCCGAGCACGGACATGTCGCCCATGAGCCTGCGGGCACGCGCGCCAAGATTGACCCTCTTGTCGTTGGCGCGGAGCCAGTGTTCGAGCAGCCTGAGATAGTCGAATTCGAGCACGCCGCAATCGCCGAAGGTCGGCAAGATGTCCTTGGGCGGCTCGACGAAGATGAGAGAACCGCGCCTCAGGCCGAAGCCGGCATTGGCGCCGACGCGCCGCTTGAAGAGAATGGTCCCGGCGACCATGCGGCCGCCGGCATAGTCGCCGGCATCGCCGTTCACGATCACGAGGCCGCGCCGCATGCGCTCGCCCAGGAGCGATCCGGCATTGCCGCCGACGGTGACGACGCCGCCCCTCATGCCGAGCGTCTCGCCGACATTGACGCCGCCGGCGCGCTCGCCGGCATCGCCGGCGATGGCGATGCTGCCGCCCGCCATGCTGGCGCCGGCCAAGACGCCGGCATTGCCGCCGACCTCGATTTTGCCCTTCTTCATGCCGGCGCCGAGATAGGCGCCCGCGTCGCCGTCAACGACGATCGCGCCTTTGGTCATGGCCTCGCCGATCTTGTCGCAGCGCTGATCGGTGCCGGCGAACCTGACCTCGCTGGCATCGCTGCCCGTGACCTTGAACGCGTCGCCGACCGCAAGCTTCGCCCGCGTCGTTCCGATCACGAGCGCTTCGATCTCCTTTTGCTTCAGGCCGTCGAGCCGCTCGGGGGTCAGCGGAGAGAGATCGAGCCGTTGATCGGGCGCGGCTCTCAACGTGAAGGTCAGCGCGCTCACGCCACGATCTCCTTCAGATGGAAATGATGCGGACCGAGATTGCCGCCGTAATTGCCGGCGGTGATGTGGGTGACGCCCTCCTCCGCGCCGCCCTCGACGATGGCATGGACGCCCGCTCGCATGGCCTTGGCGACGGACTCCTTGGTCAGACCGTCGATGACGATCTCCATCACGGCCTCGACTTCGAGCGGAAGCTCGGTGTCGACCGCGGCTTTCAGCGTCGGGCAGTAGGCGTCGTTGGTCGAGGCGATCTGGCCCTTGTACTTGGAGCCGACCTTGGAGCCCGAGCGCACGATCCCGCCCGGGAACGGCGTGATGACGCCCTCGATCTCATCGATGGCCTTGACCGCGCGCTCGCAAGCCGCGAGCACCGCGGCATGGGATTTGCCGAGCACGAGCAGATTGCCGCCGCCGACCGCCTTCTTGGTGAGGCCGGTCGTGGCCTCGCACAGGAACTCGCCGTCCATGACCGGGATGCGCCAGAACCGGCGGCCGCCGAGCTTCTTCGACACCTGCCAGCCGTCGCCGAAGAAGCGCAGCGACGCCCCGAGCTTCAGCTTCTTCTCGCCTTCGAGACCGGCGAAGCAGGCCGAGCCCGGGCTCGTCAGGACGCATTGGCCGACGCGGTTGCGGAGCTGGCGCTGGAGCTTGTCGGTGTCCATGGTGAAAAGGAGAACGGCAACGCCGGGACGGCCATCCAGAGTCTCGTCGGCGCTCAACGTCCGCTCGATGCCGGCCTCCGCCCCGCAGGCGATCACCGACGTGGCGAAGCCGGTCATGGTGCGCGCGGCGATCAGGGCCCATTCGAGAGACGGCGCGGTGATGACGATGCGCGTGCCGACCATGGGGAAGGCCTCGGCGAAAGTCTCGACGATGGTGACGCCCTTGAGCTTGAGATGAGACATCGCGGGGCGGGCCCCCTCCTCCGGAATTCTGCCGCGCACCATTAAACAGGTGGCCCGCGCGGCGCAAGCGCGGCCGGTCAAATCAAGCTTAGAGGGGGCGGGGCGTCAGGCTTTGGGCTTGTCGTACTTGATATAGGCGAAGCGCATGTCGTCGGCCGGGGTCCCTTCCAGCGCGCCCCCTTCCTTGCCGGGCTGCCAATGGACGACCTCCTCGATCTTCTTGGCCAGATCGAAGTCCTTGTCGGTGATGCCCTTGGCGGCATGGTTCATGAGCCTTACCTCGACCCAGGCATAGGAGGCGGTGATGTCCGGGTGATGCCAGGCGGCTTCCGACAAATGGCCGATGGTGTTGATCACCATCAGCGTGCCCTTCCAGCTATTGGTGCGATAGCGCCGCCTGATCCAGCCGCCTTCGAGGTACCAGTGGGGCAGCTCGTTCTTGAGGCGCTCCTCAACCTCGGCATCGCTATAAGTGCGTTCGGCCGTTGCCATCGCTCGCCTCTTTTGAAAGAGTTACGGGACCTTCCCTTTAAGCCGAAGCATAGTCAGAGGATTCGGGCCGATCAATGGAGCCCTTTCCGCCTCAGTCGAGACACGCAAAGGTGGCGCCGGGGCGGCCGCGCCAGGCGGCCGTCACCGCGACCGCGCGGCTTCATTTCGGCTTTCTCGATCCGAGCGGAAGAAGCGCACGCCCCTTCGGTTCGTTCGGGCTCTCGCTCGAAGCGCCGCGCACAAGGCTCGTTCTTGCCCGCGCCGAACGGCTCGCCGTGAAGGGACCCGAAGGCGAGCGCGCCGAACGCTATCTCCGGCAGATCGCCACGAGTTCGGGGATCGAGGCGCGTTACAACCTCCTCATCGCGGAAGCAATTCCACCGCATGCGGGGCTCGGCTCCGGCACGCAGCTCGCCCTCGCCGTCGGCACAGCCTTTGCCGCCTTGGAAGGGCTCCGGCTCGACCCGCGCGCAATCGCGGCGCAGCTCGGACGCGGTGCGCGCTCGGGCATCGGCATTGCGACCTTCGCGCAAGGCGGCGCCGTGCTCGACGAGGGACCGCGCGATGGCAAATTGCCGAGGCTGGTGCAGCGCGTTCCCTTCCCCTCTTCGTGGCGTGTGCTCCTTATCTTCGATGCAGGTACAGAGGGGCTCGCCGGCGCGAACGAAAAGGCTGCGTTCGAGACCCTGCCCGATTTTCCCGCGCGCGAGGCCGAAGCGCTGTCGCGCGCGGTCACCGAAGGCGCGCTGCCTGCGCTCGCGGCGGGCGATTTCGCCGCCTTCTGCCGCCATGTCGGTTACTTGCAAGCGTGCATGGGCGCCTATTTCGCGCCTTGGCAAGGGGGCAACTACGCCAGCTCCCGCGTCGCCGAGGCGCTCGACTTCCTGCGCGAGGAAGGACTCGCGGGGCTCGGGCAGAGTTCGTGGGGGCCGACCGGCTTTGCGTTCGTCGCCTCCGAAGCGCAAGGCGAGGCTTTGCTCGGGCGGCTGCGGGAGCACTGCAAACACCCGGCCCTCAGCTTCGCGCTCACGCGCGGCCGCAACGAGGGCGCGAGCGTCGAAATCTCCGGCGCGGCAGCCTGATCGGCGCTTGGCGGGGGCGCCGATTGTGCTAAAGCGGTGCTGGCCAAACCCGCCAGGCAAGCCTCCAAACGGCCCCGAAGCGGGCCGTCCAAGCCCGCGACAGGGAGGTGAGAAACGATGGGAATCCCCCGCATTCTGCACATGATCACGCCGCTCAAGCATATGAGCCCGTTCGACGTGAACATGGCGCTCGACGCCGGTTTCGATGCGGCCATTCCCTACACCAACGTCACCGTCGAGGACGTGGTCGGGCTGGTGCAGGATGCGATCTTCTCGCGCGGCCCCGAAGGGGTGAAACGCACCGGCGTCTTCATCGGCGGCAAGCGCGCCATGGAAGCGCTCGACATGATGGACCGCGCCAAGAAGGCGATGGTGCCGCCCTTCGAGATTTCCGTGTTCGCCGATCCGGCGGGATCGTTCACCACCGCCGCGGCGATGGTCGCTTGCGCCAAGGAAGCGCTCAGCGACAAGTTCCAGACCACCCTCAAAGGCAAGCGCGTGGTGGTGTTCGGCGGAACCGGCGTCGTCGCCTTCGCTTCCGCGGTGATCGCCGCCATGGACGGCGCCTCGGCGATTCTCGTCGGTTACGACGGCCCTGAGCGCGTGCGCAGGCTCGCCGACGAGGCGCGCGGGCGGTTCGGCGTCGATGTCAGCTACGCCGACGGCAGCACCGAGGAGCAGAAATCGGCGCTCGCCGCCGAGGCAAACATTATTTTTGCGGCAGGACCGGCCGGACGCAGGCTGCTCACCCTCGCCCAGTTGAAGGGCGCCAAGAACCTGCTGGTCGCGACCGACGTGAACGCGGTGCCGCCATCGGGCGTCGAGGGCGTGGGCGTGAACGACAACGCCAAGCCGATTGATGGAACGACGGCGGTCGGCATCGGCGCGCTCGCGGTCGGCAATATCAAGTATCGGACCGAGGCCGGCCTGTTCAAGCAGATGATCGAAACGGAAAAGCCGCTCTATCTCGACTTCCGGGACGCTTACGCTCTTGCCCAGAAACTTGCCGCGTGACGGCCTCTCGCTCCTGATCGCGAGCGTCTCGGGGCGGGCGCTGGCCGAAGCGGCGCTGCGCGCGGGGCTCACGCCGCTCGTCGCCGATTTCTTCGCCGATACCGACACGCAAGAAGCCGCTCACGCCTGCCGCAAGCTGACCGGCCTTGCCCGCGGCTTCCGCTGGCAGAGCCTCTACCCCGCGCTGTCCGCGCTCGCCGCCGCGGCGCCCTCCCCTATCATCGGTCTCGTCTGCGGCTCTGGGTTCGAGGACCGGCCCGAGCTCTTGGCGGCGATCGCCAGGCGCTGGACGCTGCTCGGGACGGATGCCGCGACCGTGGCGCGGATCAAGGCGCCGGAAGATTTCTTCGCGACGCTCGACCGTCTCGACATCGCCCATCCGCCGACGCGGAGCGAGCCTCCGCCGCGCGGCGACAGGTCCGCCAAGACTTGGTCCGCCAAGACTTGGCTCGCCAAGAAGCGCGGCGGCGCCGGTGGCAGCCATATCGTGCCCCGCCGCCGCGCCAAGGCCACGGCCGAAACCTATTTCCAGGAACATATCGACGGGCGCGCCGAGTCGGCGCTCTTCATCGCCAAT
>JBFWTF010000073.1:0-10671 GCA_050247995.1 Methyloceanibacter sp. | reverse complement strand
CGTGCCCGGCGCCGGCGCGATCGGCGCCGCCCCGGCCAAGGCGCTCGCCGCCGACGGCGCGGCGGTCGCGATCGTCGATATCGACGGCGACAAGGCGCAGGAGGCGGCGGCCGCCGTCAAGGGCCTCGGGCTGCAATGCGACGTGACCAAGCCGGATCAAGTCAAGGCGGTCTTCACCGCGCTCGCGGAAGCGTTCGGCGGGATCGACATTCTCGTATCGAATGCCGGCGCCGCGTGGCAGGGCCGGATCGGCGACGTTTCCGACGAGACTTTGCGCAAGAGCTTCGAGCTCAACTTCTTCGCGCATCAGGCGGTGGCGCAGGAAGCCGTGCGCATCATGCGCAAGCAGGGCACGGGCGGCGCGCTCCTGTTCAATCTCTCCAAGCAGGCGGTGAACCCGGGCGCTAATTTCGGGCCTTACGGGCTGCCCAAGGCCGCCACCATGCTGCTCATGCGCCAATACGCGCTGGATTACGGCGCCGAAGGCATTCGCTCGAACGGCGTGAATGCCGACCGCGTGCGGAGCGGGCTCCTCACCGACGCCATGATCAAGGACCGGGCCAAGGCGCGCGGCGTGTCCGAGGCCGAATACATGGCCGGCAACCTGCTCCAGGCCGAGGTCACCGCCGCCGACGTGGCTCAGGCCTTCGTGGCGCTGGCCAAGGCGCGCAAGACCACGGGACATATCGAGACGGTTGACGGCGGCAATATCGCTGCTTCTCTGCGCTAGGGCGCGCCGGCAGGGCGCGGGAGGACAGATTGGGCCGCATCTTACGCATCTTCCTCGCGGGCGTTCTCGCCCTTCTGCCGATCGCGGTGACCTTCTTCGTCGTCGCCTGGGCTGCCTCCCTCGTCGCGAGCTATGCCGGTCCGGGCAGCTTCATCGGCCGCCTCATCGCCGGGCTCGGCAACTCGCTCGGCCTCGCCATCGAGCCGACCTCCGGCCTGGCCTATCTGCTCGGGCTCGCCGTCATTGTCGGCGTTATTTTCGTGCTCGGCCTGCTGGTCGAGTCGGGACTGCGATCGTTCATCTTCAACAGCCTCGACTGGCTCATCATGCGCATCCCGCTCATCTCGACGGTTTACGACCTGTCGAAGCGCTTCGTCGCCATCGTCGATCGCGGCAGCGGCGGCGAGGACAGTCTCAAGAGCATGAGCCCGGTGTGGTGCTTCTTCGGCGGGGAGGGGAGTGCGGCGGTGCTCGGGCTGATGCCCTCGCCCGAGCCGGTCACAATCGGCGAGCACAGCTATCTCGGCCTGCTCGTGCCGTCGGCCCCGGTGCCGTTCGGCGGCGCCTTGATCTATGTGCCATCGGAATGGGTCAAGCCGGCCGAGGGCGGCGTCGAGCGGCTGATGAACGTCTATGTGTCGATGGGCGTGACGCCGCCGGTCTCTCTGCCGCCGCCGCGCAAGACCGCGCTGGCCAAACCGGCGAAGAAGCGCGGCAGCACCCCGCAAGCCGACTGACGCTGCCAGTCGCGGCGCACTGAAACCCCTCTCCCGCAAGGGGAGAGGGAAGAGGCCCGCTCACGTCGCGAAGCGGAAATGGAGCACGTCGCCGTCCTTGACGACGTAATCCTTGCCTTCGAGCCTGAGCTTGCCGGCATCGCGCGCGCCGGCCTCGCCATCGAGCGCCACGTAATCGTCGTAGGCGATCGTCTCGGCGCGGATGAAGCCTTTCTCGAAATCGGTGTGGATCACGCCCGCAGCCTGCGGCGCCCGCGTCCCGCTGGGCACGGTCCAGGCGCGCGCCTCCTTGGGTCCCGCCGTGAAATAGGTGATGAGGCCGAGCAGCTTGTAACCCTCGTGGATCAGCCGGTTGAGCCCGGGCTCGGCCAATCCGAGTTCGGCGAGATAGGCGGCCCGCTCGTCCGGCGAAAGCTCGGCAAGTTCGGCCTCGATCTTGGCCGAGATGACGACGCAACCGGCGCCTTCGCGCGCCGCGCGCTCGGCCACGAGCGCCGAATAGGCGTTGCCGCGCGCCGCCGAGGCCTCGTCGACATTGGCCACATAGAGCACGGGTTTCGCCGTGAGGAGCCCGAGCGCTTTGAACGCGGCTCTCTCGTCTTCGGCGATGGCGGCGAGCCGCGCGGGCTTGCCTTCGCGCAAAAGCGGCAGAACGCGCTCGATCAGCTCGAGCGACTTGATCGCTTCCTTGTCCTGGCCGCGAATCTTCTTCTCGAGGATAGGCAAACGCCGTTCCAAGCTATCGAGATCGGCGAGCATCAGCTCGGTTTCGATCGTGTCGGCGTCGGCGATCGGATCGACGCGGCCCTCGACATGGACGACGTCGGAATCCTCGAAGCAGCGGAGCACATAGGCGACGGCGTCGACCTCGCGGATATGGGCGAGGAACTGGTTGCCGAGGCCTTCGCCCTTGGAGGCCCCGCGCACGAGCCCGGCAATATCGACGAAGGTGAGGCGCGTCGGCACCACCTGGTTCGACTTGGCGATCGCCGCCAACCGGTCGAGGCGCGGGTCAGGCACCGGGACCTCGCCGACATTCGGCTCGATGGTGCAGAACGGATAATTGGCGGCCTGCGCCGCCGCGCTCTCGGTCAGCGCGTTGAAGAGGGTGGACTTGCCGACATTGGGCAGCCCGACGATGCCGCATTTGAAACCCATGGATCGATTCGCCTTAACCGCCGAGCCAGCGGCGGAGCTTCGCCCCCAATGTTTCGGAAGACGCAGAGGCAGCCTCGGGCGCAGGGGAAGGCGCTTCGGGGATCGCGGCCTTCTGCATCGCATGGGCGACCCGCGACTGGAACTTTTCGGTGCTTCCTTCGGCGAGAAACGGGGCTTCGGCCGCGATGGCGCCGAGCAGGGGCTCGAGCCATGCGGTGTCGGCCTTGGCGAAGTTGTGCAGCACGTAGCCTTTGACGCGATCGCTCCGCCCGGGATGGCCGATGCCGATGCGCACGCGCATGTAGTCGTTGCCGATACGGGCGGTCATGGACCTGAGGCCGTTATGCCCGGCCGCGCCGCCGCCCAGCTTCACCCTGATCTTGCCGGGTGCGAGGTCGAGCTCGTCATGGAAGACGACGACGCTGTCGGGCTTGAGCTTGTAGAAGCGCACCGCTTCGCCGGCGGCGCGTCCCGATTCGTTCATGAAGGTTTGCGGCTTCAGCAGCAGCACCTGCTCTTGACCGAGCTTGCCCTCGGCGACGAGGCCGTCGAAGCGCTTGCGCCAGTCGGCGAAGCCGTGCGCCGCGGCGATGGCATCGACCGCCATGAAGCCGACATTGTGCCGGTTGAGGGCATAGTTCTGCCCCGGATTGCCGAGGCCGACAAAGAGCTTCATCAAAGCCATCCTGGCTCAACGCGCCGAGGCGAGGGGCTTCCCCACTCTCCTGCGGGCCGAAAGCAAGCGCCAGCGCTACTTCTTCTCGCGCTCCTTCGGCTTCTCCTTGTCCTTTTCCTTGTCGGCAGCCTCGGCGGCGGGAGCAGCCTCGGCGCCCTCGGCGCCGGGCTCGGCCGCGGCGGCGGCGACGCCAGGCGCAGGCTCTTCAGCCGTGCGTCCCACGATCGTCGCCACGGTGAAGTCGCGGCCGGTGATGGTCGGGCGCACGCCTTCGGGGAGCTTCATCGCCGAGATATGGATCGAGTCGCCGATCTCGAGCCCGGTCAAATCGATCTCGAAATGGTCGGGGATGGCGTCGGCCGGGCAGCGCACCGCGATCTCGTGACGAACGATGTTGAGCACGCCGCCGCGCTTCAGTCCCGGCGATGCGGCTTCGTTGAGGAAGCGCACCGGCACATCGACCGTCACCTGCGCGTCCTTGCCCAGCCGGAGGAAATCGACGTGGATGGGAAAGTCGCGAATGGGATCGAGCTGGACCGCGCGGGGGATGACCCGGGTCTTGTTGCCCTCGATGTCGATGACGTAGATCGTGCTCTGGAAATGGCCGGTGTGAAGCTGCTTGTAGATCGTGCGGTAATCGACCGAGATCGTCTGCGGCTCCCGCTTGTCGCCATAGATAATGCCGGGGATGCGCCCCTCGCGCCGTTCCGAGCGCGCTCCGCCCTTGCCCGAGCGGCCTCGCGCCCACGCCTTGAGTTCGATCGCCTCAGCCATCGCTAGCCTCCAAACCTCTCAAAATGACGAGGGGCCGAAAGCGGCCCCGCCATGTTCGAACGGGCGGCGTCCGGCGCCACCCATGGAAATCGAGGAGCTTATAGCCCTTTCGGGAGGCCCCTGACAATCGGCTCGTAGGCGCCCGAACGGGCGGACAGAGGCGGTTCTTCGGCGTAGGATAAGGGCCTCAATCGCGCCCGAATGGCGCCAAACCGCCCGCCGTGACGGGACCTGAACAGGCACAAGGAGGAAGGCCATGAGTGTGTACAAAGTCATCGAACTCGTCGGCACCAGCACGAAATCCTGGGAGGAGGCCGCCAAGGCGGCGGTCGAGCGTGCGGCTGAATCCTTGCGTGACCTGCGCGTGGCGGAAGTGGTCGCCCAAGACCTCGTCATCACCGACGGCAAGGTCGAGGCCTACCGGGCCAAGGTGAAGGTGTCGTTCAAATACGAGGGTCATCACTAGCGGCAGGTCCGGCGGGGGCCGGCGCCACCCTAATAGAACAGGCTCGAGACCGACTGCTCCTCGGCGGTCCGCGCGATCGCCTCGCCCAGCAGCGGCGCGATGCTGAGCACCCGGATGTTGTGGGCGTCCTTCACCGCCTCGATCGGCTCGATCGAATCGGTGATGACGAGCTCCTTGAGCTGCGAGCCGACGATGCGCGCGACCGCGCCCCCCGACAGCACGCCGTGGGTGATATAGCCCGTCACCACGGTCGCGCCCTGCTCGAGCAGGGCGGTTGCCGCGTTGACCAGCGTGCCGCCGGAATCGACGATATCGTCGACCAGGATGCAGGTGTGTCCTTTGACGTCGCCGATCACGTTCATCACTTCGGAATCGCCCGGCCGCTCCCGCCGCTTGTCGACGATGGCGAGCGGCGCGTCGATGCGCTTGGCGAGCCCGCGCGCCCGCACCACGCCGCCGACGTCGGGCGACACCACCATGATGTTGTCGTTGGGGAACACCTTCTTGATGTCCTGCACCATGACCGGCGCGGCGAACAGATTGTCGGTCGGGATGTCGAAGAAGCCTTGGATCTGTCCGGCGTGCAGATCGAGCGTGAGCACGCGATCGGCGCCGGCCTCCACGATCATGTTGGCGACGAGCTTGGCCGAGATCGGCGTGCGCGGGCCCGGCTTCCGGTCCTGCCTGGCGTAGCCGAAATAGGGCACGACCGCGGTGATGCGGCCCGCCGAGGCCCGACGCAGCGCGTCGATGAGGATGAGAAGCTCCATCAGGTGATCGTTGGCGGGAGCCGAGGTTGACTGAATGACGAACACGTCCTCGCCGCGCACGTTCTCCTGCACCTCGACGAAGATCTCCTTGTCGGCGAAGCGGCGCACGATGCACCTGGCAAGCGGCGTCTTGAGGTAGGCTGCGATCGCCTCGGCGAGAGGGCGGTTGCTGTTGCCTGCAACCAGTTTCATCGGTCGCTCCTTCGTCGCCGGGGTCTCGCCCGGGGGGCGGCTCCACGGGCGCCGCAAGCGGCTTTTAACAAGCGGTCACGGGCGCTGTAAACTCGCACCGCGCGGGAAGACTGTGGATGACCCTCTAGCTCGACTTCGGCAGGAGCTTGATGATGCCGTCGGCGGCGGCGCCCGCCGCGGCGTCGGCAATGGCCCCCCACGGACCGTTGAGCGACCCGCGCGGGATCGTATTCTGTTGCGATACGGTGCCGAGCTTCTTGCCGGCCGGATCGAGCACCTGCCAGTCGATGCGGATGCTTTGCTTGCCGCCGCTGGCGTCGGACAGCTTCACGCTGCCCTTAACCATGTAAACGTTGACCGCGGTGCCGTTGGCGAGCTTCACGCCGCCGGCGTAGAGCCGCTTCTTGAGGGCGACGGTGAGCGACCTCTGCCCGTCGCCCGGGGCTCCGGTCACGGGCTGAACCAGCACGCCGGCCGATTTCACGCTCGGGGCCCGGGCGGCGCTGGTGGCCGTCGTCGCGGCCGTGGCCGAGGGGGCGGGGCTCGAACTCGCGCCCGGCGCGCTGCTCGGAGCGGCGGCGATGACGGGGGTCGAGGAGCCGCCGCCGCGGGGCATGCTTGCTGCGATCTGCGAGGTGGTCTTGCCGGCGATACTTCGGATCACCGCGGCATCGACCGCGCTCCAAGGATCGCTGCCGGAGCGTTTGGGAACGATCTCGTCGCCGGAGACGCGGGCCACGCGCGAGCCTTGCGCGTCGGTCACGTCCCAAATGTAGGAGATCTTGGCGCCCTGCTTTTCGCTCGAAGCGATCAGATAGCCGCGGAGCGTATAGTTGGCCTTGCTGCCGTCGGGAAGCAGCGTCAGCTTCCGGTCCTTGCCGGCGGCGATCAGGGCGTCGGTCATCTGCGCGGCGATCTCGGGGGTCGTGCCGATGATCGGGGCGATGGCGATCTTGGTCGAGCCCCCGAACCAGCTCGTCGCACCGCTCAAGAAGCCGCCGCTGCTCGGACTTCCCGGGCCGCCGCCACAGGCGGCGAGGGGAGCAAGCGCCAGCGTCGCGAGCGTGATGGATAAGATACGCCCGACCCAGCCGCGCACGTGTCGGTAATCCGCGCCCAACAAGCACTCCCTCTGTTGGCCGCACAGCACCGCTCGCGACAAAACCGTCGTGACGGAACTCCCAACCCCTTTGGAGCCGGCAGCTTACCTGCCCCGGCCCGCTGGCGTCCAGTTTTGTAGCGTGGACCGGATTCTGGCCAAATCCACGTCACGATCGTGATGAGTCAGGCGAGCACGATGGCAGAAATTTGACGGCCGTAATCGTTCTCGCCGTGATGCTGCGACCGCCGATAACTGAATAGGCGCGTTTCGTCGCAGTAGGTGCAAAGCCCAAGATCGGCGACCGTGCCCACGCCGGCCCGCTCCAGCCGCGCCGCGACATAGCCCACGAGGTCGAAATGGGGCTCGCCCGAGCCTTCGTCGGTCATGAAGAACGAGGCGCTTTCCGGCTCCTTTGCCACGAATTGCTCGACGAACTCGGCGCCCACCTCGTAGGCCTTCTGCGAAATGGCCGGCCCGATCGCGGCGACGATCCGCTCCGGACTGGCGCCGAGCTTCGCCATCGCCTCGACCGTGGCCTCGACGATGCCGGACAGTGCGCCCCGCCAGCCCGCATGCGCGGCGCCGATGACCCCGGCCTCGGCATCGCGGAACAGGACCGGCGCGCAATCGGCGGTGAGGATGCCGATGGCGAGCCCCGGCTTCGCCGTGACGATGGCGTCGGCTTCGGGCGGGGCCTTCCAAGGTTTATCGGCCACGACCGCCTCGGCGCTGTGCTTCTGGAACACGGTGAGCAGGCGGCTCGGTTCGACGCCCAGCAATTCGGCGACGCGCGCGCGATTTTGCGCCACGTTGTCGGGCGCGTCCTGGGAACCCGGGCCGCAATTGAGCGAAGCATAGATGCCGGTGGAAACGCCGCCCTGGCGGGTGAAGAAGCCATGACGCACGCCGGCCTCATCGAGGCCGGGTGCCGAGAGTTTCATCTTGTCGGGCGTAACCATGGCTGGCGTGAAAGTCGCGGGAGCCTAAATGTCTCCGAAGGGAGGCGGCGGGGCAAGCCCGCTCGATTGCAGCGCGAGCATTTTGAAGAGTGCCCCCATTTGGCGAGGATCGGCCAGCCGCGCCGCCCCCGCAAGGATCGCCGCGCCTTGTTCCGCCGTTGCCGCGCGGGTAAGCCGCTCCAAGCGCGCTTCAAGCCCGAGCTCGAGCAGGAACTGCCCCTGCGGCATCGGGCCGAAAGCGGCCAGCCCGGCCGCGCAGGCCCCCGCCTTGAGGGCGGCGAAATCGACATGGGCGGTGAGGTCGGTCTCGCCTTGCCCCGCGAGCGGATCGGCGAAGCGATGGCGGCGCACCGCTTGAAGCGTATCGCCGATGCCGCTCCGCTCGGGACCGTAATCGGCGATCAGGGCGGAGAGGGGAGCGCTATTCGCGCGGTCGGCGAGCGTTGCGACGAGCTTCGCCGCGGCGGGCCGCGTCTCGACGATGGCGCCGTCTTGCGCCGCTACGCCGGTCAGCCACGGCGGCAGCGCGTCGCCTTCGGCGGGGGCGCCCGCGCCGAAGCCCAGCGCATCGGTTCCGGCGATGATGACGGTGCGTTCGCGCCATTCCCCGCTTGCCCGCACGAACTGACGCACGGGAAGCGCGTCGATGAACTCGTTGGCGATGACGATCAATGGCCCCGGCGGAACGTCTTCGAGGCTCGCGTACCATGCGAGCGGGGTAGGGGCGCGGGCGAGCGTTTCGCGCTGGATCGCCTCGAGCGCGGGGCTTGTCTCGACGAGAGCGACCGAGACGCGCGCGAGGAATTCGGGCGCGCTCCGCCAGGCGCGCATCGCATCCGCCATGAGGATCCCGCGTCCCGGTCCCAGCTCGGCGACGATCACCGAAGACGGCGCGCCCATCGCCTGCCAGATCGCGACGCACCACGCCCCGATCAGCTCGCCGAAGACTTGGCTGATCTCTGGCGCGGTGATGAAGTCGCCGGCGGCGCCGATCGGCGCGGCCGTGGTGTAGTAGCCCGCCCGGCTGTCGCCGAGGCAGGCCTCCATATAGTCGTGGACGCTGATGGAACCCTCGCGGGCGATACGCTCGCGCAAGCGCGCCGCGAGCGCGTGCGGGCCGGGCGTCTTGGCCTCGGCATGCGCGCCCATCACGGCGCGGCCAGGGCCTGCTTCCGCCGCGCCCGCCAGATCAGCCACAGGCCGATCAGGATCATGGGGATCGAATAGGCGATGCCCGGCGTGAGGATGCCGATATCAAGCGGATGGCCGGCATGAGGCTCGCGCACGAACTCGCTCAGGCTCCGGAACAGGCCGTAGAAGATGAGGAACAGCCCGAACACGGTGCCCGGACGCGTCAGCGCGTGATAGCGGTGGGTCGCGATCCTCAGGATCGCGAAGAGGACGATGCCTTCGAGGAACGCTTCGTAAAGCTGGCTCGGGTGGCGCGGCGCATCGCCCGCGCCGGGGAAGACCATCGCCCACGGCACGTCGCTCACGCGCCCCACCACCTCGGCATTGATGAAATTGGCGATACGGCCGAAGAACAGGCCGAACGGCGTTGCCGCCGAGGCGACGTCGCCGAGCGACAGCGGATTGATGCGCTTGATCCTGGCAAAGAAATAGACGGCGAGGACCACGCCGAGGAGGCCGCCGTGGAACGACATGCCGCCGTGCCAGACCGCGGGGATCTCCGCCGGGTTGTGCCAGAAGAAGCTCGGCTCGTAGAACAGCACGAAGCCGAGCCGCCCGCCGACGACGATGCCGAGCGTGATCCACAGCAGAAAGTCGTCGGCCTGCGGCACCGTCATCGCGGGCTTGCCGCCCCACAGCTCCGGCCGCGACACGAGATAGCGCCCGTAGAGCCAGCCGAGCACGATCCCGGCCATGTAGGCGAGGCCATACCAGCGGACGGAAAGCGGCCCGACGGCGATCGCAACGGGATCGATGATCGGGTAGGGGATCGCGAAAAGCGGCATGGAACTCCGCGCGGCTGGCCGGTGAAGGCAGGCGGACCTTCGCCATGGGCCGCGCTCCTGTCAAGGCGCCCAAATCCCGCGCCCTCGCCGCTTGCCGGGCACGATTTGGCGCGCCATAGTTGCTGGCCGAAAGCCGCCTCGGGGCGGCGACACATGGAATTTGCCGCGATGACGCAAACCACGGGCCGGTTTTTCGACGAACTCGGCAAGCTCATCACCGACGCGGCCGGCGCCGCCGATGGCGTTCGCAAGGAGGTCGAGAGCATCGTCCGCGCTCAGGCCGAGCGCGTGCTCAACGGCCTCGACGTCGTGCAGCGGGAAGAGTTCGAGGCGGTCAAGGCGATGGCGCAGAAGGCGCGCGAGGAGAACGAGCGCCTCAACGAACGCATCGCCGCGCTCGAAGCCGCCCTCAAGGGCTTGAGCGACAAGGGCTAATCGGCCTCCGCCAAACGGCCGGAAAAAAATGTTTCGACCTGTCGATTCCGGCCGGCGCCGTTCGTCGTGTCGGTAGAGCGCGCCTACGGATGACCGGATGCCGCGCTCGCCAGAAGAAGGAGGATCGGAGCGATGCGTTTCATGATTTTGGTCAAAGCCAACAGGGACTCGGAGGCGGGCGTGAAGCCGCCGGACTCGCTCTTCGCCGAAATGGCCGATTATCACGAGCAACTGGCCAAGGCCGGCGTGCTGCTCGACGGCAGCGGGCTTCAGCCGAGTTCGAAAGGCTGGCGCATCAGATATTCCGGCAACAAGCGCACCGTCGTCGACGGGCCCTTCGCCGAGACCAAGGAACTCGTCGCCGGCTACACGATCATTCAGGTGAAGTCGCGCGAGGAGGCGATCGAATGGACGCGGCGCTTCCCCAATCCCACCATTGGTGGACAGGACTGCGAGATCGAGGTCCGGCAGTTGTTCGAGCTCGAGGATTTCGGGGAAGGCGAAGTGCTTGATCGCTTCCGCGAAATCGGCATGGCCAATCCAAAAACGTAATCAAGAGAGAGAAGGAGTAACGACGATGCGATTCATGTCGATGGTCAAGACTTCGGAAGCGCAACTCGCGCCTCCGCCGAAGGCGTTCCTGGAGGCCATGAACCGGCTGATCGAGGAATCGGCCAAGGCGGGCTGTGTCATGGT
>JBFWTF010000072.1:0-10694 GCA_050247995.1 Methyloceanibacter sp. | reverse complement strand
TCGATGTCGCTCGCCTGACCCTGGAAGCCGCCGGACGGCTGGTGCAGCAGGACGCGCGCGTTGGGGAGAGCGTAGCGCATGCCCTTCTCGCCCGCGCACAGCAGCAGCGAGCCCATCGAGGCCGCCAGCCCGATGCAGAGCGTGGCGACCGCGGGCCTGATGAACTGCAAGGTGTCGTAGATCGCCATGCCCGAGGTGACGATGCCGCCGGGCGAGTTGATGTACATGGAGATCTCTTTCTTCGGGTTCTCGGCCTCGAGGAAGAGAAGCTGCGCCGTGATGAGCGAGGCGACATGGTCCTCGATCGGACCGGTCACGAAGACGATCCGCTCCTTCAGCAGGCGCGAGTAGATGTCGTAGGCGCGTTCGCCCCGATTGGTCTGTTCGACCACCATCGGCACGAGCGTGTTGAAGTAGATATCGGCAGGGTTTGACATTGCTGGTCCTGAGCGGAGTTGCCGCTCGCGAATCTTCGGAAGTGATTGTCCTACTACATATGGGGTTCATGCCCCAAACGGAAGGGGGTGACTGGGCTCAGCCCTAACCCTTCTTCTTGGCGCGCTTTTTCGCGGCCTTGGCGTGACCGTGGTCATGGTCGTGGCCGTGATGGTGGTCATGGTCATGGTCATGATCGTGGTCATGATCGTGGTCATGGCCGTGGTGGTGATGGGCGCGGTCCTCGTCGGGATCGGCGTAAAGCTCCTCGGGGCTCACCTTCTTCTCCGTCACCTTGGCCAGTTCGAGGATGAAATCGACGGTCTTGTCCTCGAAGATCGGCGCCCTGAACTCGGCGAGGAGTTCCGGATTGTTGCGGTAGTGCTCGTAGACCTTGCGTTCCTGGCCAGGAAACTGCCGCACGCGCTCGAGCAGGGCCCGGCTCACCTCCTCGTCGGTGACCTGGATCTGGTTCCGCGTGCCGACCTCAGACAGGATCAGGCCGAGGCGGACGCGCCGCGCGGCAAGGTCGCGATACTCTGCCCGCGCCTTTTCCTCGGTCGTGCCTTCGTCCTCGAAGGTCCGCTTGCTGCGGTCGAGATCGGCTTTCACTTGCGCCCAGATCGCCTCGAACTCGTTGTCGACCAGCGTCGGCGGAAGCTCGAAGGTGTGGCCCTCGCTGAGGGCGTCGAGGAGCGCGCGCTTCAATCTCAAGCGCGAGACCTGGCCCCGCTCCTGCTCCATCTTCTGCTTGATGGTCTCGCGCAGCTTCTCGACCGACTCGACGCCGAGGCCCTTGGCGAAATCGTCATCGAGCGGCGGCGTCTCGGGCGCGCCGACTTCCTTGACCTTCACGGCAAAATGCGCGGGCTTGCCCGCGAGGCTTGCCTCCGGATATTTGTCGGGGAAGGCCGCATCGACTTCGCGCTCCTCGCCGGCGCGCGCGCCCTTGAGCCCTTCCTCGAAGCCCGGAATGAAATTGCCGCTGCCGAGCACGACGGGAGCGTCCTCGGTGGCGCCGCCCTCGAAGGGCTTGCCGTCGATCGAGCCGGTGAAATCGATGATGAGCCTGTCGCCGTCGGCGGCGGGGCCGTCCTTCGGCTTGTAGCGGAGATTGGCGGCGCGAAGCCGCTCCAGCGCCTTGTCGATATCGGCATCGGCCACCGCGGCGACCGGCTTCTTCAGGGCGAGCTCGCCGAAATTCATCAGCTCGATGTTCGGCAAGACCTCGAAGGAGAGGGTGTAAGCGAGATCGCCGCGCCCGGCGAAGATCTTGTCGATCTCGGCCTCGTCCTGGGGCAGACCCACGGTCGGCTGGAAGGCGGGGCGTTCCTCGCGCTGCGACAGGGCCTCGCGGCTCGTCTCGGCGACGGCCTGTTGCACCACCTCGGCCATGACCGAGCGGCCAAAGACCTTGCGCAAATGCTCCTTCGGCACGTGCCCGGGGCGAAAGCCCTTGAGGCGCGCCTTGCCCTTGAGCTCGTCGAGCCGGGCGGATAGGCGCCGCTCGAGCTCGTCGGCGCCGATCACCACCTTCAATTGGCGGCGCAAGCCTTCGGTCGTCGTCTCGGTCACATTCATGTTCACTTCGCCTTCTCTATCGGCCTATCGCCACGGCGGATTTCCGCGCCGCGATCCCCTCATGCTTGGTGCGGGCGGAGGGAGTTGAACCCCCACGGCCGAAGCCACCAGAACCTAAATCTGGCGTGTCTACCAGTTCCACCACGCCCGCGTGAAAGGCTGTCCGTCCGCGCCGGGTCTATAACACGGCGGATTCTCCGGCCGCTACCCCAACGAGTCCCCGCTGCAACCGAGGTGCCGTTTTGTCCGTATCTCGGTTATGATGGAACCTTCAGCCCGCCAACCCGCCCCATCCCACACCCTTTAGCCCATGAGATGGTTCTGCCGACGCGGTCGAGCGCCCGCGCTTTCCGCCCCGACCCTTCGCCGCGGGTCTGGGGCCCTGCTCGCCCTCTTTGTCGCCACTGGCCTCTCAGGCGCGGCCAGTGCGCAAGGGGCCGAGCCCGTGGGCCGCGTCAACAAGGTGCAAAACGAGGCGCTGGTGATCTCGGCGGCGGGAACGGCGGGAGCGGTGATCGGCACGCCGGTGCACATGGGCGACGAACTCCGCACCGGGCCCAAGGCGCGGCTGCAAGTCACCTTCCGCGACAACACGGTGCTGACGCTCGGCGAGAACGCGCGCCTCATCGTTGACCGCTACGTCTACGAGCCCGAGAGCGGCATCGGCGAGACGGCGCTAAGGGCCGTGGCGGGAGCGTTCCTGTTCGCGACCGGCCGCATGAAAAGCCTCAAGGACAAGAACGTCGTGGTTTCGACGCCCCTTGCCGAGATCGGCGTGCGCGGCACCGAATTCTGGGGCGGGCCCATCGACGGGCAATATGGCGTGTTCCTGATCGAGGGCGAAATCACCGTCACGAGTGAGGGCGGGAGCGTCACCCTCTCGGGCGCGGGACAGGGGACCGACATCCCCTCGCCGGCCGCTCCGCCCGGGGCTGCCGCGGCATGGCCGGCCGAGAAGGTCGCCCGCGCCGTCGCGACCGTGTCGCTGCACTAAGGGTTGGCTTTAGGCGGCCAAGGCCATTGCCTGGGAACACGATGCTAACGTGGCGGTGTTCTTGAAATTTCCGTGCCTTGCAGGCATTCCTCGCGCTGGATTAGGTTGCCTCGACTCAAAATTCACCCCAAGGCCTCCCGTGACCATCCGCAACGGCATCATCGAGGCGATCGGCAACACCCCGCTGATCAAGCTCAAGCGCGCCTCGGAGGAGACGGGCTGCACCATCCTCGGCAAGGCCGAATTCATGAATCCCGGCCAGTCGGTCAAGGACCGCGCGGCGCTGTTCATCATCCGCGACGCGCTCAATTCGGGAAAGCTCCAGCCCGGCGGCACGGTGGTCGAGGGCACGGCCGGCAATACCGGCATCGGTCTTGCGCTGGTCGGCAACGCGCTGGGCTTGAAGACCGTCATCGTCATCCCCGAGACCCAGTCCGACGAGAAGAAACAGATGCTGCGCCTGGCAGGGGCCGAACTGATCGAGGTGCCTGCGGTTCCCTACAAGGACCCCAACAACTACGTGAAATATTCCGGCCGGCTCGCCGAGAAGCTCAGCGGTACCGAGCCGCATGGCGCGATCTGGGCCAACCAGTTCGACAACGTCGCCAACCGCCAAGGGCATATCCAAACGACCGCCGAGGAGATTTGGCGCGATCTCGACGGCAAGGTCGATGGCTTCATTTGCGCCGTCGGCACCGGCGGGACCCTCGCCGGGGTCTCGATGGGTCTGAAAGCGCGCAATCCCGGCGTCGTAGTCGGCCTTGCCGATCCGATGGGCGCCGCGCTCTACAACTACTACAAGCACGGCGAGCTGAAAGCCGAAGGCAGCTCCATCACCGAGGGCATCGGTCAGGGCCGCATCACCAAGAACCTGGAAGGCGCCAAGGTCGATGAGGCCTACCAGATCGCCGACGCCGAGGCGCTCCCGATCATTTTCAATCTGCTCAGCGAGGAAGGCCTCTGCCTCGGCGGATCGAGCGGCATCAATGTCGCCGGCGCCATCAGGCTGGCCCGCGATCTCGGTCCCGGTCATACGATCGTCACGGTGCTCGCCGATTACGGCACCCGCTACCAAAGCCGGCTGTTCAACCCCAAATTCCTGCATGAGAAGGGGCTGCCGGTCCCACAATGGCTCGAGCGCGAAGCGGCCGCCTGCCCGAGCGCGTTCGTCTAGGCTGAAAAACGGGAGAGACGCATTGCTGCAGACCAAGACTTGGCTGACCGAAACGGATGAACTCGCCCGCGAGCTCGAGGCACCCGATTTCGTCATCATCGATGCTTCCTGGCACATGCCGGATGCCGGCAGGGACGCGAAGGCCGAGTACCTCGCCGAGCACATTCCCGGCGCCATCTTCTTCGACATCGATGAGATCGCCGACACCAAGAGCAAGCTGCCGCACATGCTCCCGCCGCCGGAGAAATTCTCCTCGCGCATGCGCAGCCTCGGCATCGGCGACGGCTCGCGCATCGTCGTCTACGATTCGCAAGGGCTGTTCAGCGCCGCGCGCGTATGGTGGACGTTCCGGGTCATGGGCGTCGAGGATGTGAGCGTGCTGAACGGCGGCCTGCCGAAATGGAAGCGCGAAGGGCGGCCGCTCGAAAGCGGCGAGCCGATCGCGCGCATGCCGCGGCACTTCACGGCGCGGCGGAATTTGGATCTCGTCCGCGACGTGTCCGACATCAAGGCGCTGCTCAAGGACCAGTCGGCCGAGATCGTCGATGCCCGCTCGGCCGAACGTTTCGCCGGAACGGCGCCGGAGCCGCGCCCCGGGGTGCGCTCGGGCCATATCCCAGGCTCGCGCAACCTCCCCTACGGCAAGCTTCTCAACCAGGACGGCACGCTCAAATCGCCGCGTGAGATCGAGCATCTGTTCGCGCAGGCCGGGGTCGATCTCGGCAAGCCGGTGGTGACGAGCTGCGGTTCCGGCATCACCGCCGCCGTGCTGGCGCTGGCGCTGGCCGAGGTCGGCCATCGCAAGACGGCCGTTTATGACGGGTCGTGGGCGGAATGGGGCGCCGATCAGAGTCTTCCCCTCGAAACCGGATCGGATTAGACACGTCGGTCGGCCTTAAGCTCGCCGAGGCGAGATGAGCAAACGGACTGGGAAGCAGAAAGACCTGACCCGGCTCGCCCATGCCGGGCGCGACCCGTCGCGCCAATACGGCTTCGTCAACATGCCGGTCTATCGCGGCTCGACCGTGATCTTTCCGACGCTCGCGTCGCTCGAAGCCGACGACCAGGACTTCAGCTACGGGCGCCTCGGCACCCCGACCGTGCGGGCGCTCGAAGAGGCGATCGCCGAGCTCGACGGCGGCTACCGCACGCGGCTCACGCCCTCGGGCCTGTCGGCGATCGCGACCGCGCTCATCGCCTTCGTGTCGGCCGGCGACGAGATCCTCGTCTCCGACAGCGTCTACCGGCCGACGCGGCGCTTCTGCGACAACGTGCTGAAGCGGCTCGGGGTCAAGACCATCTATTACGATCCCCTCATCGGCGGAGCCATCGAGAAGCTCATCACCAAGAAGACGCGGGTTGTCTTCGCCGAGTCGCCCGGCTCGCAGACCTTCGAGGTGCAGGACGTTCCCGCCATCGCCAAGGCCGCGCACGATGCCGGCGCGGTCATGATCCTCGACAACACCTGGGCCACGCCGCTGTTCTTCAAGCCATTCGCCCATGACGTCGATGTATCGATCCAGGCCGCGACCAAATTCATCGCCGGCCATGCCGACGCCATGCTCGGCGTCGTCACGGCGAGCGAAGAGGCCTTTCCCGCCATCTACAAGACCCATGACGAGCTTGGGCTCTGCCCCGGGCCCGAGGACGTCTATCTCGGCTTGCGCGGCTTGCGCAGCCTGGGGGTCAGGCTCGCGCGGCATCAGAAATCGGGGCTCGAGCTTGCGCGCTGGCTCGCCGGACGGCCCGAGGTCGCGCGCGTGATCTATCCGGCGCTCCCCGGCGATCGCGGGCATGCGCTGTGGCAGCGCGACTTCACCGGCGCGTGCGGCCTGTTCGCCATCGTGCTGAAACCGGTCGCGCGCGAAAAGCTTGCCGCCATGCTCGACGGGCTGAGCCTGTTCGGGATGGGCTATTCCTGGGGCGGGTTCGAGAGCCTGATCCTCCCCTTCGATCCCAGGACCTATCGCACGGCGACGACATGGGACGAGAAGGGCCCGGCGCTCCGCCTCCATGTCGGGCTCGAAGACGTCGAGGACCTCAAGGCCGATCTCGACGCCGGCTTCGCGCGGCTCAAGGCTCCGACTGCGTAACGCAAGCGGAGAGCGCGGCGGCCCGCGTGAGGAAATGGATCGCGCATGGCTAAGCTCGTGTTCGGAATGAACCAGTCGCTCGACGGCTACGTTGACCATACGGCGTTTGCCCCAAGCCCAGCCCTCTTCCGCCACTTCATCGAGGAGGCTGAAGCGCAGGCGGGCAGCGTCTACGGACGCCGAATGTATGAGGTCATGCGTTACTGGGACGATGATCATCCTGAATGGGATGCAGGGGAACGCGCCTTCGCGGCGGCGTGGCGGAACCAGCCGAAATGGGTCGTCTCGCGCTCGTTGAAGTCGGTCGGCCCCAACGCCAGTCTTGTCGAAGACGATCTCGAGGGCGCGATCCGCGCGTTGAAGGTTGCGCGCGACGGGGAAATCGAAGTTGCCGGCCCGGACCTGGCGCGAAGCCTCACCGAGCTTGGCCTGATCGACGAGTATCGAATCTACCTGCACCCCGTCGTCCTTGGTCGCGGGACGCCGTATTTCGCCGGACCCCGGCCGCCGCTCCGCCTTATGACCTACGACCGGATTGGCGAGGATGTGATCAGGTTGACCTACGTTCCCGCTTGAGGAACGGCCCCTAGCCGGCCTCATCCAGCCTGTAGGCGACCAGCGTGTTGCTCAGCATGATCGGCACGATCACCGTGTTCTGATCGGCGAGATAGACGAAATCGGCGCTGCCCTTGTTCAGCTTGAGAAGCCGCTCGGGCTTGCCCTTGGCGCCGACGCGATAGAGCGCGCCCGCCGCCCAATCGGTGACGAAGAAGATGCCGGGTCCTGAGGCCTGGAGCCCGTCGAGATTGCCGATCGGGTCGTCGCGGATCGTGCTCACCGATTGATCCTCGAGATTGACGGCAAGGAGGCCGCCCAATTGCGGCGCGCCCTGGTCGGGCAACTGGCCGAACGAGGAGACGATCAGCTTGTCGCCTTGCACCAGGAGGCCGTTCGGACCTCTTAGCGCGTCGTTGGCAAGCCAGGGCTCGAAGGCGCCGTCCTTGAGACGCCAAATCGTGTTCATCGGCGTGTCCGAGGCATAGACCGTGCCGTCTTCGCCGACGGCGACGTCGTTGAGGAAGATCGCGCCCTTGGCCGGGTAGCGATTGAGGATCTCGCCCGAGGCGGCGTTGATCTCGACCAGCTCGTCGACGTCGGCGGCGTAGAGCGTGCGGTCATGGAGCGCGAG
The DNA here is from genome assembly GCA_050247995.1 of Methyloceanibacter sp. Classification (GTDB taxonomy): domain Bacteria; phylum Pseudomonadota; class Alphaproteobacteria; order Rhizobiales; family Methyloligellaceae; genus Methyloceanibacter. Next base: position 3,228 of record JBFWTF010000072.1, on the reverse strand, counting down.
CCCGGTCGGCGCGTTGAGCCCCTTGACCCATTGCCGCTCGCTCACGGTGCCGTCGGGCTTCAGCTTGGCGATGAAGCCGTTGCCGTCCTTCTGCATGATGGCGCCGTTGATGTTGCTGACATAGAGCGCGCCGGTGGCGGGGTCCTGCACCACCGACTCGGGCTGGGCCAGGCCCTTGGTCTCCCACAAGAGCTTGGGCGCGGCCGCGGCCGGCGCGGCGAGCGCCACGGATGCAAGCAGAAGCACGACGATGGAGCGCATGAACATTCCTCGCCTTGATAAGAGTTGCGCGCGGCGGGCAGTTCCCAAAAGAGGTGGCGGTCCCGCAAGGATTCGAACCTTGAACCCTCTGCTTAGAAGGCAGATGCTCTATCCCTTGAGCTACGGGACCGTCTGGCAAATCCACTGAGACTATAACCCGAAACGAACCCGGCGCGCGCGTCAGTGCGTCCAGCGGTCGGGGCGGCCGAACTTGAAATTCTCGGCATAGGATTTCGGTCTCACCTCCGTCTCCTTGGGCTCCTCGAGACGGAAGGCGATGCCTTGGCGAACGGCGAAGGCGACCGCCTCTTCCTTGGTGGCGAAGCGGAGCTTCACTTGCGCGCGGGTGTCGAAGGCGGTGGTCCAGCCCATCAGAGGCTCGATGACCGGCGCTTTGTCCGGCTCGTATTCGAGCACCCAGTCGCGCGGCGCCAGGCCCTGCTGCATCGCGTTCCGCGCCGGCTTGTAAATCCGTGCCGTCATCGTCTCCTCATCGGCAAACCGAGAGCCGGGGAATGGTCGGGGCAGCAAGATTCGAACTTGCGACCCCCTGCTCCCAAAGCAGGTGCGCTACCAGACTGCGCTATGCCCCGATCTCAAAGCTCTCCGGGGGCTCGCAGCCGTTGGACGGCCCCAGGCCCCCGCGACAGATACATAGTTCGCGCCAGCCCCCGAGGCTAGTCCTTAACCCTTAAGCGAAGCTGTTCAAAAGGCAGTTTCACTTGTCGTTTTCCGCTCTCCCCTTGGGGGAGAGGGGCAAGTGTTCGCCGGAATGACGAATTACTTGCCAAGGCCGGGGAAGATGACGGGGTCGCCGGGTTTCAGCCCGATCCGCGCCGCCGCGCCGGCGTTCAGCTCGAGCACGGCGATGATGTCGCCCTCCGAGGAGATGATCGCGGTCGAGAACGGCTCGGTGTTCGCCTCGATCCGGTGCACGGTGCCGCCTTCGGCGATGAACACCATGTCGAGCGGGATGAAGGTGTTCTTCATCCACATGGTCGCGCTGTGCGGCCGGGCGTAGAGGAAGAGCATACCGCTCTGCTCGGGCAGCGAGCGGCGGAACATGAGCCCCTTGGCCCGCTCGCCGTCAGTCGTCATCACCTCGACGTCGAAGCTGTGCTCGCCGGTGTCGGTCTTGAACACGAGCGTGCCCGTGCCGCCGGCAAGCGCGGCTTGGGCAAGAAGCGTGCAGGCAAATAAAACGCCCGCGACGATGCGGGCGAACCTGCCGAAGCTCCGCTCGGCTAATGCGACGAGGGACCTTGCGCGCTGTCCGGCTTCAGCTCGGCGGCCATCAGACCTTTCGGTCCGCGGCCGAAGCGCACGAGCAGCGATTGCCCGGGCCTGAGCTCGGTGAAGCCACAGCGGCGCAGCGTCTCCATGTGCACGAAGATGTCGAGGCTGTCGCTGCCGCGGGTGAGAAACCCGAAGCCGCGCAGACGGTTGAACCATTTCACCGTCGCCCGTTCCCATTCGCTCTCGGGAACGACCACGACATGGGTCCGCTGCGGCAACTGCGACGGGTGAATCGCCGTCGAATCGTCCATGGCGCGAATGCGGAAGGCTTGCAGGCCCTTCGGCCGGCGCAAAACCTCGCAAACGACGCGAGCCCCCTCGTAAGCCGTCTGAAACCCGTCGCGTCTGAGGCAAGTTACGTGCAGGAGAACGTCGGGAAGGTCTTCGTCCGGAACGATGAATCCATAACCCTTTGACGCATCGAACCACTTGATGGATCCTGACACTTCGAAGACATCAACTGTGACTTCCTCGTCGCGTTGGGTAAGGCCCTCTACCAGTGGCGGTTCTTTCGCCCCCATTGCCGCATTCCCCCGCTTGACTTCCAACACAGCCGATCCGACGCCCCACTAACGAATCGGCTGGAACACAATCGTTGCGAAGATATCATCGCCGCCCTTCGAGACCACTGGAAATTTCCCCGCGTTTCCTCCTTCTCCACAATGCTCACCTCCTTGGCGCCAATCCTTGTGCAACACGCGCGCGCAAGCGTCTGATCGTAAAGCGAATATCGCGCGAGCCCCGCAGGCAAAACACCGTTTTGGCAACAACGCGCTCCAGTTGCCGCTTCGATCGCGCAAATGTCTCTGCTGTCGAGAGAAATTTCACTTCGCGCACGACGAAATTCGCATGCGAGCGACGCGCGGGCCAAATCGAGCCCCGATGGCGCAATCTGGATCGGAAAAATGTGGAGCGTGTTGTGCTTGCAACAGATGCACGGGCCGCGCTAAGGGGGGCGCCTGAACCTTCCATATCCGTGAGAGAGATCGAGCATGAAGTATCTGCATACGATGGTGCGAATCTCCGACGTCGATAAGTCGCTCGACTTCTACTGCAACAAGCTCGGCCTCAAGGAAGTGCGCCGGTCGGAGCACCCGCAAGGCCGCTTCACCCTGTTCTATCTCGCCGCGCCCGAGGACAAGGAGGCCGAGATCGAGCTGACCTATAATTGGGACCCCGAGACTTACGGCGAGGGACGCAATTTCGGCCATCTCGCCTTCGCGGTGGACGACATCTACGCGACCTGCGAGCGCCTGATGAAGCAGGGCGTCGTCATCAACCGGCCGCCGCGCGACGGCCACATGGCCTTCATCCGCTCGCCCGACAACATCTCGGTCGAGCTGTTGCAAAGGGGCAAGCCCCTGCCCAAGCAGGAGCCCTGGGCCTCGATGCCGAATGTCGGCAAGTGGTAGCGGGCCTCGTTCGCGTGCCGCCGCAGCCATGAAATATCCGCTCGCGACGCTTTCGTGCCTGGTTCTGATCGGAGCAACCCCGGCGTGGTGCGCCCCGCCTTGGGTCGAGGATTACTGCGTGGCGCAAGCTGCGCAGAACGCGTTCAACGGACGCGGCGACCGGGAGCACTTCATGGCCAACTGCATCGCCGACAACACCCCGACGCCATCGCCCAAGCGGCGCAAATACAAGAAGCCCCGCGGGTAGTCCGCGGGGCTT
>JBFWTF010000071.1:0-10789 GCA_050247995.1 Methyloceanibacter sp. | reverse complement strand
CCCATGAAGCACAAGCGCCGGCAGAACGCGGTCCATTCCAGCATCTGCTTGTCGCCATCGGAATTGCCGAAGGCGAAGATGGGCTGCCGCCCGATGAAGTGATTGATGCCCTCGGGCTTCCCCGGCCCGTCATCGACGAACAGGACCTTGGGCTGTTTGACGAGAACGGGGCTTGAGTCCCACATCTGAAATTGGGTGACGCCGGATGAGCCGATCACCTGCTCGGGCGGGACGCCGTAGGACTCCTCGGTGAAGTTGCGCATGAACTCGACCCCGCCGCCCGAGACGATGAAGGTCTTGAAGCCGTTGGCGCGGAGATAGGCGAGGAGCTCGAGCATCGGCTGATAGACGAGGTCGGTGTACAGCACCTTGAAGCGCGGATGCTTGGCCGTCTTCAGCCAGTCGCCGACCGCGTCGTTGAACTCGACCGTGGTCATGCCGGAATGCGTGGCGGCGACGATCTCGAGCATGCCCTTCTCGCCCATGGCGGCGACCGCCTTGAGATCGCCCGCGAGCACGGATTTGAACGGCTCCTCATCCTTCCATTCGGGATGCTGATTGGATTGCCGCTTCACCTCGTCCATGGCGAAGGCGAATTGCGTGTAGATCGGCTGCTCGACCCAGAGCGTGCCGTCATTGTCGAAGGTGGCGACGCGCTCCTTGGGCGCGACATAGTCGGGACCGCCTTCTTGCGTGACCCGCGCCACGAAATCGAGGATCGATTGTTTGGCCGGGCCGTCGTTCCAGGACGGCAGCGGATCGGCCGCGGTTTCCGCCCATGCTGCGGAGACGGCAAGCGGCAAGGCCACAAGCGCCGCGAGAGCGGCACGCCAACAGCGCAATTTCGGCACGAGACTTCTCCCTTGATAGGTCTTCGGCAGTCTAATCGGGTCGCGCGAAAAAGTCCTCGATGAGAGCAAGCGTTTCATCCGGCGCCTCGACCATGGGCGAATGGCCCGGACCGTCGAGGATGACGAGCTTGGCGCCGGGCACGCGCTCATAGAGCTTGGCGCTTTCCGGCGCGATGAGAGCGTCGCGCGAGCCGAAGATGACGAGGAGCGGTGGAATGGGATCGAGCGCGGCAAGGCGCTCGACCACCGGCCTCTCGGTCCCATACGCCGCGCTGTCGTCATGCGCGGTGCGGAACGCGGTATAAGTGAGCTGCTTCACGTCGGCGACGAACTTGTCAGGCACGGGGAAGCCCGGCGCGAAACCTTGACCCAGCATCGTCCGGATCGTCGCATCGGTCATGAAACGCGAGAGCAGCTCGCCCACGACCGGCATCAGCGCAAGCCGCGTAGCGAAGTTGAAGGTCGTCTCGGGCTTCGGCGGCGAATCGATCAGCACCAGCCGCTCGATCCGCGAGGGGTTGGCCTCGGCCAAGGCGGTCGCGACCGCGCCGCCCATCGAATGTCCGATCGCGCTGACGCGATCGACGCCAAGCTTGTCGAGGACCGCGGCCACGAGGTTCGCCTGATGCGCGATCGCGTAGCCCGACGCTGGCGCCTCGGTTCCGCCGTGACCGATCAGATCGAGGCGAATGACGCGGTGATGCTCCGCAAGCTTGGGCGCAATCTCGTCCCACCAATCGAGCGCCGCGCCGAAGCCGTGGATCAGGACGATGGGAGGACCCTCGCCCTCGACCTTGACGTTGGCCGGCACCACCCCCGTCGCCATCACGGCACCGCCGCTCCGCGCCATCGCGGCGCGCGTCGCCGAATCGACCGCGATCGTATTGGCGGCAAGCGCGACAGCGATCGCGGTGAGAACGGCGACGATTGCCTTGCCTCGCCGGGATCGGATCATGGCGGCGCTCCTCCTGCGGTCTGTCCAAGCGCCAAAGGTGCCTGTGTCGAGGGGAGAAAAGGCGGCCCATCTCTGGGCCGCCTTCGCGTGGTCTAGTTGCCGCCAGGCAGCCCGATATGGAAGCCGTCCTTGGCGAGCTGCTCCTGAAGGAACTTGAACTTCTGATAATTGGAGATAGTGATCGGGCCGGTATAGGACTCGCTCTGGAGCTTGCGCGGCGGGTATTCGACGTAAGACTTCATCAGCTTCCCGATCGAATCGTTGACCGGAACGAGCGCCCACGTGCTCTCGGTGAAGTTGTTCATGAAGATGTCGTAGCGCTCCTGCGGATCGGCCAGCAGGTCGAAAACCTGCGGCACCGTCGCCGCGTATTTGCTGGCGCCCTTCCAGCCGAGATTTGAATCGACGGCAAGTCCGCCGGTAATCGCGCCGTCATCGCCGCGAAGGTTGAAGACGTATTTGAAATTGTCGACGCGAGCGGCCCCGGGCGACAGCTCGTCTTCGGTGAAATAGAACCACGACTTGCGAGCGGACTTGCCGGTGCCCGTCCAGACCGGCGTCATATCGTAGCTGTCGAAGATGATCGGCTTGCCCTCTCTATCGTCCTTCGGCAGCGCGACGCCGGCGATGGAGGCAAAAGTGGCCATCAGATCGAGATTGCCGAGGATATCGTCGCTCCGCGATCCCGCCGCGACCTTGCCGGGCCAGCGCACCATCGTCGGCACGCGATTGCCGCCTTCGCGGACCGTGCCCTTGGTGCCGCGGAACGGCGTGTAGCCGGCATCCGGATAGACGTCCTGCCAGGCGCCGTTGTCCACGGTGTAGAAGACGATGGTGTTGTCGGCGAGTCCGAGGTCGTCGAGCTTCTTGAGGAGATTGCCGATCCGCGCATCGAGCTCGAGTACCGAGTCGGAATACTTGGATTTGGAGATGGATTTGTGAATGAAATCCGGATGCGGCAGGTTCGGCTGGTGGTTCTTCATGAAGTTGACGTTGATGAAGAACGGCTTGTCGGACTTCGCCGCTTCGTCGAGGAACTCGAGCGCAGCCTTCTCGACATACGCATCGAGATAGGGAATGCCGACCACGCCCTTGTCCGGCGTGTCGACATATTCGCCGTTGACCTCGAAGTCCTGGGTCGCCTTCTCGCCGGCCTTGCCCGACAGCGAACCCTTGGTCACGCTCTTGAACACCTCGCGCAACTCGGGGCTCATATTCGGGAACCAGTTGGGGTCGCCGTAGGTGTAGGCGTTGAGGTGATAGAGGAACGTGTACTTCATCACGTCATAGCCTTGCGCGTTCGGCAGCGCGTAGTCGGACTCGCCGAGATGCCATTTGCCGGTGAAGTAGGTGTTGTAGTCGGCCGTCTTCAGCACCGAAGCGAGGGTCCATTCCGCCGCCGGAAGGCCGCCGCCCTGGCCCTGGAAAGCCACCGTGGTCATGCCGCTGCGGTTGGGAATGCGACCTGTCTGAATTGCGGCGCGGCCTGGCGTGCAGCTCGGTTGGCCATAGTAGTTGGTGAAGAACATGCCTTCACGCGCCAAGCGATCGAAGTTGGGGGTCTGCATGCCGCGCGCGACGCCGCCGAGATAGGGGCCGAGATCGCCCCAGCCGGTGTCGTCGGAGACGATCAGCAGAATGTTCGGCTTCTTGTCTTGCGCGACCGCCGGCGAGCCGGAAAGGCCGAACGCGGCGAATCCGACCATCGCGGCGCCCGCAAATGCACCTACACGCATCGATTCCTCCATTGAGTTTCCGAAAGGGCTTCTATTCGTGGCAAGCGCTCTACTCCTGCGGCTTATTTAGCACGGTGCGAAAGCCGACATGGCCGGTGGAGAGATCGACTTCCTGCGGCTGGCGCGCCGACGCACGATAGCGCGCGCAATAGTTCGATGCGCAGAGATACGAGCCGCCCTTGATGACTTTGCTCGGCGCCTGCCCCGCGGCGGTGCGGACCTCGAGCATCGACGGCCCGGTCGGATTGAGCGCGGCTTCGCGGCGATGACCCGGCACGTACCAGTCCGTGGTCCATTCCCAGACATTGCCGATCATGTCGTTGAGGCCGTAAGCGTTCGGCGGGAAGCAACCGACCGGCGCCGTTCCCGCATAGCCGTCCTTTTCGCTGTTGTAGACCGGGAACACGCCCTGCCAGCTATTGGCGACCGGCTTGCCGTCCGCGTCGTAGGCCTCGCTCCATTCCTCGCCGATTTCGCCACCCGCGCGCGCGGCATACTCCCACTGCGCCTCGGTCGGAAGTTCGCGGCCGCGCCATTTGGCATAGGCCAGCGCGTCCTCGTAGGCGACATGCACCACCGGGTGATTGTCCTTGCCCGCGATCGACGAACCCGGACCTTGCGGTTCGCGCCAATTCGCGCCCTTCACATATTGCCACCACTGGGTGATATCGCCGCCGCGATCGAGCCTCATCGGTGCAACGAACATGACCGAGCCGGGAGCGGTCAGGTCCTCGGTCATATTCGGATGGGTCTTGGGATCGATGCCCCGTTCCGCCAGCGTAACGTAACCGGTCGCCGCGACGAATTCGGCGAACTCGGCGTTGGTCACCTCGTGCCGGTCGATCCAGAAACCATCGATGCGCACCTCGTGGCTGAAGCGCTCCTCGGGACGGTCCCGGTCCGATCCCATGACGAAGCTCCCGCCGGGAACGAACACCATGCCCGCCTTGTCGCCCTCTTCTGAGGGTTTTCCCGAGTAGACGGTGCAGTCACCGATCGGAGAGGCCGCCTTCGCCTCTCCGCATAAAGCCAGGGCCGCGAGTTGAGCCAACGCCCAGCCTGCGGCCCAGCAAGCGCTTGCAATCGAGTCCGTCACGTCACCGCCTAGGGTTGGAACCGGCCGAAGCCGTGTTTCGCGAGCCATGCCTTGAGGCCCATCTCGCCGATCGGAATGACGTCATAGACCGGCGGGTTGTTCGACATAAAGCCGACCTTGAACTGCGGCGGATACGTGAACAGCTCCTTCAAATACCAGCCTCCCGCCTCGCCGAGCGGGACGGCCAAGGGAATGTGCCGGATCCCCTCGTTCACGTCCTCCTGCGGGTTGGTATAGAGGTTGAACACGATGGCGCCGCCGGTGTCGGTGAAGATGAAGCCGCTGAACCCGCCGATATTGCCCTTCTGCACCACGCCGTTTTCGATCTCGCCGGTGGCCACGGCCTTGAACTCGTCGATGCGCATGCCCGCGAAGTACTGGTTCAAGGTGTAGACCCGGCTCCGGCGCGCCGACAGGCCGTCGTCGGCGACAAGGAAGGACGCCTGATCAACGCCATCAATATATGTCGATTTTGGGAACAGCTCGGCGAGCTTGGCGCCGGGAACGCCGGCGAGCGACAGCGCCGTCGGCAAGATGTCGGCGAGGTCGAACAGCCCGTCGGACCTGCGCGGACCGATCATCCCCTTCCAGTAGACGAAGGTCGGCACGCGAACGCCGCCTTCCCAGCTCGATCCCTTGCACCCGCGGAAGGGCGTCCTTCCATGCGGCGGGATCTCGCATTCCGGTCCGTTGTCGGACGTGAAGATGATCAGCGTGTTCTCCAGCTCGCCGATCGCTGCAAGCTTGTCCACGAGTTTGCCGAGGATGTCGTCCATTTGCACCATGCAGTCGCTGTAGGTGGTGCGGGCCATCGACCTGCCGGCCCAATCATCCGACGGGTAATTGTCGAAATGGCAGCCGCGCGTCGCGTGGTAGAGATAGAACGGCTGCTTGCTTCCCTTCATCTTGTCGAGAAAAGCGAGGCTCGTCTCCAGCCAATGCTGGTCGAGCTCTTTGATATAGGCGAGGTCGATGAGCTTGCCGTTCTCGCATTTCGCCTTGTCGGCCGGCGTGCAGTGAACCTCGTAATGGTTGAAGTCGTCCTGCTCCAGCATCTTGAAGCGATCCGGTGACAGCGCGACCTCGGGATTGAAGTAGATGTCGCGCCATTCCGTGTACATGTCGGAGACGCCGAGGAATCCGACATAGTCGTCATAGCCGACATTCTGCGGCAGCGAGCCTTGGTTCTCGCCTATGTGCCATTTGCCCACGCCTTGCGTGACATAACCTTGGGCCTTGAGCAGCATGGGCATCGTGGTGGCGCCGTCGAGGCCGCCCGGCTCGCCATACATCGGCGGACGCAGGATGCCGTGATGGAGCGGGTTCTGCCCGGTATGGATGGTGGCGCGCGTGGGCGAGCAGGAGGGCGTCGAGTAGGCCGATGTCAGCAGCAGACCCTCGCTGGCCATCCTGTCCATCGCCGGCGTGGCATTGCCCACCGCCGTCCCGCCACCGTTGAAGCCGGGGTCCATCCAGCCGACGTCGTCGAGCAGGAAGATCATGATATTGGGCTTCTTGCCGGTTTTTTGCTCGAGCGCGGCGAGCTTGTCCGCTGCCGCCTTGTCCTGCTCGGGATGCTGGATCACCGGATACATATTGTCGGCGGGCTTCACGTCCTTGAGGTGCATGTACTGTTCGGGGTGATTGAAACCGGGCGCGGTCGTCGGACCGGTCGCGGCGCCGCGGATATTCTGTGCCAGGGCGGGTGACGATGAGATCAGCGCCGTGGAGGCAATGAGGGCCAAGAGCCAAGCCTTGCGGCACGCGGACGGGGGCGAAGCGTGGGCGCGATCGAAATGCGTCATGGTTTCCTCCCTTTCAGTGCGATTTCTTGCTGGCCGCGACCATAGTCCTTTGTCATGACGCGTGTGGCAAGCGCGACCCCGACTCTGCTTAATCAATGGCAAAAATCCCGGGAAAGGCAGTCATGGCACCGGCGACTGTTGCCGATCTGCACGCCCCTTTCGGAAAAATCTCGTCACGACGCACGCTGGGATGGAACCGCGCCCGCCGCGAGCCTAGTTTCGGCCGCCGGGGTTCAAGAGAGGCTCATAGGGGTTGAAATCAGTGAGGGAAAGAGTACGCGCGCTGGCCTGCACCGCCGCCATTCTCGGCCTCCTCGCAATCGGGGACGCTGAAGCCGCCGAATTCGGCACCGGACCCTGGGTCAAGGGCTACACCGATATTTTCGGCGGCATCGTCCCGCCACAGCCCGGCTTCTATTTTCGCACCGACGCCTATCATTACAACGGCGACGCCGGGGCGACGATCTTTGACGGCCTGGTCCAGCTTGGCGTCGATCAGGACTACACCGCGACCATCGCGGCGCTGACCTACGTGACGCCCTGGAAAATTCTCGGCGGCACCTACGCCGTCGCCGTGGCGCCGAGCGTGGTCGCCATGAATGTCGATGTCGGTCTCTCCGTGCCGCGCCTCACCGGCCCCCTCGGCATGCAGACGGTCGGGCCCTTCGCCTTCGAGATCGGCGATACCAACCTCGACTTCGGCGACACGGCTTTCGCGCCGCTGGTGCTTGGCTGGAACGCCGGCAAGTTCCACTGGAACGTCGCCGTGTTCGGTTTCGCGCCGACCGGCGATTACAGCACGCGGCAGCTCGCCAATACGAGCTTGAACCATTGGGCGATCATGCCGCGATTTGCCGCGACCTATTTCGACCTCGCGACGGGATGGCAGGCGACCGGAGCCGTCGTCTATTCCTTCAATTTCGAGAATCCGGCGACCGATTACGAGAGCGGCGACATTCTCAATCTCGAAGGCGCCATCACCAAGAATTTCGGCCCGCTTGGCGTCGGCGCCGTAGGCTACGCCATGATCCAAACCACCGGCGACAGCGGGTCGGGCGCGAAACTCGGATCGTTCGAATCGCGGGTCTACGGCGCGGGCCCGATCGTGACCTACATGCTCGGCGATCCCCGCAATCCGCTCACCTTCATCGCCAAGTACTATCAAGAGTTCGACGCCGAGAACACGTTCGAGGGGCGCACCTTCGACGTGGCGGTCACCGCCAGGTTCTGACGGGCCGCCAAAGCACGAAAAATAGCGCCCCTATTTGCCCGCCAGCCCGCAAAATATTCGGAGCATGGCGCCAAGTGCACAAACCCGTCGCATTGTTATGCGCTATTGTCCTGGTCCCGAGACCACCAGGAGTTCATCTCATGATCGCAAACCGTATCGCCTGTGTGGCCCTTGTCGTGGCCGCCATCTTCTGCGTTCCGTCCGCCGTCATGGCCGAGGACGCCATTAGCCATCCTGCCAAGAAGCAGATCGGCTCGTCTTCGCAGCACATGATCGCATCGCTCGCCGTCCTCAACGCCAAGGGCGCGACGCTGGAAGGGAACAAGCTGACGCTGACAGGCGTGGCCCCCAATTCCATCGTCTTCGCCGACCGGCCCGTGCGGGCGGCGGGACATGTGCTGACCGCGCATTTCATCAAGGAATGGGATGTCGGCATCGACAGTTTCGCCAAGGATCCGCCCAACGCCACCATCTCGGTTTTGGGCGCGGACGGCGCGAACGTCAAAGATGCCGTCGTGGTGCTCAAGGCGCCGAAGCTTGAAGGCGAGACCCTCACCTTCGAGGTGTCCGTCCTCGAAGGCGATCTCAGCGGCGCGACCGGCGCGGCGGCTCTCTTCATCGATTGGTTCGCGGTGCGCGGTCCCTATGGCGGCGCCGTGGTCGGACGCGCGCCGGCTTGGCATGGCGCCTGGTACGCCCATCCCGGCGCCGCGTTCGCGGCCGGGGTCGCCGTCGGCGCGGGCGCGCATCCCTATTACGGCTATCGCTGCGGCTACTATCCCTACCCGCCCTGCTACTGACCCACCGGGCGTGGACCTCGCAACGAACCGGCGGCGCGAACGCGCCGCCGGTTCATTGTTCTTGGGCGGATTCCGGGCGGGACCTTTGAGGGGCTTGCTCTGGCCTCAAAGTGGGCGTGAACTTGAGCCCTGAAGAAGTGCTGACCTTCCCGGCGGATCGGCATGAGCGTAGAGCCCCGCGTTGACGGCAAATCGCGGCACAAGCCGCTTGTCGCGCTGACCGGCGCCACCGGCTTCATCGGCCGCCATCTCTTGCGGGAGCTGCCCAAGCGCGGCTACCGGATGCGCGTGCTGTTGCGGCGCGCGGCGCGATTGCCCGAAGGCTGCGCCGGCGCCGTCATCGGCGATCTCGCGCGGCCCTACAACATGAGCGAGGCGCTCGCGGGCGTCGATGCGATCATCCACAGCGCGGGACTTGCCGCGACGATGACCGGCGTGCCCGAGGACGATTACCGCCTGTTCAACACCGAGGCCACGATCGGCTTCGCCAAGGCGGCGCAGCGCGCCAGGATCAAGCGCTTCGTCTTCCTGTCGTCGATCAGGGCGCAATCCGGTCCGACCGCCGACGAAATTCTCACCGAGGAGCGGGAGCCGCGCCCGACCGACGCCTATGGCCGCTCGAAGCTCGCCGCCGAGCAGGGGCTGGCCGCGACCGGCCTCGACTGGGTGGCGCTCAGGCTCGCCCTCGTCTATGGGCCGGGCGTCGAGGGCAACATGGCGAAGCTCATCAAGCTCGCGAGGTCCCCCTACCCTCTCCCGCTCGCCGGGCTCAAGGGCAAACATTCCCTGCTCGGCCTCGACAATCTCGTGGACGCCGTCGATACGGTGCTCGCGACCGAGGCTCCGTTGCGCCGTCCTCTCATCGTCGCCGATCCCAAGCCGCTGACTATCGCCGCGATCATCGCCGCCATGCGGCGCGGTCTTGGACGGCGTCCCGCGCTTCTCTACGTGCCCGAGCCTTTCGTGAAGAGCGCGCTGCGCGTCTCCGGCAAATTTGCGGGCTTGGAGCCGCTGTTCGGCTCTCTCGTCGCCGACAGCTCGGCGCTCGCCAAGCTCGATTGGACGCCGCGTGTCGAGACCGCGGCGGGACTTGCGGCGCTCCTCTGCGACGACGCTCAAACTTGATGCTGCGACGCAGCACGGATGTTGCGCGTCATTGTGCGCTGCGCGCTCACCGTCTTACCTTCGTCGCATTCTGTTGCTAGGGTTACTGTGGCTGACGTGGGGGTCGCCGTTAGGAGCAAGGCACTTGCCTTGAGGGCGCGACTCTGAGCCCCCGCCATAAGAACTCAGAGCGCAACTTCCGGGCAGGTCGAGGAGGTGGGATGGCACTCCCGAAGATTGTCCTGCGTGGCAGGAAGGTCATTCTCCTGAGCGGCTTCAAGAACGGGCCCAAGGAGAGAAACAGGCCTGACGCTCTCGTTGTGAATGCCGAGGAGAAGTTGCGCTTGGCCGCGCAGCGGAATCCCGATGCCGTAGCGTTCGGGTACGTGGCCGGCGAGTGGGTCGCATCGGCCTAAAGTTCAGCGTGCAAGGCTATTGAAACGATGAGGGCGCCCCATGCGCGGGCGGCGCGGCATTATTGCCGCGACACCGCCACGCCCCAGGGCGCCCGACCGACCGGAACCGACTTGACGACCTTCAGGCTCGGCACGTCGATGACCGAGACGTCGTTGCTGTTGCCGTTGGTGGCGAACAACAGCGACTCGTCCGGCGTGAAGGCGAGCTGCCACACCCGCTTGCCGACGAGCAGGTAGTCCTCGACCTCGAGCGTCTTACCGTCGATCACCGCGACGCGATTGGCGGGCCCGAGCGCCACGAACGCGCGGCTTCCGTCCTTGGTGACGCGAACGCCGACCGGCTGGACGTATTCAGGCTGCACGCCGGGCACGTCGAAGCCGATCACCTTGACGATCTTGCGCGTCTTGGCATCGATCACCGAGACCGTGCCCGCCACTTCCGACGTCACCCATAGCCTGGCTCCGTCCGCCGTGAACTCGGCGAAGCGCGGCCGCGACCCGACCAGGACATTGTCGGCGATCTCGAAACTTCCGGTGTCGATGAAATGGACCATGTTGCTCGTCTCGGAGGTGACGACAACGCTCTTACCGTCGGGGCTCATGCCGACGCCCTCGGGCTCGACGCCGACTTCGACCTCGGCCAGGACGCTCTTGTCGGCAAGATCGATTACGGTGAGCAGATTGTCGTCCTCGTTGGCGATATAGACCGGGCTTCCCGACGGATGGAGGTTCAACAATTCGGGATCGGGGCCCGACGGCAAAGTGCCGACGATCTCGCGCGTGGCGACATCGACC
>JBFWTF010000070.1:0-10901 GCA_050247995.1 Methyloceanibacter sp. | reverse complement strand
GAGGAAGAAGTCGGCGTGACCATCGAGGGCGCCCCCGAGCTGCACGGCATCTACTCCAATTTCGCGAGCTTCCCCGGCGACCATATCGCCGTGTTCGTGGTGCGAAGGTGGACGCGCCGCGAGGGTTACCGCAAGCGCGGCGAGATCGCCGAAGCGCGCATGTTCGCGCGGACCGAGCTGCCCGAACGCGTCGATCCCGGCACGCGGGCGCGGCTTGCCGAGATCTTCGACGGCGTGGCGCGGCGCGACTTGTGGTGAATGCGGAGCCCTCACCCTGAGGAGGGCCGGAGGCCCGTCTCGAAGGGTGAGGCCCAATTCTCGTGCGTGCTTCGAGACGCGCGCTGCGCGCGCTCCTCAGCATGAGGGAGGCTTGCATGCCGGCAAACGAGGCGACTGCGGTCGCCTATTCCGAGCCGGCGAGCTTCTTGGCGATCTTGGCCACGTGGTGGCCCTGGAAGCTCGCGAGGTTCAATTCCTTCTGCGACGGCAGCCGCGAGCCGTCGGGAGCGGCAATGGTGCCGGCGCCATAGGGCGAGCCGCCCTTGACCTCGCTGACGTCGGGAAGGTCGGGCGCGGAGTAGGGCAGGCCGACGACGACCATGCCGTGATGCAGAAGCGTCCAATGGAAGGAAATGATGGTGGTCTCGTTGCCGCCGCCGGTCGAGGTCGAGGTGAAGACGCTGCCGACCTTGCCGATCAGAGCGCCGGAAACCCAGAGCGGTCCGGTCTGGTCGAGGAAGTTCCGCATCTGCGAGGTCATGTTGCCGAAGCGTGTCGGCGTTCCGAAGATGATGCCGTCGTAATCGGCGAGCTCCTGCGGGTCGGCGATCGGGGCCGGTTGGTCCACCTTCATGCCGGCAGCGCTCATCACATCTTCCGGCATCAGCTCGGGCACGCGCTTGATGCTGACCTGCACGCCGTCAACGGCGCGGGCGCCATGCGCCACGGCATAGGCGAGGGTCTCGGTGTGTCCGTATGAGGAGTGATAAAGAACGAGCAGTCGGGTCGTGTCGGCCATTGTCGTTTCCGCTTACCTCATCACGAGGCGCCGCTCAACCGTCCTCCTCGCCCGGCCATAATGCAGCAGATTCAAGCATGTTACGAGAGCGGATCGGCGCCTTGGACGTGCCGGGATCGCCGCCCGAGATGGGCGGGCGCGGGGAAAGGTTGCGCTAGACCCGCGACGGCGGCCGTGATAGGAGGCGCCGCCATGTGGACCCGGATCGGCCAGATCACGTTTCCCCGACGACGAGGACGCGCGCGCAACCCGCGCAGCGCTTAGCTCCTCGCCGCCGGCATTTTCTCGCATAGCGTTCGTTGTCCCGCCGGGGGCTTGAGGGTTCGTCTCTCCACCCGCCTCTCTGGGATATCGGTCACATGTCTTCCGCAAAATTCGAAATCCGCCACGAAGAAGCTGGCGACGCTCCCATCCTGTCGCAGCTTGCCGCCGAAGCCTTCGGGCCGGGGCGCTTCGCCCGCAGCGCCTACCGGGTGCGCGAGGGCATCGCACCCGTGGCGGAGCTTTCGCTCTGCGGCGTGCTCGAGGGGGAGCTGGTCGGCGGCATCCGTTTCACGGCGATCAATATCGGCGGCGAGGACGGCGGCCTTCTGCTTGGTCCGCTCATCGTCGCTCCGGCGGTGGCGGGGAGGGGATACGGCAAGGCGTTGATCGCTGAGGGGCTGGACCGGGCGCGCAGCCAAGGCTTCGCCCTGGTGCTGCTTGTCGGCGACATGCCCTATTACGGAAGGTTCGGCTTCAAGCCCGTGCCGGGCGATCGCATTACCCTGCCGGGACCGGTCGATCCCGCGCGGCTTCTCTACGTCGAGCTTGTTCCCGGAGCGATCGAGCGCGCGGCCGGTCCGGTCAAAGGCTACGCGCGCTAGATCGTCGGACTGAACCCACGCTTCCGATCCCCACCCCCGGCCCTCCCCCTTGCAGGGGGAGGGAGAAATGCACGCCGCTCCAATTCTGTCCCCGCTGAAAGGGGGGAGTAAGAGGGGGGTCACTGATTCAATTCGTTGGAACTCAGTGACCTTCGCGGAACCAGGTCGCGGCCAGCAAGCCGAGAAGGAGACCGAGGGCGAGAAGCCCCGAGAAGAGCGGGAACAGGCGCACGCCTTTGACGTGATAGGCATCGCGCTTGTGCAGTCCGATCCAATCGTCGCCGTGCATGACCTGGCCGCCGCGGAGCTTCACCAGGCGCGGGAGCTTGCCGGAATCGGCGTCGTTGCGTCCGAGCCAGAAGACGCCGCCGCCGGTTTCCTCGAGCAGGGGCGAGAGTAGGTCGGCGGTCGCGGTCACCGCCGAGAGTTCGCGCGTATTGGCCTTGCCGACGGTGACGACGTTGGCGAGATTGCCCGCGGCGATGCGGTAGACGCCTTGCTCGGTCGCATTGATGGCCTTGCGCCAGATTCCGCGCTCGCCCTTGTCGAGGGTGACGACCTCTTCCTTGCCCGAGGGCGAGGTGATGGTGACGTCCTCGACCTCGTCCTTGATCGAGCGCCGCTCGATGGACATGGTCAGGCCGCGGCTCGTCGCCTTCAGCGTCTCCTCCTCGAGGTCGGGCTCCTTCATCAGCCAATGCGCGAGGCGGCGCAGGAGGTCGGTATAGGGTCCGCCGCCCTCGTAGCCCCGCGCCCAGAGCCAGGTATGGTCCGAGAGCAGAAGCGCGACACGGCCCTCGCCCCGCTCGCCGATGACGAGAAGCGGCTTGTCGTCGGCGCCCCTCATGAGCACTTCGGCCTCGCGCGGGTCGGTCTCGACGACGCGGAACCAGCGTCCCCAGGACGGCGTATCGCCGGACGCGCCAGGCAAGTCGGCGGTGACGGGGTGCTTCGCGCCGAGCTCGGAGAGCTTGGGCTTGAACGGCTGCTCCACGACCCGCCCGGTCGGCACGGCGGGCAGGACCTGGCCGAGCGGCGTCCGGAAGAGGCTGAGCGGCGAGGCGTAATCGTCGCCGGCCGAGACCAGCACCGCGCCGCCCTTCTCGACGTAGCGGGCGACGTTCTCGAGATAGAGCAGAGGCAGCACGCCCCGCCGCTGATAGCGGTCGAAGATGATGAGGTCGAACTGGTCGAGCTTCTCCTGGAACAGCTCGCGGGTCGGGAAGGCGATCAGCGAGAGCTGATTGATCGGCGTGCCGTCCTGCTTCTCGGGGGGGCGCAGAATGGTGAAATGAACGAGATCGACCGCGGCGTCGGATTTCAGCATGTTGCGCCAGGTCCGCTCGCCGGCATGGGGCTCGCCCGAGACCAGCAGCACGCGCAAGTTCTCGCGCACGCCCTCGACCGTCAGCACGGCGCGATTATTCACGGTCGCGATCTCGCCCTGGACGGGCTCAACCTCGATCTCGACGATATTGGCGCCGGCGTGCTCGATATCGACCGGGATCGTGACCTTTTCGCCGACGCGGACGCTCTGGGTCGCGGGCGCCTGACCCTGACGGCTGACGGTCAGCTTGACCGTTTCGGCCGATTGCGGCGCCGTATCGACGACCTTGAGCTCGATATCCTGGCTGCTGCCGACGATGCCGAAACGGGGCGCGCTCACGAGCTCGAGCCGGCGGTCGAGTTCGCCTTGCTTGCCGGTGAGAAGGGCATGGACCGGCGCGTTGAAGCCGAGGCCCGAAGCTGAGGCCGGCACGTCGTGCACCTCGCCGTCGGTGATCATGACCACGCCGGCGAGGCGGTCGGGCGGCACGTCGGAAAGCGCCTGGGCGAGATCGGTGAAGAGCATGGTCCCGTCGCGCTCGCTGTCGGTCGAGGTCGAGGTCGAGCGCACCAGGCGTATATCGAGATTGGGCTGCGCCTTGAGCCGTTCCTCCAGCTCCTTGCGTACCTCTTCGGTGCGCGCGGTGCGTCCCGCGATCGCCTGGCTTTGGCTCTCGTCGACGACGACGGCGACCACGTCGTTGAGCGGCTCGCGTTCCTCCTGCTTCAGTTGCGGATTGGCGATGGCGAGCAAAAGAAGCGCATAGCTGATGAGGCGCAAGGTGGCGCCGCGGCGCGAACGCCAGAACAGGAGCGCGAGCAGAAGGGCGCCGAGGCCGGCGAGGCCCCACAGAATGGGCCACGGCACGAACGGCATGAACTCGATCGACCAGCTCATGGCGTCACTCTCCCAAGCGCTCGAGCAGGGCGGGGACGTGCACCTGGTCGGCCTTGTAGTTGCCGGTGAGCGCGTACATCACGATGTTGACGCCGGTGCGGAACGCCATCTCGCGCTGGACCTCGCCGCCGGGCACGGCCGGGTAGATCGGCCGGTTGCCCTCGTCGAGCGCCCAGGCGCCGGCGAGATCGTTGGACGTGATGACGATCGAGCTGACGCCGTCGGTGCGGCGCGAGCGCTCGCTGCGCTCGGCCTCGTCGGCGGGCTCGGCCTCGACCCAGAGCGAGCCGCCGTCCCAGCGTCCGGGAAAGCTGCGCATCAAATAGAACGACTTGGTCAGGACGTGGTTTTCGGGCACCGGCTCCAGAGGCGGAATGTCGAGCTGGCCGATCAGGCGGCTGAGCGCCGCGCCCTGCGCGCCGTCGGCCTGGAGGCCCGTGCCGTGATCGCGGGTGTCGAAGACGACGAGGCCGCCTTGCTTCATGAAGGCGTCGACCTTGGCGAGCGTGGCGTCGGAGAGCGGGCTCGCATCCTCGCGCACCGGCCAATAGAGCAGGGGAAAGAAGGCGAGCTCGTCGCGTTCGATATCGACGCCCATGGGTTCGGCAGGCTCGAGCGCGGTGCGCGCGCGCAAGACCTTGCTCAAACCGGACAAGCCTTCCTCGCTCGTGCGGTCGATCTCGGGATCCCCGGTGATGACGTAGGCGAGCCGCGTGTGCAGCGTCGCCTTGCTGGCGAAATCGTCGGCCGGAGCGGCGGGCGCATCGGCCGGGACCGCTTCGCCGGTCGCCTGGGCGCGGAGATGCGCCGGCGACGATGACAGGAGCGCGGCCGCGAGCAGAATCGTCATGCTGGCGGCGACGGCCCGGCGGCGGAAACGCAAGGCGCCGCTCAGCACGAGGACGGCGATGATGTCGGCGAGGAAGAGGCCGACGGCGGCAAGGTAGAACCAAGGCTCGAGCGCCAGCGGCTTCTTCAGGACGTAGCCGCTCACCGCGCTCGACCCTTCAATTGCGCCGATCGGGTTGAGGGCGGTCTCCGCTGTGACGAGGTTGAGCGCGCGGGCGGCGCCCGAGGGGCCGTAATACCCGGGCGGATGTTCGGGACCCGGCACGGTGCCGTCGATCTTGTCCGACGCGACCGGCACGGCGCGAAGCGGCGGCGAGGTCAACTGGCCGAAGCCGTCGAGCGTTTGGAGCGGCGGTAGCGCGCCGGTTGCGGCCGCAAGCTCAGAGGCGCGCGCGCCTTCCGCCGTTCCCTCCTTGGCCCCTTCGAGCGCGATCTGGCTCGGACCGAGCGCAACCGCGCGGCGCAGCATCTCGACGAAGAGCCCCGAGAGCGGCAGGTTCGACCAGTCGGAATTCGCCGTGACGTGGAACAGCACGATGAAGCCCTGGCCCTGCTTCGCCGCGGTGACCAGCGGCGTGCCGTCGGCGAGGCGCGCCCAGATTTCGGCCTCGCTCGCCACGGAAGGATCGGCGAGCACTTGGCGGTTGACCTTGACGTCGTCGGGCACGGCGAGGCCGCGGAACGGACTGCTATCCTCGAAGGGCGCGAGCGGCTGCGGCGAGCTCCAGGAGAGCGAGCCGCCGAGCGAGCGGCCGCCGCGCCGGAGCGCCACGGGGAGCAACTCGTCGCCGCCCTGCTCGAGCCGGGGGCCCGCGAAACGAATGAGCACGCCGCCCGCCTTGACCCAGGCCTCCAGCTCTTCCTGGGTGCCGGCGACGAGCTTGCCGATATCGGCGAGAACGATGGTCGAGACCTTCTGCGCGATCAGGTCGTGAATGGCGGTGGCGACGTTGCCCTCGCTCGGCGCCACCACGTCGGCGTAGGGTGAAAGCGCGCGATCGACATAATAGAGAGGCGAGAGCAGGGGCTGGGCCGCCTCGCGCGACTCGCCCGAGACGATGCCGACCCGATGCCATTGCGAGCGGGCGTCGAGCAGGTGAACCGCGCCCGCGGACCGTTCGCCGGCGATGGCGATGCGCGCGACCTGATTGCGGATCTCGATCGGCAGATCGAACTGCACCGTGGCCTCGCGTTTGCCCTGGCCGAGGGTGAAGGGCGCCTCGCCGAGAGGCTCGCCGCGGCCCGTCAATGCCTTGACGACGCCGGCGCGCGGCCCTTCCGAGCCGCTGAGGATGCGGGCGGCGAAGGCGCCGCTCTCGGCCACGCCCTGTCCGAGCGCGAGCGCCGCGTCGTCCCGTTCGGGGCGCAGCACCGAGAGGCTGCCGCCGCCGCTCGCGAACTTGGCAAGAGCGCCGGCGAAGGCCTCACCATCGCCGTAGTCGAGACCGTCGGAAAGCCAGACCACGCTGAAGCCCGTCTTCTCGCCGAGCTCCTTCTCGAGCGTCGCGGCGAGCGCGGCGCGATCGGGCGCGTAAGGCTCGGGCGTGATGCCGCCGACGCGCTCGCGCGCCTTGTCGGGGTCCAACGCATCGCTCACGGGCTGGCCCGGCGCGGTTGGCGCGAGCATCACGGTGCGGCCGTCGCGCTGGGCGCGGTCGATCGCCGCTTCGATCGCCTCGCGGCGCTCGGGCCAATGCGCGGCCGAGGCCCAGCCATTGTCGATGACGATGAGGAGGGGACCTTCGCCGGCGAAGCTTTGCCGGTCGGGGTTGAGCACGGGGCGGGCGAGCGCGAGGATGATCAGGGCGGCGAGCAACATGCGCAAGGCGGTCAGCCACCAGGGGCTCCGCGCCGGCTCCTCCTCGGTGGTCTTGAGATCCTTGAGCAGACGCGTCGGCGGAAAGACCACGAGCTGCGGGCTGGGCGGTGTCAGCCGGAGCAGCCACCAGATCGCCGGCAGCGCGGCGAGCGCCGCCAGCACCCAAGGCTGAAGAAATCCGATCGCGCCGATGGTGATCATGAGCGGAGGCTCGCGGGCCGGCCGTTCCTGCCGGCTTGCGGACGGTAGCGATAATGGCCGTCGAGGCCGCCGAGCCGGCTATGCAGCGCCAGCACCGCCTCTTCGGGGGGGCGGTCGGTGTGATGGATCAGGAACGACCAGCCGAGCTTCCGCGTCACCTCGATGAGATCGTCGCGATGACGCTTGAGCCGCTCCTGGTAGTCCTCGCGCAAGCTCTCGGCGCGGCCGGCGATCATGCGGTCGCGACCTTCGCTCGCGGCAAATTCGGTGCGGCCAGCGTAGGGCAGCGTTTCCTCGGCCGGATCGACGATGTCGATCAGATGCCCGCGCACGCCTTGCGCCGCGATCGCCTCGAACCGCGCGCGCAACGCGGCGACCGGCTCGAGAAAGTCGCCGAACAGAAGGCACTCCGAGAAGCGGCTCAGACGCGCGTTCGGCGGCAGGCTCGCTTCGCTGGTGTCGCCCAAGAGAACTTCGGCGAGACGGCGCGCGGCGCTCCGTCCGGTGAAGGGTTGTCCGCCCAAAAGACCGATGCGCTCGCCGCCGCGGGCGAGAAGCTCGGCAAGGGCGAGCGCCAGCACCACGGCGCGGCTCTCCTTGGAGACCTTGGCGAGGCGGGAGCGGAACCGCATCGACGGCGAGAGATCGACCCAGAACCAAACCGTGTGCGCCGCCTCCCATTCGCGCTCGCGCACGAACAGCGTGTCGGAGCTTGCCGAACGGCGCCAGTCGATGCCGGTTACGGAATCATTCTGGTCGTAGTGACGGAACTGCCAGAACGTCTCGCCCGGCCCGGCCCGGCGGCGGCCATGGGTGCCGTGGGCGACGGTGTGGGCGATCCGCTGCGACTCGACGAGGAGCGCAGGGATGCGCGCCGCCAGACCGTGGGCTTCGGCTTCCTCGCCCGAAAATGGCAGAGGCGATCTCTCCCGAGCGGCGGCCAAGTTCAAATTACCCCAGCGGCTCGATCAGCCGCGCGACCATCTGGCTCATGTCGATCCCTTCGGCACGGGCGGCGAAGGTGAGCGCCATCCGGTGCTTGAGCACGGGCTCGGCAAGATCGATCACGTCGTCCACGGACGGCGCGAGCCGCCCCTCGATCATGGCCTTGGCGCGCACGGCAAGCATCAGCGCCTGGCTCGCGCGCGGGCCCGGGCCCCAGGCGATCAAGTCGTCGAGCTCCTCGTCGATCCCGGTGCCGGGCCGCGCCGAGCGCACGAGCTTGAGGATCGCGTCCACCACCTGGTCGCCCACCGGGAGCTGACGCACCAGCCGCTGCGCCACCATGAGCTCTTCAGGCGAGAGAATGGTCTTGAGCGTGCGCTCCTCGATACCGGTCGTGGCGAACAGCATGCGGCGCTCGGCGTCGGCGTCGGGATAGGACACGTCGATCTGCAACAGGAAGCGGTCGAGCTGGGCTTCGGGCAGGGGATAGGTGCCTTCCTGCTCGAGCGGGTTTTGCGTGGCGAGGACGTGGAAGGGGCGGGGCACGTCGTGGCGCTTGCCCGCCACGGTGACGTGATGCTCCTGCATGGCCTGAAGCAGAGCCGACTGCGTCCGGGGGCTCGCGCGGTTGATCTCGTCGGCCATCAGCAACTGGGTGAAGATCGGGCCTTCGACGAAGCGGAAGCTGCGCCGCCCGGCCGCGCCCTCTTCGAGCACTTCGGAGCCGACGATGTCGGACGGCATCAAGTCGGGCGTGAACTGGATGCGTTTGTTCTGAAGGCCGAGCACGGTGCCGAGCGTCTCGACCAGGCTCGTCTTGGCGAGGCCGGGGACGCCGATGAGGAGGGCGTGACCGCCGGAGAGCAGCGTGATGAGGGCGAGATCGATGACGCGCTCCTGACCGAAAATGGCCGAGGCGGTGGTCTCGCGGACGCGTCCAATCTTGGCGCCAACCTCCTCGATACGATCGACGAGCTTGGAATCGGCTTGAGCAACGCTTGTCATGGCTTCAGTTTGTCTCGATCCTGATGATAGGGAAATATAGGGCCAAAGGCCTCGCGGAGAAGAAGCACTTTGAGCGGCAATTCGGTCACAATCGTGTTGACTTGGTCCTCCGATGCGGCCCGGGGCGCCACTGCGCCGGCCTTCCGGCCGGGAGCGGCCTAGCCCCATGCCCGGCCAAGACAAGAACGACGCTGTGGTAGCATCGGCCAAGGCCCGCGGCAAACGGCCTTCGGGCGCATTGCCAAAGCTTAATCTTTGCGGGGATATCGGGCTCAGGATCGGCCGTGACGGGACCTGGTATTACCAGGGCGGCGCCATCGGGCGGAAAGCGCTCGTGAAGCTGTTCGCCTCGGTGCTCAGGCGCGAGGATGACGGCCGCTACTACCTGGTCACGCCGGTCGAGAAGGTGCCGATCGCGGTCGAGGCGATGCCCTTCATGGCCGTGGCGATGAGCCGGGAGGGGCGGGGGAAAGACCAAAGCCTCTCGTTCCGTACCAACGTTGACGACACGGTGATCGCGGGTCCGAAACACAAGCTCGGCTTCGAGCGCGAACCGGGCCAAGGCTTCACCCCCTACGTCCTCGTGCGCGACGGCTTGAAGGCGCGGCTCTCCCGCCCGGTCTATTACGAGCTTGCGGCGCTCGCCGCGGAAAATCCGGCAGGGGAGGGTCCGGGGGTCTGGAGCGGCGGGGCGTTCTTCCCGTTCCCGGTCGAAGCGCCCTAGACCGCGCGCCCCGCGCCACTCGCTTTGCCGGGCGCGCGCCGTTATGGTGCTGCTCGCGCCGTTTACCCAGAGGCCACAGAGCCACTCGATGTTTCGCATCGCGCTGATCGACATTCTTCTCTTCGCGCTGCCGTTTCTGATCTACGGGGCCTACCGGTTCGCGGTCAAAGGCGTGCCGCCGGACAAGCTGTGGCAGGACGCGCCGGTCTTCTGGCTGCTCGCGGCGGGCGTCGGGCTGCTCCTCGTCGTGATGGCGACGGTGATCCAGTTCTCCGGTGGCAAGCCCGGCGGGATCTATCATCCGCCGAGCCTCGAGGACGGCGTCATCAAGCCGGGCGAGATCGATTGACGGCGCCCCCATGACCAATTCCGCTCTCCCTTCGCTTAAAGGTGCCCCGTGGCTCGAGCGGCCGGAAACGGCGCTCGTCTTCGCCGCGCTTGCGGGCCCGGGAATCGAGACCCGCGCCGTGGGCGGCGCGGTGCGGAACACGCTGCTCGGACTTCCCGTCAAGGAAGTGGACCTCGCCACCACCGCGCTGCCGCAACAGGTGATGACGCTGGCGGCGGGAGCGGGCCTCAAGGCCGTTCCGACCGGGATCGAGCACGGCACCGTCACGATCATCGCCGGCGGCGTTTCCTTCGAGGTGACGACGCTCAGGCGCGACGTCGAGACCTTCGGGCGGCACGCGACGGTCGCGTTCACCGACAACTGGGAAGAGGATGCGCGCCGGCGCGACTTCACCCTCAACGCGCTCTATGCCGCGAGCGACGGGACCCTGTTCGATCCCATCGGCGGTTATGACGACGTGCTGTCGGGGCGAGTGCGTTTCATCGGCGCGGCGGAAGAGCGCATCAAGGAAGACTATTTGCGCATCCTGCGCTTCTTCCGTTTCAACGCTTATTACGGCAAGGGACCGCTCGATGCCGACGGCCTTCGGGCTTGCGTCAGGCTGCGCGGCGGCATGGCGCAACTCTCGGCCGAACGGATCGCGGGCGAGATGCGGCGCATCCTCGAAGCGCCGGAAGCGATGGGCGCGGTCGAGGCGCTGTTCGATTACGGGCTTCTCACGGATATTCTCGGCGGCGCGCCGCGGCTGGAGCGCTTGAGACGCCTCGTCGCCATCGAAGCGGCGCTCGGGCGCGAGCCCGTGCCCGCAATGAGGCTCGCCGCGCTTGCCGTGTTCGTCGTCGAGGACGTGGAGCGCCTGGCCGAGCGCTTGCGCCTCTCCAATGCAGAACAGGGTGTGCTC
>JBFWTF010000069.1:0-10991 GCA_050247995.1 Methyloceanibacter sp. | reverse complement strand
CTCCAGCATGCGGCAGCATCATCGGCGCGCACGACCGGGGGCGCGGTTCAATTCGTTTCATCCGGGCTTGCGGCCGGTGCCGCGCGCGCCGGCACCAAGGTTCAAGCGGGGGCGCCCGCGCTCGGCGGTGTCGCTGCGCGGGGCCTCGGCGTCCTTGCGGCCTCGAAGCAGAAGGTCGCGGATACGATCGGTCCGCGCGGCCAAGAGAGCTTGCGCCTTATCTCGGAGCGCGCCCAGGGCCTTGGCCGCGCCGCGGCCGGGGCGGTGGCGCCGGTGCTGTCGTCGGCGGCCGCGCGAGCGCATGCGCTGGCGCCGGCGCTCTCGGCGCGTATCGCCGCCGCCGGGGCGGGTGCCGGGGCGCATTTGCGCGACGCCGCCCAGGGCGCGAAATCGCTCCTGGCGCGGCCCGAGACCTCTCCGGATGCAGCCGGAAACGCGCTATCCTTGCCGCAACGGATAGGGAGACTTGACCTGAGCCAGATGCTCATCATTGCCGGGGCCCTTCTTCTCGTCAGCGGCGCCTTGATGCTCGGAGGCGGCCTCTTGCTCCGTGGCAGCAAGCCTGTCGTTGCCACCGCTTCGACCACGGAGCCGATCGCCTGGTTGTTCGAGCACGACAATCTCGCCCTCGACGAGCGCGCGGTCTTCACCTTTGCCGCGACGCAAGAGGGTCCGCGCATCACCGGCTTCGCGATCGGCGGGGTCAACATGTCCGATCAGGAGCTTGGCGCGGTGGTGAGCGTCATCAAGCCGGACCATCAAGCCAAGGACATCCAGCTCGCGATGCGCGTGATCCCGGCCGACGAACAAGGCGGCGAGGTCAAGACCTTCGAGCGCGGTTCGCCCGGCGCCATTCCGCCCCAGGCCCAGTTCGCCCTTCTCTTCACCTTCCCCGAGGATGGCGGTGTCGCGCCCGATCAAGTGCTCGAGGCCTTCGGCGGCGTGATGCTGAAGGTCCGTTACGACGTCGCGGGCGCGGAGAAATCCTTCATCCACTACCTCACGCCGTCCTTCCTCGAGCAGCAGCTCACCGAGATCGCGGGCGAGGCCAAGGGGTCCTGACCCCAGGGTCTAGACCCAAGGACCTCGACCCAAGGGTCTCGACCCCAGGGTCTCGACCCAAGGGTCTCGACCCCAGGGTCTCGACCCAAGGGGCTCGACCCAAGGGTCTCGACCCTCAGGCGCCGCCTAGAAGCAGTTGAGCGTGAGCGAGGCGCAGCCTCTGATGCTGAGGCATGCCTTGAACTGGTTGCAGCATCTGAGGCCGCAGCCCGTCGTATCGAAGGACGGATCCAGCGTCTGGGCGTTGCAAATGCTGTTGCACGAGCGGAAGTCGTCGTTGCAGACGCGGACGCTCTGGCTGCCGACGCCGCAGGCCGACTGGCTGGGTCTCAAGGATTGCAGCGGGGTTCCGGGAGTCGTCGTGGTCTGCGCGCTGGCAGCGCCGGCGGCAAAGCAGAGCGCGAGCCCAAGCGCAAGAAGCACAAATCTCGGCATGCCGCGTTTTTGCCCCCCAAGCGTGGCGCTTCCCTCACAAGGAACGTCCCCCCAGAGGCCCACGCCCGTCAAGCCCAAGCTTTGCGTTGTCCGCATCACCAAACGGCCTCAAAGGCGCGCGATCTTCGCCGCGGGAGAGATCAGGCCATGCGTTTTTTCCTTATCATCGCGATTTGGCTCGCGCCGCTCGCCGCGCTCCAGGGCTGCGCCACGCAAAGCGACGCGTCGCGTGCGGCCGAGCTGGCGGCGGCCGAAAGCGAAGACGCCGCCACCTGCCGGGAAAAGAGCGGCGAGGACGAGAAGGCCTACGACGCCTGCCGCAAGGCCATGGCGGATAAGCGGGCGCAAGAAGCGGCCGTCCAGGAGCAGAAGCGCCGCGACTTCGACCGGGTGCTGGGCGCCGGCACCGACGGCGTGAACAATTACTAGCGGCGCGGAACAGCCGCTTTCCGTTTACGATGCGACGCAAAAATTCCCACGCGCGATCCCGGCGATCCGCTAACATCCGGTTGGCTTCGCGGCTCGTTTGAAGGGGAGATCCATGCGCAAAGCAAAGTTCACTGTCATCGCCGGCGCGATTGGCGCGCTTGCGGCCGTTCTCAGCTTTTCAGGGCCGGTCGAGGCCGGGACATGTCAGCCGGTCAAAGCCAAGGGCAAGGGCAAAGACATCGCCACCGCCACGACGCGCGCGCAAGTTGATCTCGCGGTGAAGGCCGCCGCCCTCCAAGGACGGGTCAATCAGACCTCGACCAATTGCGTCCCGGGCCCCACCAACGTCGTCTGCAAGATATCGGCGGTGGTCTGCCCGAGATAGCGCGGGCTTGACGAACTCTCCCGATTGAAGTTGCTCTTGCGGCGGCTTGAGGCGCCAATGGTGCTCGCGCGATGACGTTCGATCCCTTCACGCTGGCCGGCGTCGCCGGCACCGCGCTCATCATTGTCGCTTATTTCGCCAATCAGCGGGGTCGGCTCCGGAGCGACGACTGGCCGTTTCCGCTCGCCAACCTGATCGGCTCGCTCATGATCCTGCTGACGCTGGTCACGGCGTGGAACTTTTCGCTGGTGGTGATCGAGAGTTTCTGGGCGGCGATCAGCGCCTATGGCTTGATCCGAAGCGTCGGACTCTTGAGGCGACGATGAGGCTGCGAGCGCGAGGCTAGATCAGGTCGAGCCAGCGGTCGAGCATGGCGCGGCAGTGACGCTCGAATGGCGGCAACCGCGTCGCGCTATCGGCGATGATCGTCTCGGCGTCGAAGCCGTTCGCGGCCATATAGTCGCGATTGTTGCCGCACATGATCTCGAGCAGAGGGCGATCGACTTCGGCGTGATATTGGAAGCCGTAAGCCGAGGGTCCGTAGCGGAACATCTGCCATTCGGTCATGTCCGAATAGGCGAGCCGTTCAGCCCCCGGCACGCCGGCGATCACGTCGCCGTGGAAATGATAGGAGAGGAGCTTGCGCGGATGATCCTGCAAGAGGGGATCGTTGGCGCCAGCCTCGGTCAGCATGAGATCGTACCAGCCGATCTCCTTGCGCTTGCCCGGAACCACTTCGCCGCCGAGCGCCGAGGCGAGAAGCTGGGCGCCAAGGCAGAAGCCGGAAACCGGTTTGCCCGCGGCGATGAAGTCGCGGCAGAGCTGCATCTCGCCGGAGAGGTAGGGGTATTGATCCGTCTCGTAGGCGCTTTGCGCGCCGCCGAGCACGACGAGGCCCGAGTAGGCGTCGCCCGGAAGGTTGGCGAAGTCGGCTTCCCAGCCGAGCACGGTCTCTTGCGGCAGGCCGCGTTCGGCGATCAGATTGGCGAATGCGCCGGCGCCTTCATGCTGGTCGTTCTGGATGACGAGAATGAGTTTCATGACCGTTCTATAGAAGCGTGGGACCAAACCGTCAAAGCATCAGGACCAGGCGCTGGACGAACCACATGGCGGCAACGGACCCGATGCCGTAGCCGGCGACATTGCGAAACCACAGGGGCTTGACCGCAAGAAGCCGGTCGGCGGCAGCCTTCAAGCTTAGCACGGCCAAGACGAAGAGGAGTTGTCCCGCTTCGACGCCCAAATTGAAACTGAGGAGCGCAAGCGGCACGTCGGATTGAGGGAGACCAATTTCCTTAAGGGCGCCGCCGAAACCGAGGCCATGCAAAAGGCCGAAAGCGAAGGCGACGATCCACGGCGCGGTTGCTGCCAGGCTGGTCTTGCGCTCCCGGATGACTTCCGCCGCCACGAACATGATGCTGAGGGCAATGACGGCCTCGACCGGGGCCTGAGGAATCTGCGTCAATTCCAGCGCGGCCACAGCGAGGGTGATGCTGTGCGCCACGGTGAAGGCGGTGATGACCTTCACCAGCATCCAAGGGTTGCGAATCAAAAGAAGCAGCGCGAGCACGAACAGCAAGTGATCGATGCCGAGCAGAATGTGCTCGACGCCAAGAAGAAAATAGGTTCGGGCGACATCGATCCAGGTCGGCGCCGCCGCAACGGTGAAATAGGGTTCAGCCGGCGTCAGTCTCGCGGCCTGAACCGATCCGCCGGCGGATTGGACCCGCGCCACCACGTCGGTAAATGTCGCGGCAAGTCCGTCGATGGCGATTTCCCGCCCGGAGAGGCCGCCAGGGCAGCGGATCACGCGATACTCGAGGAAGGCGTCGCCCGTAGCCTCGCCGCGCGGTTGCCCGATGTCGGAACAATCGGGCGGGAACCGCACATGAAGTCCAAGCCGCAGCTCGCCTCGGGCGGGAACCTTGAAGCGAACATCGTAGGTCTCGGGGCCGGTTTCCCGAATCGCCAAGTAGCCGGGACGCAACTCGTGGCATGAGGCGGCGCCGGACAGGAGCAGTAGCGCCACAAGCGCCAACAGGAGGCGGGTCATGGTGCCGCTCCCGGTTTCTCGGGTGATAGCTTGTCGAGCGCGGGAACGACCACATCGTATTTGGCGCGCAGGCGGTCATACTCCGCCTTCTGGAAATCCCCGCGCTTGCGATCTTGCCACTTTAGCCTGACGGCATCGCGGATCTCGGCGAGCGGGGGGTCATAGCCGTCCGCGCGCTCGCTGACGCGAACGAGATGCAAGCCGAAGGAAGATTCGACCGGACCGGTCCACTCGCCCTTGGGCAGATCGACCAGAGCGCGAGCGAAATCGTCGCCGAAGTCCCTGGCGATAAGGCTCAACGGCGAAAGCGGCATCGCGAGCGGCAGCAGCGAAGGATCGCCGATGCTGGAAAGGTCGCCATCCGGCGCCAGGGCGCGCAGAGACTTCAAGGCGCTCTCGGCGCGGCTGGCCGCAGGCTCGGGGCCCTTGTCGGGGCGTATGAAAACCTGCTCGAAGGCAATCCGTGGTTCGACTGCGAACGCGCTTCGATTGTCTTTGAGAAAAGCCTCGAGCTCGGCATCGCCCGCTGCGAGCAGACCCTCGCCGGGCTCGGTGAGGAACTCCATCTTCTGCTGCATCCGGCGCCGGATTATCGTGTCGTCGCGGTCCAGCCCAAGTTTGATCGCCTCGCGATAATAGACCTCTTCCTTGATGAAGGCGTCGATCAGTCCATTCAGCTCAGCCCGCGTCGGCGGCCGCTGCCAGGTTCGAGCAAAGATTTGCGCCAGTTGCTGCACGCGCCCGTCGGTGACGACGATCTTGTCGCGAGGCTCCTGCCTCTGGCTTCCGGTCAGCGCATAGAGACCGAAGATCGCGGCGCCAATGAAAACAAAATGGACCAGCGGCTCCCGGACCAGCCTTTTGAGTAAAGACATCGCAGCTTGGAGCGTCTCGCGCCTCTCGATCTCACTGCTTCGGCGTGTACCAAATGGGCGAGGTGTAGGCGCGCTCCTGCGTCGTCATCGGAACGTCCTCGCTCATCTTGACGTCGAAGCGCTTGGCCTCGTAGGCCGTCCAGCGCGGCGTCGGGATCTCGATCACACGCGCGTAGTAGAACGCCCGCTCGCTTGGATCGAAGTCCGGGTCTTGCCAAACGGCGATCAGCTCGGGCGCTCCGATTGAGTTGCTCCACGTGGCATTATCGACATCGACCGTGCTGCCGACCGGCGGCAGCTTGCCGTCTGGTCCCGGCTTGCGGTCATCCGACCAAACGACATCGTAGACCTTCTCTTCAGTTTTGCCGTCCTGGTTCAGCCAGCCCTTGATGATCTGGATGCGATCGAGGTTGCCGCTATAGGGATCCTTTGCGGCGGCAACCAAGAAGGTGGGCGCCTTGCCCGCGGGGCCATCACTGAGATCGCCGCCCATAGGCACGCCCTTGGCGTAACCGGCATTGGCCGGGAGGCGCGACAGCGCATCGGCGTCCGTGAAGTCCCAGCCGCCGAAGAAGCGCACGATCATGCGGGGGCCGGTCGTGGCATAGGTCTCCTTCCGTTTCAACGCGTCGAAGATCGCTTCGCGCGTATTCTCGGTCGCCCAGACCGCGGCGTAGCCGCTAGCCGCCTGCTGCCAACCCATGATGGTGAACTTGGGATCGGGCGCCTCGATCACCACGTGCTTCCAGCGGTTCGGCTCGGGCTCGACGCCGGAATGCTTGCCGAAGAAATTCTCCTCCTCAGCAGTCGACAAGGCGGTGTGAGAGTCGGTCGAGCCGATCATGCCGAACTTGTAGGGGTTGACGCCGAGCTTCTGCTCGAGCAAGAGCCCGGTCTTGAGCGCTTGGCGCGCGTATTCCCATTGCAGCATCTCGGGCGTCTTGACCTCGGTGCCGTTGAGGTTGGATCTGTCCCATTTCTCGTAACCGGCGAACTCGTCGTTGGGCGAAAGTAGCGGGTGGGATTCGCCGTCGCCCTTGATCTGCGTGACCTCGACCAGCGGCTCGTAATTGATGCGCAGCGCGGCCAGCTCCTTGGTGAGCGGCTGTCCGTCGAAGGTCTCGACCGTGAACATGCGGCCGTTCGAGAGGTTGCCGTTGTGCGGGATGGCGAGAACTTCGGCGCCAGTCTCCTTTTCGAGCGTGGCGAGGTGCTTCCAGAGGTCCTCAGGGTTCTTGCTGTCGAATTGCGAGAACGGCACGGTGCGATTGGCGACGCTTGAATCGCCACGGAAGATCACATTCCGGTGCAGATTGTCGCCGCCGATCGCAGTCCACTCATAGCCGATCAGCGCCGTAAACACGCCGGGCTCATTGTATTTGTCCGCCAGCGCCGTATAGGCCTGCCAAGCGTTGCGCACGGCCTTGTCGCTCTTGATCGGCGGCTCGTCGCCGGAGAGCGAGCGTACGATCTCCATCGCTGTGGCAAAGATCCTGTCCGTGTCCCCGCTCGAAAGTTCGTCATACCAGCGCTTGCCCGTGGGCGTGGACACGACGTCCTGGTCGCCGGCGAGCAGTTGCGGCATCAATCCATACATCTCGGCATGGTCGGAGATCACAAGGAAGTCGAGCGGACGCGAGAGCTTGGCGCGAAGTCCATGCGTCGTCGTCACCTCCTCGCCGCGCGCAAAGCGGTAGGCGTCCTCCTGGCCGAGCCGGCACATGGTGCCGGCGTCGACCGACACCGCCGTGTGCAAGTGGGTATCGCCCCAGAATACCTTGGTCGGAAAATTCCGCCCTACGTACGGCGAGAATTGAGGCCCGGCGATGTCCGCGACGCCTTCCTTGGTCGGAAGTTGATCGGCAACGGC
Organism: Methyloceanibacter sp.; assembly: GCA_050247995.1. Lineage (GTDB taxonomy): Bacteria > Pseudomonadota > Alphaproteobacteria > Rhizobiales > Methyloligellaceae > Methyloceanibacter. The sequence goes on along the minus strand of JBFWTF010000069.1, from coordinate 3,882 downwards.
GGCTGTCGCGATCAAGCAAGTCACGGTCAGCGAAAGTCCGCAAAGGGCTGGTGAAAACTTCGATCGCATGGCTTTTGTCCCTAGTTCGAGCGTAGAACGACCAAACGTGTCATTGCAGTCTACTCCTCGCGTCAGCTCGCTGGCGTGTACCAGATGGGCGAGGTGTAGGCGCGATCTTGCGTCTTGAGCATGATCTTTTCCGGGAGATCGAGCTTGAACTTCACCCGGTCATAGGCCGTCCAGCGCGGCGTCGGAATCTCAAGGACGCGGGCATAGTAGAAGGCCCTGAGCTTCGGGTCGAAGTCGGGATCGGTCCACACCGCCCCGAGCTCGGACGCGCCGATCGTGTTGGTCCAACTCGGGATCGAAAGATCGACCGTATCGCCGACCGGCGGAACCTTGCCGTCGGGCCCGGGCTTGCGGTTGTCCCCCCAGGCGACGTCATAAACCTTCTCCTGCGGCTTGCCGTCGGCGCCGATCCAGCCCTTGATGATCTGGATGCGGTCGAGATTGGCGCCGATTGGATCGCGCAAGGCGTAGACGAGAAAGCTCGGCGCCTTTCCGTCGGGCGCGCTCTTGAGATCGCCGCCCATCGGCACGCCCTTGCTGTAGCCGATCAGGGCGAGGTCGCGGCGCCGCTCGTCGTCCTTGGAAAAATCGTAACCGCCGAAGAAGCGCACACGCATGCGCGGGCCGGTGGTGGCGTAGGTCTCGCGCCGCTCGAGTGCGTCGAAGAGGGCCTGGCGCGTGTTGGCCCTGGCCCACACGGCGGCCACACCGGCGGCGTTGTATTGCCAGCCTTCGAAGCCCTGGATGCCAAGCTTCTCGTTACTCTTCCCCGGCTGGAGCGCTCTTTCGGCATTCGGCTCCTCGAGCACGAACTTGCCGAAGAAATTGTCCTCATCGACGGTGCTGAGAGACGTGTGCGTGTCGGTGGAGCCGATCAGGCCATACTTGAACGGGTTGACCCCGAGCTTCTCCTCGAGCACGAGCCCGCGCTGCAATCCCGACCGGGCATATTCTCCCGGCTGCATCTCCGGCGTCTTCTTCGCGGTCAGGTCGAGTTTGCCGAAATCCCAGATCTCGAAGTTCGCGAACGCGTCCTCGGGCGACAGCTGCGGGTGGGTCTCCCCGTCGCCCTTCAATTGCGTCACCTCGAGGAGCCGCTCCCATTTCTGCCGTTCCTTGGCGTAAGCAGTGTCGAAATCGGCGCCGCCGTCGAAATCGTCTTGAAGAGCGAACATCATGCCGTTCGACAGATTGCCGTTGTGTGGAATCGCCAGGACCTGGCCGCCGGTCTTGTCTTCGTAGTTTTGCAGCCACTTCCACAGGTCGCGCGGATCGCGGCTGCCGATCGGCGGGGTGGTGGTGTAGGGCTCGATCTGGCCGGCATAGGCGGCGCCATCGCGGAAGATGACGTTGCGATGCAAGTTGTTGCCCTTGACGAGCGAGGTCCATTCGAAGCCGATGAACGTGGTGAACTTGCCGGGATCGTTGTGCTCCTCGGCCGCGGCGATGATTTCGTCCCACGTGCGCCGGTAGTCGGGATTGCCGGGCTGATAATTCAGGGCGTCGGAGATTTCGCCTTGCGCGAATTGGTTGATGAGCTCGAACATCGCCTTTTGCGCCCTGACGCCGCCGGCATTGAATTCCTCGTGGAAATGCCTCCCCGCGGGATCAGCGAGAATATTGGGCGTGCCCTTGATGATGTCGGTGATCGCCCCCATGGCGTCGGAGTGCTCGGTGAGGGCAAAGAAATCGTAGGGGCGCGCGAGCTTCACCGGCTGGCCGCTATTGGAGATGACCTGCTCGCCGCGGGCAAAACGGTAAGCGTCGCGCGGACCGAGCCGCGTGCCCGAGCCGCCGGCATCGGCCGAGAGCGCCGTGTGCACGTGAAGGTCGCCGAAATAGACCTCGTTGGGGTACCCCTGGTCGGCATAGGGCGAATAAGGGCGCCCCTTCAACACATCGGCGCTGATGCCCGAGGCGTCTTGAGCCTTGGCGGGGGATGCGCAGGCCACAAGGGCGACCGCGATGAGGCCAAGTGGCCAACGACCGTGCATGGTAAACTCCATCGTTCTGGTGGAGACCGAATACGGATTGAGCTAGACCACACGCCAACGCGCTGGCAAGGGGGTCCCGGTAATTGAATCTGAGGCGATGCTGCCGGCCAACCCGGCACATTGCCGAAAAAGGACGACGCGTCAGCACCGAAGCCTTGGGAGGTGACATGAGGAAAGAAGTGGTAATAACGCTCGCCGCGATGGGCGTGGCCCTGCTCGGGACATCCGCTTTCGCCGCCGAGCCGACCGAAGTCGAGCGCGTTCAGGCCGCGCTCGACGCATGGCTTGCCGAGCGCGCGCCGATCGAGAAGGTCACCGGCATCGCCGCCTATGTCAGCTTCGGCGACGCGGGACCCGCGATCGAAGCGTTTTCCGGGAAAGTCGGCCGCGAGCCCGGCGCCGGTCCGGTGGACCAGAAGACGCTCTATCAGATGGGTAGCACGTCGAAATCGTTCACCGCCGCGGTGATCCTCAAGCTCGAAGCGGCGGGCAAGCTCTCGATCGACGATACGATCGGCAAGTGGCTGCCAGAGTATCCGGCGTGGAAGGACGTCACCATCCGCAGCCTCCTCAACATGACGAGCGGCATTCCCAACTATTCCGAGACGGAGTGGATATCGAAGGCCTGGGCCGATGAGCCGACGCGCGCTTTCACCTTCGAGGAGCTGGTGGCGGCAGCCTATCCGAGCCCGACCAACAAGCTGCCGGTGACCAAGGGTTATCACTACTCGAACACCAACTACATTCTCGCGGCCATGATCGCCGAGAAAGCGAGCGGCAAGTCGTTTCGCGATCTCGTGCATGAGATGGTGATCGAGCCCCTCGATCTCACCTCGACATTCTACGAGGCGAGTTCCTATCCGGAGCCGGTCATGAGGCGGCTATCGCACGGCTATTTCGAGAATGAAGCCTGCGCCGAGTATCAACCCGACTGCAAGGAGACGTGGAACGCGCCGATGATCGGGCGCGACGTGCGCGAGGCGAGTGTGTCATGGATGCAGGCGGCGGGCGGCGCGGTGGCGAACGCCCGCGACGTCGATCGCTGGATGCGCGCGGTCTTCAAAGGAAAAGTGGTGCCTCCCAAGCAGCAACAAGAGTGGACCGAGCTCGTTTCACTCAAAACGGGCGAGCCGATCAAGACCTTGACGGAAGACGATCCCGGCGGCTTCGCCCTCGGGATCGCCCGCAGGATTCTCGGGCCCCTCGGCGCGCGGTGGTTCTATCAGGGCGAGAGTCTCGGCTATCGGACGCTTTATGTGTGGATCGACGACGAGGATCTGATGATCACGGTCCAGACCAACAGCCAGCCGCCGGACGGCACCGGCAAGGTCCACGAAGCCGTCAGCGCTATCTACGAAATCGTCAAGAGGCCCGCTGCCGAGTAGGGGCAGCGCGCAATTTCGTCACGGTGCGTGGCGGCGAAAAAGGGGCGCTCGCCGAGTCGAGCGCCCCGCCATCGCGATTTTCGTTAGCGGGAGTTGCAGGGAATACCGCTCACCATGAGCCGTCCCCCTCGCGGCAACATGTATTTGCTTCTCGCGTAACTCCAATCCGAATAAAGGTCGTTGCTGGTGTTTGCGACTCTGGCTTGCCATGCGCCGATCGCGGTCGCGCGGTCGAGAGAAGCCGACACAACGGTCACGCGTGCGGTGCAGGACGCGTAAGCATTTGGCGAGAATGCCAACAGTGCCATGACGGCGCTGACTGAAGCCCAAGCGAGTGTTCGTGCCATGATAACCTCCATTGGTTGACACACTGGCTTTGGACGCTTCGGATAAGAGGAAGGTTCACGATCGAAGCTTGGGTGCCGCCCCGCGCG
>JBFWTF010000068.1:0-11101 GCA_050247995.1 Methyloceanibacter sp. | reverse complement strand
CTCTCTCAAGCGTTCGAAGCGGCCCGAGGCGCCGGCATGACCCGCCTCCATGTTGGTGCGAAGCAGGATCAGGCGGTCGCCCCTGGCCTCCGCGCGGAGCTTCGCCACCCATTTGGCGGGCTCCCAATAGGTCACGCGGGGGTCGGTGAGCCCTGCGAGCGCGAGGATATGCGGGTAGCTTTGCCCCCGCACATTGTCGTAGGGCGAATAGGCGGCGATGGTCCGGTAGTCGGCCTCGCTTTCGGCGGGATTGCCCCATTCGGGCCATTCCGGCGGGGTGAGCGGCAGGCTCGCGTCGAGAATGGTGGCGAGCACGTCGACGAAGGGTACGTCGGCCACGATCCCGAGAAAGAGATCCGGCGCCATGTTGGCCACGGCGCCCATGAGCATGCCGCCGGCGCTGCCGCCATGAGCGACGATCCGCCCGCGCGCGGTATAACCCTCGGCGGCGAGGAACTCGCCCGCAGCGATGAAGTCGGTGAAGCTGTTCACCTTCTTGTCGCGCTTGCCCGCCTTGTACCAGCGATAGCCCTTGTCCTTGCCGCCGCGGACGTGAGCGATGGCATAGACGAAGCCGCGATCGACGAGGCTGAGCGCGTTGGCGGAGAAGCTCGCGGGAACGGTCATGCCGTAGGCGCCGTAGCCATAGAGCAGGAGCGGCGCGCTGCCGTCGAGCCTGGTGTCCTTGCGGAAGAGGAGCGACACCGGCACGGTCTCGCCGTCTTTCGCCGGCGCCATGACGCGGCGCGTGACGTAGCGCGAAGGGTCGTGGCCGCTCGGGATCTCTTGCGTCCTGCGCAGGGTGCGCGTGCGCGTGTTCATGTCGTAGTCGAACACTTGCTGCGGCGTCGTCATCGACGAATAGGTGAAGCGCAAGACGCTCGTGTCGTATTCGTAGCCGGCCGAGATGCCGAGCGCGTAGGCCTGCTCGTCGAAGGCGATGGCGTGCTCCTCGCCGTCGGCGAAGCGGCGCACGATGATGCGCGGCAGCCCGTCCTCGCGCTCGAGCCGTACGAGGAAGTCCTTGAAGGCGACGATATCGAGGATGAGCCGGCCGGGCCGGTGCGGCTCGATCTCGCGCCAATGCTCGCGGCCCGGGGTGGCGGCCGGCGCTTCGACGATGCGGTAATCCTCGGCGCCGCCGGAATTGGTGAGGATGATGAGGCGCCCCTCATGGTGCTCGACGCTGTAATCGTGCTCGCGTTCGCGCGGCACGACGAGACGGGGCGCGGCGGCGGGATCGGCCGGGTCGATCAGGCTGATCTCGGCGGTCTCGTGGTCGTGGACGCTGAGCAGGAGATAGCGCCGGTCCTGCGTCGCGCCAATGCCGAGGAAATAATTGGGGTCGGTCTGCTCGTGCACGAGGAGGTCGGCCTCCTCGCTGCCGATCGTGCGGCGCAACAAGCGGCGCGGACGGTGCTCGTCGTCGAGCCAAATATAGAAGAGGTGCCGGCTGTCGGCGCTCCATTCGAGCGCCCCGTTGCTGTCGGTTATGCGGGAATCGACGAGCTTGCCGGTGTCGGCCTCGATGACATTGACGGTGCAGTACTCGGAGCCCTTGGTATCGAAGGCATAGGCCACGAGGCGGTGGTCGGGACTGTGCGCGACGCCGGCGATGTTGAAATAGGCATGAGGCGCGGCAAGCGCGTTGCCGTCGATGAGGATGCGCTCTTCGCCGCCGTTGCGGGGGATGCGGCAGAAGAGGGGATGCTGCCCGCCGGCGACAAAGCGCCTGTAATAGGCGAAGGCGCCGTCGGGCTCGGGGACGCCGGCGTCGTCTTCCTTGATACGGCCTTTCATCTCGGCGAACAATTTTGCCTGTAGCGGCTCGGTGTCCGCGAGCATGGCGTCGAGATAGGCGTTCTCGGCCTCGAGATAGGATCGGATCGCGGGATCGAGCCGGGCTGGGTCGCGGATGACCGCCTGCCAGTTCGCATCGCGGAGCCAGGCATAATCGTCCAGCCGTGCGATCCCGTGATGGGTCGAGGTCACGGGATGGCGGGCGGCGCAAGGAACCCTTGCGCGGGAAGGCGCGTCGTTCATGCCTTGGCTTTACTTGCTGTCCTTGCCGCCCTTGGCGTCCTTGTCGAGCTGCAAGGCGACGCCGTTGATGCAATAACGCGCACCGGTCGGCTTCGGTCCATCAGGAAACACGTGACCGAGATGCGCGTCGCAACTGGCGCAACGAACCTCGGTGCGGCGCATGAAGAACGAGCGGTCGTCATGCTCGCTGACCGCGCCGCCATCGGCCGGCGCATAGAAGCTCGGCCAGCCCGTGCCTGAATCGAACTTGGTCTCGGAGTCGAACAACGGCGCGCCGCAACAGACGCAGCGATACATGCCGGCGGCTTTCTCTTGATGATAGGGGTGGCTGAAGGCCCGCTCGGTTCCGTGCTTTCGCGTCACGTAGAACTGCTCGGGCGTAAGCTTGCCGCGCCACTCCTCGTCGGACATGGCAATCTTGGCCTCATCCGACTTTCCGCTCGTTTCAGCTTTGCTCATCGATGGAACACTTTCGGGTTGGTCCGCATTTATTCGCTAACAAATATAGTTATCGGGAATGCTTGGCCGAAGGGGGCGCCGAGCGCACTCACGCAAGCTTGATTTCCGATTGAGTGGCATCTTTGCCTCATCTGGCAGAGGGCGAAATCACTTAATAGTCGAAATACGCTGCCGATCAATGTTGAGCAGTGGTGGGAAGCGGTTTGGGTAAGCGAAAGTCTGGGCTTCGTTTATCGTGCCCGCTGCGTTCCAGTCTTCATTTAGAACAGGTTTTCGGCCGATTCAGCCAAAACTGACGTTGGATGGCGTTCAGCTTCGAGAGCGGTGTCGATCTATAGATTGTAGTTTGAGAGATATTGTAACTACTCGTCATAAAAACGGCGTAATCAGATGACTCAAAAGAGTACTGCCCTGCGAGCGCGTGTTTGCACCAGCGGCCGGCCAAGATCGAGGAGCTATTCATGGAAACAAGTCTGGAAAAGAACGAACTCGTTGAACTCACGGCCGAGATCGTCTCGGCCTATGTGAGCAACAATACTGTGGTCGCGGCCGACCTCCCTGGCGTCATCCAAAACGTCTTCGACGCGTTGAGCCGCGCCTCGACGGCACCCGGCGTTCCGATCCGCGAAGAGTTGAGACCCGCCGTGCCGGTGAAGAAATCGGTCACGCCCGAATACATCGTCTGCCTCGAGGACGGCAAAAAGTTCAAGTCGCTGAAGCGCCATTTGCGCACGCATTACGATCTCTCGCCGGAGGATTACCGCGAGAAGTGGGGCCTTCCCCACGACTATCCGATGGTGGCGCCGAACTACGCCGCCGCACGATCCGACCTGGCCAAGCGCATGGGCCTTGGCCAGAGACGCCGCTAGATTTGGCTTGAGGCGCGGGGGTGCTGCCGCATCGGCGCGGCTTCCCGCGCCAGAAGCGGCGCCGCGATACGCCTCCCCCAGATGGGGTAGCCGCCATAAGTGTTACCACAAGCCTTTGTGATTCCTAGTGAATCTGGCTTTCTTGGCTTGCCAGGCGACTCCGAACTCCACATAGTCGAGACATTGCAAGCGATTCGCGGCTCTTTCCGCGACCTTGCGGCGGGGGAAGGAAATGCTGTCCGCACGCGCCTTTCGTGCCCAGCTCGTCATGCAGGGGCAGCGCGAACTCTTCGACTATTGGCTCCACTCGGCCGATGGTCGGCGCATGCCCGCGCGCTCGGACCTCGACCCCCTGAAGGTCCCGCGCCTCCTTCCGCATATGGGACTGATCGACCTCCGGACCGGTCCCATCGAGGCCGCGTTCAGGCTCGCGGGCACAAGGCTCCACGAGATTTACGGACAGGAGATCACGGGCTTACGCGCCGACGACGTCTTTTCCGGCGATGCCGCCCCCTATTGGCGCCGCGTTCACGACCGCGTGGCGGAGCGGGGCGTTCCGCTCCAGGGCGTGGTGAAAGGGCCGGCCCAGGGGCGGGATCATGTCGTGCTGTTTTGGCTGAGACTGCCGCTGTCGGAGGATGGCAATCGCGTCGATCGCATTCTCTGCTACGACGTCGCCGCCCCCATGCCCGAGCTCCGCGCGCCGGCCGAGCCCACCTCGCTCTATCATCGCCGGGCACAGCCTCAGGCCCAGCCGGAACAGCGGCGCCTGCAATTCGGCTAGGTGATCGTCAATTCGAGGTCTCGCCGAGCGCGGCCGCCGCGTCGGCGCGGATGCGCTTCACCATCGCCATGAGGCCGTTCGATCGCTGCGGCGTCAGGTGCTCTTTCAGCCCGAGCTGGCCGAGCCTTTGGCCCGCGTCGATGCTCAAAATTTCTTGGGCGGGCTTGCCCGAATAGAGCGCAAACAGAATCGCGATCAGGCCGCGGACGATGTGGGCGTCGCTGTCGCCGGTAAAGGTGAGACGCGGCGTTCCGCCGCTCCGGTCGACCCGCGTCGAGAGCCAAACCTGGCTGACGCAGCCTTGCACCTTGTTGGCGGCTGAACGCTCCGCCTCGGGCAAGGGCGCGAGCCCCCTGCCAAGCTCGATGACGTAGCGGTAGCGGTCCTCCCAGTCGCCGAGAAGATCGAAATCGGTGAGGATCTCGTCGAAGCCGGGACCGCTCCGCGGGGCGCTCAGCGTATCCATAGGATCAATATAGGCGGGAAGGCGGGCAACCGCGACGGGCTAGCCCGCGAAAATTGCGCCCGGGTACCGCCAGCAAAGCGGGGACTCGCGACGCTTAGGTTCCGGGTCCGCCCCAGGCGTCATCGCGATCGTCGGGATTGAGCGTGTCTTGCGATCCGTAAGGACCAGCCTGAGGCGGCTGCTCGAAGAGGGACTCGGTTCCGGAGCCTTGGAGAGCGGGCGCGGTTTCGCCTTCGCTCAAGGTGCCGCGGCCGTTGATCATGTCCATCACCATGCGCGCGCCGAACTGGGCCTTCTGGACGAAGACGCCGAAAGCATCCTTGCCCTTGGCGCAAGTGTCGGGATTGCGCTCGCAGAACGTGGCGAGGTCGTTCACCGCGGCCTGCGCGGTGCCATAGACTTCGCTCCGCTGCCGCTCATCGGTCGGCAGCAAGAGAACGATGATCATCAGCCAGAAAGCCGTCCTGAGCAGGAACATCATAGCTTTGCTCTCTCTGTCGGTCTGCGGCTCGGCGCTGCTATCCATCCCCTGTTGCGCCAAGCTTCGCGCAGAGAAAATAGGCGAGTTTCATTACAATCCGTAAAACTCGGGCGGAAAATTCCAATCGGTCGCAGCAGCCCGGCTGGCCAATTCGTAAAGACCGATTTACCTGTCCCCGAGAACCGTCTCGGACACGGCCGCTGCCGGGGCAGCGCTCTCCCGCGCTTTAAGTTTCCTTAAGCGCGGGGGCCGATAATCCGGCCCCAAGAAGAGCAGGGGATGCGAGCGGGTTTTTCCCCTCCGGGATGTGCGTGTTGGGTAAGGACGAGTCATTGCCGCCTGAGGCGTATCGGCTGCTCGCCGAGAACGCGCCCGACATGATCACGCGGCATGACGAAAAGGGCCGCGTGGTGTTCGCGTCTGCCGCGGCAGAGCGTCTGCTCGGGGAAAGCGCCGAGAGCATCGCGGGCGACGGGTTGTTCGAACGCGTGCATGTCGCCGACCGGCCCCTTTACCTCACTTCCTTGTCGCGCGCGCTTGCCGGCAACGAGCCGGTCACCGTCGCGTTCAGGGTTCGGCGATCGGCCCCGGGCGAAGCGGTGGAATACGTCCCGGTCGAGATGCGCTGCCAGCCCGAAGCGGCTCGGCAAGACTCCGGCGGTGCCTGTCTCGTTGCCGTGACCCGCGATGTTTCCGAGCGCGAGGCCTATGCAGCCGAGCTCCTGCGCGCCCGCGATGCGGCCGAGGAGGCGAGCCGGGCCAAGACCGAGTTCCTGGCCAATATGAGCCACGAGCTGCGCACGCCGTTGAATGCCGTGATCGGCTTCGCCGACATTCTCAGCGGCGAACTTTTCGGCTCGCTCAGCGAGCCGCGCTACCGCGAATACGCCAGGCTCATCCATGAGAGCAGCAAGCATCTCCTCAACGTGGTCAACGACATTCTGGATATGTCGAAGGTGGAGGCGCGGCAGTTCAGGCTGGTGAAGGAGCCGGTCGATGTCGGCGCCCTCGTCGCCCTTTCCTGCGACATCATGCGGCATGCCGCCGAGCAGCGCTCGCTCGCGCTGATCGCCGATGTCGCCCCGGGGCTGCCGGCGCTCCCGGCCGACCGGCGGACCTGCAAGCAAATGCTGCTCAACTTGATCGCGAACGCGATCAAATTCACCGATCCCGGCGGGGTCGTGCGCGTCTCCGCGCGCGAGGTTCAAGGCAATATCGAACTCAGCGTCGCCGACAACGGTATCGGCATCGCCAAGCAGGACTTGCCCAAGCTCGGCAATCCCTTCGTGCAGGCCAACAATGCGCGCGGACGGGGGGCCGAAGGGGCCGGGCTCGGACTCTCGGTCGTGACCGGCCTCGCCGAGCTTCACGGCGGCCGTCTCGCGCTCGAGAGCACGCTCGGCCAAGGAACGACGGCGACGATCATCCTGCCGTGCGGCGAGGGGGACGGGACGAGGGCGCCACCGGCCGAAGATGCCGAGGCCTCGGCGGCTTGAGCCTCACGGCGGAAGCTGCGGCCAACTGTCCGGCCGCGCGTTTAGCATCTCTTTAGTTTCGGCCGCCAAGATGGCCATGACGGAAGGCCGCTTCGGCCGGGCAACTTTGGGTTCTCTTTCGCGATGGGCGTAGCAGCGGCACGGCTCGTGTTCCTGGCCTTTCTCGGCCTCACGGGAAGCATCATCTATAACGCGCTCTATCTCCAGGAGGAGCACCGCGCGGGCCCCGGCGCGATCGCGCAACAAGGTGCGCCCATGAATGGGGCGCCGGTCGCGGTGGCCAAGCTTCCGCCCGTCAGCACCGACCTTCCGCCCGTGGCGCCGCAACAGGGCGGCCCGACGCTGATCGTGCGCGCCGTGCAGCGCGAGCTTGCCGCGCGCGGTTTCGATGTCGGGCCGGCGGACGGCAAGCCGAGCGCGAAGACGAGCGCGGCGATTTCCGCCTATGAGAAGGCCCATGACCTTCCCGTCACGGGCACGGCCAGTGACGATCTCCTGCGTCACATCCTGCTCGGCGACAGCTTGGAGCCGAGCAGCGCCGCGACCGGATCGGTCACGGAGAAGACCGGTACGGCCGCGCTCGGCGGGGCCGCGAAGGTGAGAGCCGTCCAGCAGATCCTCGCCGATCTCGGCTATTCGCCCGGGCCCATCGACGGGGCGATGGGCGATGCCACGTCCCGCGCCATCACCGTTTTTCAACGCGACCGCAAGCTGGCAGAGACGGGAACGATCACGCCCGAGCTGTTGCGCGAACTCGAGCGGGTCACCGGCCGCGACACGAGCAAGCTCCTCGCCGAGCGTTGAGCGCTCGCGAACCGCGATGCGCATCAAGAGCGAGGTCTTCGTCAAAGCCTATTTGCGCCTCTGCCAAGCCGCGGGCGTTCCTGTGGTCGTCGTGCGGCGCGGCGACGAATCGGCCGGCGCGATCTTCATCCGCATCGATTCGCTCGACGGCAGCGTGGCGCTTTACGGCCCGGCGCCGAGCGGCGCCGAGGGTGCCGACACCGAGCGCCGCTTCGTGAGCTGTTTCGGGCAGCGCCGGGCAACCATGGCGGAGGCGGACGTCTATCTCGCCCGTCAGCTCAAGTTCGACGAAGATCTCTGGATCATCGAGGTCGAGGACAGGGCCGGGCGGCATTTCCTCGGCGAATCGCTTATGAAGGGATAGGCGAAAGTCTGGGTGGGGGAGCTGGCGCCTTAGCAGTTCGTTAACCTTACCCGCCCCTAAATATGGATGGACGATGTGGCCCCGCGATGGCGAAGCGCGAGGCGCTTCAGGGGGAGAGAAGAATGGGAACCATCCTTGCGTTTCGCCGCAGCGACGAGGCGGCGATCCCGGTTGGCAAGCCGGTCGGTGGCTCGCTCGGAGAGATCATCATCTTTCCAGGCGTCAGGATCGAGCGGGGCGTCTGGACGGAGAAGCCGGCGGAGACCCGCGCCCCGTCGCGACGACGCGCTCAGCGCGCCCGCAAGAAATAGGGCTGCGCGTTTATCCCGATTTGGCGTAGAGGCCGCAGGACGTGGCCAAGAGCGCCCTTTCTGCGTAGTTCGCGCGGCTCGGTCCGGCCAAGGGCAGGCGCAGCAGGGCGATGCCCTCGCTGACGGGGGAATTGACGACAATCACGTTGTCGGCGGTTTCCGGCGCATCGACGCCGGCCTCCTCGACCGTCTGATCGGCGGTGGTAATGATGAGCTCGACCTCCGGGCGCTTCATGTCCGCGCCGACGACCGAATAGAAGTTCTCCGCTTCAGGCGTATAGAGCGCGATCAGAACGAGCTCGTCGGCGATCTTGGCGCTCACCCTCACCGGGCCGTTGGAAAGATCGAAGCGGCAGAAGGCGTAACGGACGTCGGGTGCCATCATCGGAATGGGCTGCTGTCCCGGCTCAGCGGGTGGAATCTGGATGACGGTGTTGACCGGACCCAGCGCGGCGAAGCGGCTGAAGCCGTTCTTGGGCGCAAGCGACGGCAGCGCCAGCACCGCGACGATATGGATGAGGCCCGCAAGCACGAGCCCGAGAGCGATGTAGAGGCCTGGGAGCCTTATTCGCATGACAAACGCTCGATCTTCGGCAGCCGGTCGCTCGGGATGAGGCCGATCCCGGCGGCGTCGGTTTCACGCGGGCTATAGATGCGCAACATCAACGTCAGACGCTGGTCGGCCGTCCCGGTCGGCAACCAGTTCTCGGGGCGCGCGTTGCGCGCAAGATTGATGCGATACGAGCCGTCGGCATGACGGAGCATCTCTTCGCTGTTGAAGCTGTAGCGGCCGGAAGGATTGGCGATCAGGCTGCCATATTCGTCGTAAAGAGCGATTGACCACCAGCGCGCGTTGAGCGGGCGCCCAGTAATGAGGTAGGCGCAATCGGCGGAGAGCGCGCGCCCGTTGTCGTCGGTCCGCGCGACGAAATAGCGGGCAACGGTCGAGGTGAGGGGAAGCCGGCCGCTGCGGGCGACATGAGCCCGCGTATAGTAGTCGGCGTGCGGGTTGCCGGCGCTGAGCCAGCCCTCCCAAGGGCCGGCTTTGGTCGTGGTCAGAGGCGACCCGTGCTCGATCATGTACCAGGCCGATCCAATGCCAAGGATCAGAGCGACGATGAAGGTCGCAATGAACAGAACAAGCGAGCGCATCGAATGGCCCGCTTCGTCTTCGCGCCAGGGCGTCGCCCGCGTCGGCGCCAGCATGAACGGAGAGTCGTGCACGCCGCTGGTCAAGAGCCTTGTCCCATCGAGGCTGTGCCCGGCCGTGACGCCCTAGCGCGGCGTGGCTGCATTGTCGTCCGGTCCCGCCGACAGAACGGTCTCGCGCGCCGGCGAAGCCGGGGCGCTGACAGGCTGAGCTTCGGGCGAATTGGCGGCCGCCGCTGCCGCGCCGGATGCCGGGGCCGGGGCCTCGGCGCGATCGGGCCGCTTGTCGCCCGGCGTGAGCGGGCGCGCCTCTTTCAGCATTGCGCTCAAGCTCTCGAGAACCTGCCGCGTCGCCGAAGACATGTCCTTGACGCTCTCGGGCGCGGGGGCCGCGACCACTTCGGCATTGACCGCGGCGTTCTGCGCCTGCGCGGCGGCGATGCGCGCCTGCTCAGCTTCCTGGATCGGATGAACCGGCAAGCCCGCGATCTGCGGAATGTTGTCGGTGTCGTGCGCGGCCATCATGTAAGCGTGCCAGGTTTGCGCCGGGAAGCTGCCGCCGGTCACCCGCGCCATCGGCGTGAAGTCGTCGTTGCCGAGCCAAACACCGGTGACGTATTGGCCGGTGAATCCGATGAACCAGGCATCGCGATAGGCCGAGCTGGTGCCCGTCTTGCCGACGGAATAGGTGTAGTCGAGCTGCGCCGCCTTGCCCGTTCCCTCGAGCACCACCGCTTGAAGCATGGTGTTCAGTTGCTCGACCACCTTGCGCTCGAAAATCTGCTTGCGCGGCGGCTCGTCGCGCTCGCGATTGTAGATGATCTCGCCGCCCGCCAGCGTCTTGATCTCCTCGATGGCGTAGGGGCGCACCTCGAGCCCGCCGGCGGCAAAGACGGCGTAACCGCCGACATGCTCCAGCGGCGTCATGCCGTTGTCGCCGAGCGCGAGCGAGCAGGTCTTCTTGAGATGCTTGATGCCCATCTTCTCGAGATTGGCGAGCACCTTCTCGCGGCCGGCCTGGAGCGAAAGCTTTACCGCAATGGTGTTGATCGACTTGGCGAGCGCGGTGCGCAGCGTCATGCGGCCGCGGAATCCGCCCGAATAGTTTTTCGGCGCCCAGCGCCCGCAACTCACCGGACTGTCGGTGACGCTCGTCTCGGGGGTGAAGCCGTTCTCGAGCGCGGTGAGATAGACGTAGCTCTTGAACGATGAGCCGGGCTGACGGAAAGCGTGGGTCGCGCGGTTGAACTGGCTTTCGCCGTAATCCTTGCCGCCGACGAGAGCGCGCACCGCGCCGTCCGGCTCCATCGAGACCAAGGCGCCATTGTCGAAATTGCGCGACTTGCTGAATTGCTTGATGGTTTGATCCATCGCTTCCTCGGCCGCTCTTTGCAGGCCGAGATCGACGGTGGTGCGGGCAATGACGATATGGTCCTCCTTGCCCAGCAACAGCCGTTGGACCTCCTCAAAGGCCCAGTCGAGGAAATAGTCGGGCGTCTTGCCGTCGCCGCGCTCGACGATCTTGGCCGGGTTCATGCGCGCGCCGTACACTTGGCCTTCGCTCATGAAGCCGGCCTCGACCATGTTGCTCAGCACCTCGTTGGCGCGGCCGCGCGACGCCGCCAAATTGACGTGGGGCGCATAGCGGGTCGGGGCCTTGAACATGCCGGCCAGCATCGCCGCCTCGGACAAGTTCACTTCGCGGATCGACTTGTTGAAGTAATACTGGGCCGCCGCCTCCACTCCGTACGAACCGCCGCCGAGATAGGCGCGATCGAAATAGAGCTTGAGGAGCTCGGGCTTGGTGTAGCGATTCTCCAGATAGATGGCGATGAGCGCCTCTTTGACCTTCCGGACCAGCGAGCGCTCCGGCGT
>JBFWTF010000067.1:0-11345 GCA_050247995.1 Methyloceanibacter sp. | reverse complement strand
CTACGCGCGCGAGAACGGCTGGGCCATCAGCGGGCTGATCGCTCTCTACAATGCGACCGGCGACCAGGCCGCGCTTGAGGCGGCGGAACGCGCCGCGGCTTACGTCATGGCAAATCGCGCCATCGCCGGCGGCGGCTTCGCCCACGGCGCGCGCGACCGCGGCGGCCCTTATCTCGGCGACACGCTCGCCGTGGGGCAGGCGGCCCTCGACCTTTACGCCGCGACGGCGACCGCAAATGGCTCGATGTCGCCGACCGCGCCGGCGCCTTCATCGCCGACCGCTTCAAGGACCCCTCCGGCGGTTTTCGCACCACGGCTACGCCAGCGGCGGCGACGGGTGTGTTCCTTAAAGAGACCAAGCAGATCGACGAGCAGGTCGCGGCGACGCGCTTCGCCAACGCGCTCAATCGCTACTTGGGCAAGGACGAATATCGCGCGCTCGCCGAGCATGGCGCGCGCTATCTCGCCGCGCCCGCTCTCCTCGGGCAGCCGCGCCCATTTCCGGGGATCCTCCTCGCCGATCGCGAGCTGTCCGAGGAGCCGACCCATATCACCATCGTCGGCGCCAAGGATGCGCCGGAAGCGGCCGCGCTGCATCGAGCGGGCCGTGCTTTCCCTGCGCTCTACAAGCGCATCGACTGGTGGGACAAACGGCAGGGGCCGCTGCCCAACCCCGATGTCCAATATCCCGAGCTCGAGCAGCCGGCGGCCTTTGCCTGCACCAACCGCATCTGTTCGCAGCCGGTATTCGATCCGGCCGGGCTCGGCGGCACGGTGACGCGAATGCTGGCGGCGACCGGCACGGGAGGCTATTCGCTGTTCCCGTAGCCTGGGAGAGGGGAGCCGTGAGGGTAGGGCCTTGTAACGCCTACCCCCCTCGGCTATGAGGGTCGCCTGTTTGGGTCATATCCCCTAAAACCGGCCGTCATGGACACCGAAGCTCCAAAGGAAACGCCGCGGCGCGGCGGTAATTTTTTCACGATTTTTCTGACCTCGTTCTGCGCGGCCATCGTCGTCGCGGGCGGGTTCGGCATCGTCTTCCAAGCGGCCATCGTCGCGGCGGCGGCCCGGCTCGGACTTGGCGAGACGTTCCTTTGGATCGGCAGCGTGATCAATGCCGGGTTTACCCTCTGGCTCGCGCTCTGGACCTTCGCAAGGTCGTGGCACGTGGAACGGCGGCTGAGAGACGGCCTCGAGGTGGACGAACCCAAGCTGTCGATCCTGGCCAATTTCCGCGGTTCCTGACCGGGGCCGCGCCACCGGCCGCTGACGCAACGATTCTCCGCATGCGGTCCGCGTTGAAAATGCCTATGCTCTGGGCAAGGCAATATGTCTCGGGGGGTTCTGGTAATGTCGATTTGGGGCAAGCTTGCAGGTGCGGCCGCGGGGCTCGCGGTCGGAGGCCCGATCGGGGCGCTGGTCGGCGGCGTCGCCGGTCACTATGTCATTGATCGCGACAAGGAAGAAGACGCACCCGCCGAGAACCAAGTAGCCTTCACCGTCGGCGTGATCGCGCTCGGCGCCAAGATGGCCAAGGCCGACGGCGTCGTCACCATGGACGAGGTCAACGCCTTCAAGGAAGTGTTCAAGGTGCCCGACGGCGAGATGAAGAACGTCGCCCGCGTCTTCAATCTCGCCAAGCAGGATATGGCCGGCTACGAGGCCTATGCCGAGCAGCTCGCCACCATGTTCAAGGGCAACCGCAAAGTGCTCGAGGATGTGCTCGAGGGCCTGTTCCACATCGCCAAGGCCGACGATGCGTTGCATCCGCGTGAGGAGCAGTTCCTCGCCGGCGTGGCCAAGCGCTTCGGCATGACCGACACCGAGTTTGCCTATGTCAAGGCGCGCCACGTCGCCGCCACCAAGCGCAATCCCTACGACGTTCTGGGCGTCAAGCCGTCGATCACCAACGAGGAGCTCAAGAGCCACTACCGGCGGCTCGTTGCCGAGAGCCATCCCGACAAGCTGATCGCGCGCGGGGTGCCCAAGGAGTTCGTCGTGCTCGCGACCGAGAAGGTTGCGACCATCAACGAGGCCTACGATCAGATCGCCAAAGAGCGCGGCATGTAAGTTTTGCATCTCCGCCGGTGTCATTCCCGCGCAGGCGGGAATCCAGTAGCCATCGACCTTCATTATCTGGATTATCTGGGAGCACAGGGGCTACTGGATTGCCGGTCAAGCCGGGCAATGACAATTGAATGCAAGCCCCCGCGTTACTGGATCGCCCGGTCAAGCCGGGCGATGACAATGTTGATGATATGACCGCCGCGCCCGACAGTCCGCTCGCCACGCTGTGGTGCCCCGCGCCGAACCGCGAGGCACGGCGGAACGGGATCGCGCCCGACATGCTGCTCTTGCACTACACCGGCATGGAGTCCGCCGAAGCGGCGCTCGATTGGCTGACGCGGCAGGAATCTGGCGTATCGTGCCACTATGTCGTCGACGAAGACGGGCGCATCGCGCAGCTCGTCGCCGAATCCGAGCGCGCCTGGCACGCGGGCCAGAGCCTGTGGGCCGGCGAGACCGACATCAATTCCCGCTCGATCGGCATCGAGATACACAATCCGGGCCATGATTTCGACTATCCCGATTTCACCGAAGCCGAGATGCGAGCCGTCGAGACGTTGTGCCGCGACATCTTGAGCCGTCACGCCATCCCGCCCGAGCGGGTGCTCGCGCATTCCGACGTGGCGCCGGGGCGGAAGCGCGATCCCGGCGAGAAATTTGACTGGGCGCGGCTTGCGCGCGCCGGGATCGGGCTGTGGGTGCCGCCCGCGCCGCTTCAAGGCGATGCCGGACTCGGCCCCGGAGACGAAGGCGAGAGCGTCGCCGCGCTGCAACGCGCCTTGCGCGATTACGGCTACGGCGTCGAGGTCACGTCGACCTACGGCACCGGTCTGGAGAAGGCGGTCGAAGCCTTCCAGCGCCACTTCCGTCCCGCCCGCGTCGACGGCCGCGCCGACGCCTCGACGCGCGACACGCTCGACCGCCTGCTCATGGCGCGATCGCGAGCGTCCATGGTGTGAGGCCAAAGAAAAGGCCCGCTGCTGGCGCAACGGGCCTCTCGGTTTACAGCCGCGAATGCCTAGTTGGTCACGTCGAAATCCATGCCCTCGAACGTGTAGCGGCTCTCTTGCGTCCAGATGCCGTCCTCCTGCACCGGGACCTTGTGCATCTTGACCTCTTTGACTTCGAGCTTGCCGGACGCATCGTTGATCCAGAAGTCGATATCGTAATACTCGTCCTTGCTGCCCGCTTTGCGGAAGTCGGTGCAGGCGAAATACTTGCCGTCCGACTTCAGGCGCCGCACCGGCTGGTGCATCTCGATGAACTCGAGCGGAACCGCCTCGCCGGTCTTGTCGTCCTTCACGACGAGATTGCCGTCGGCGTCCTTGTTGGTGGCGATGTAATTGTGGATGGCGCTCATCACATGCCAGGCGCGCCTCACCTCCATGTCGCCGGGATGCTCACTCACCGGAAGCCACCACCAAGGGACCGGGAGGCGGGTAATCATGTAATAGCTGTCGCCGTCCTGCTTCGGTCCTTTGTACACGCGGATATCCATCAGCCTGAGCTGATCGCCGTCGGGCTTGAACCAGAAATCGATGGCGTATTGCTTCTTCGGCGTCTCCTTGTCGTGGAAGATGACGTTGGCGAACCAGCCATAGCCTTCCATGCCGCGCACCGTCTTGATCTGCTCCATCTCGAGATTGAGGTCGGCATCGAGCTTGGCGTCGCGGAATACGAACGCGCCGTCCTTCGACCGTTCGGCGATGACTTCCGCGACGCGCTTGTTGACGTCGTCCTCGGTGAATTCCTTGGCGCCCGCCGCCTTCGCGGCCTCCTTGGCGGCGAGGAACTCTTTCGCCTTCTTGATGTTGCCGGCCGGGTCTTTGAGGAAGGCTTCCTTCGAAGACTCGCTCGAGAAGCAATAGACGTGGCCATCCTCGTCGGTCCAGTTGACCGCGCAATCGGTCTTGACCGTCTGCCCCGAGGCGAGACCCATGGCGCATTGATCGTCGAATTCGGCCGCCGCCACTGGGGTGGCGAGGGCCAAGGCGAAGAAAGTGACGAAAGCCGCCGCAAGATGCGGAAGGGCCACACGACGCGTGCCGAGAATTTGTGTCATCAGGCTGATTTCCTTGAACGTTCGGGGATTCCGGGATTTGCTTCCTGTTTAAGCGCGGGGCCACCGCCGGGTATGTAACCCAAGTCACATCCTCGATCCTGCAAGGCTAAGCCCCTTCGCCGCCGCCATAGCTTGTGAGTGCCGCACGGTTCCTGACCTCGATCGAGCCCCGCGCGGAGCGCACCCAGCCCATGCGTTCCCATTCGGCGAGATAGCGGCTGATGACCTCGCGAACGCTGCCGAGATCGAGCGCAAGCTGCTGGTGCGTCTTTGCCACCACGCCTTGCGCGTTGGCCTCGGCGAGAAGCCGTCTGGCCAGTCTGAGATCGAGGCTCGCGAACGCGACCTCATCCACGAGCATGATGAGGCTCGAAAGGAGATCGCCGTAATTGTCGAGCACGAATTTGCGGAAGCGCGGCGAGGCGCTCATCAGCCGGTTGAAGCTGCTCGCGGGCAGCGCGGCGTGAAGCACATCGGTTTCGGCCGTGCTCTCCGCCGGGAAGGGGCTCCCCGCCATCAGGCAGGAGGTGGTCAGCACGCACGTCTCCCCGGGGCCGACCTGGTAGAGCAGGATCTCGCGCCCCGACTCAGAGGTCTTGAACACGCGCGTCTGGCCCTCGATGCACATGACGTAGTTGTGGCAGTGCTGCCCCTGGCGGTAGGCGATATCGCCCCCGCGCAGGCGGCTGAACTGGGTGCTGCCGAGGAGATCCATGCGATGCGCCTCGTCGAGCTCGGCAAGCTCGGGGAAGGCGGCGAGCAGGCGGCCGAGGAGCTCCTGACTTGCCATCGGTGGCACGTGCGAGGTCATGGCGTGGCGGTTTTCCTTGGTCGTAGCGGCACGCCGTATCGGGAAAATCGCGACGGGCCAAGGCCTTGAGGGAACGGAGCCGGACACAGCCGGTCCACGCTTTAGAACACGTCTAGAATATGGGAACTCGCGCACCAAAGTCATCAAATTGACGTTACGGCGCGGCGGGTCGGGCTTTGCCGGTGCCGCTTGACGGGAGACGCCCGAGAACCCTTATTACCCTTGTCAGCGGGCCGGATGGCCGCTCCGTCCTCATGTTTTGCGTAAACGGGCGGGGAGGAAAGTCCGGGCTCCATGGAAGCACGGTGCCGGATAACGTCCGGCGGGGGTGACCCCAGGGACAGTGCCACAGAAAGCAAACCGCCCCGCCCACGCCGCAAGGCCGGAGGCGGGGTAAGGGTGAAAGGGTGCGGTAAGAGCGCACCGCGGCCTTGGTAACAAGGACGGCACGGCAAACCCCACCGGGAGCAAAACCGAATAGGGGCGGCGCGGGGAGCGGGAAACCGCTCGCCGATCGGCTTCCGGATCAGCCGCCCGGGTTGGTTGCATGAGGCGCGCCGCAAGACGCGCCCGAGATGAATGGCCATCGCTCCCGCCGCTTCGGCGAAGGGAGTACAGAACCCGGCTTACAGGCCTGGTGACACATTACGGCCGGCGCGAGGGTGCCCCCTTCGCGCCGGCCTCCAATTTTCTAGAGCCGAGCTTACTCGGCGGCCGCGAGCTTCGTCTCGAGGCCTAGCGCCTTGGCCACGCCCGCGCCATAGCCCGGGTCGGCCTTGGAGAAATGCGCAACCTGCCGCTGAATGATGGGCTCCGGCACGCCCGCCATGGCCTCGGCGATGTTGCGGCAGAGCCGCTGCTGCGCCTCGGGCGTCATCAGGCGGAAGAGGTCGCCGGGCTGGCGGTAGTCGTCGTTGCCCTCGCGATGATTGTAACGGAAGCCATCGCCCGAAATCGCAAGCGGTGGCTCGGCGAAGCTCTCGTCCTGCGCCGCGCCTCCAAACGAATTCGGCTCGTAATAGGCGTCCGTGTTGCCGGTCGCCGGCTCGAAGAAACGCATCGGGCCGTCCTTGTGATAGTGGTGCATCGGGCAGCGCGGCCGGTTCACCGGCAGCATTTCGTAATGCGTGCCGAGCCGGTATCGATGGGCATCGGCGTAGGAGAAGATGCGCGCCTGAAGCATCTTGTCCGGCGAGAAGCCGATCCCGGGCACGATATTGGACGGCGAGAACGCCGCCTGCTCGATCTCGGCGAAGTAATTCTCGGGATTGCGGTTGAGCTCGAACACGCCGATGTCGATCGGCGGATAGTCGCGATGCGGCCACACCTTGGTCAGATCGAAGGGATTGTACCAATGTTTGCCCACGTCGCCCTCAGGCATGATCTGAACTTGCAGCTTCCAGCGCGGGAAGTCGCGCTTCTCGATCGCGTCGAACAGATCGGCTTGCGTGGACTCGCGCGTGCGTCCGACCACCTCCGCCGCCTCGCTGTTGGTCCAGTGCTTGTGGCCCTGCAAGGTCTTGAAGTGGAACTTCACCCAGAACCGCTCGCCCTTGGCGTTGATGAGGGAATAGGTGTGGCTGCCATAGCCGTTCATATGCCTGACCGAGGTGGGCAGTCCCCGGTCTGACATGAGGATCGTCACCTGATGCAGGCTCTCCGGCGACAGCGACCAGAAGTCCCACATCGCCGTCGGCGAGCGGAGATTGGTCCTGGGGTGCCGCTTCTGGGTATGGATGAAATCCGGGAATTTGTACGGATCGCGCACGAAGAACACGGGCGTGTTGTTGCCGACCAGGTCCCAGTTTCCTTCCTCGGTGTAGAATTTCAGCGCGAAGCCGCGCACGTCGCGCTCGGCGTCGGCGGCGCCAAGCTCGCCCGCGACGGTTGAAAAGCGCGCGAGCATCTCCGTCTTGGCGCCGGGCTGCAGCGCCTTCGCTCTCGTATATTTGGCGATGTCGCCGGTGATGGTGAGCGTCCCATAGGCGCCCCAGCCTTTGGCATGCACGGTACGCTCGGGAATGCGCTCGCGGTTCTGGTGCGCGAGCTTCTCGATGAGCTGATAGTCCTGAAGCAGGACCGGTCCGCGCGGTCCCGCCGTGATCGAATTCTGATTGTCGGCGACCGGCGCTCCGGCCGTGGTGGTGAGTATTGGTTTCTTCGACATCGGTCGGCATGGCTCCTCGTCGCGCCCGCTGGATGCGGGCGCCTCGCGACAAGCTTGCCTGCCGTGCACAATAAGCCAAATCGATTTTTCAGATCGCTACGATAAGGAAAGATTATCAGCCGCCGATGAAGCCCTTGAGCAGGCTCAAGGTGGATTGCGGCTGTTCCTCCTGCGGCATGTGTCCGCAACCCTCGACCAGCCGCAAGGTGGAGTTGGGCAGCGTGCGCCGGAGCTTGATGCCGATTTCGAGCGGCACGATGCGATCGTGGTCGCACCACAGGATCAGCGTTGGCAGCGTGATCGTCTTGAAGCGTTGGGGGAGCGTGTCGATGTCGGCGGGCACGATCTGCCGCGCGCTCTGGACGATCGCGTGCTTGCCGGCCGCGGTCTTGAGCGGCGCGGCATAGATCTCGACCTCCTCGGGATCGATCTTGCTGTCGTCGTGATAGGCGATCTGGAGGGCGACGCGCGTCTGCACCAAAGGCGGCACCATGCGCACGCCGACCGGGGAGACGACGGGCACGTCGAGCAGCCGGAAGAAAACCGGGATCTCCTGCTGATAGGCGATCGAATCGAGCAGCGCGAGCCGTGAGATGCGGCCGCCGAGCCGGGCGTCGAGCGCCAGACGCAAGGCGACGCCGCCGCCGAAGGAATGCCCGACGATGGTGAGATTGCGGAGATCCTTGGCCTCGATCAGCTCGGCGAGCAGCTCGGCCTGGTCGGACACGGAATAGCGGTCGTCGAACGGCTTGTCGGACTGGCCGAAACCCTTGAGGTCAACGGCGATGACCCGATGCGTCTGCGCGAGCTCGGGGACGATGTGCCGCCATGTATAGGTGCTGGCGCCGAACCCGTGCAGGAGGAGGACCGGGGGGCCCTTGCCCTGTTCCTCGTAATAGAGGTTGACCGGCGCGTCGGGCGGGCCGAGGAGCGCGAAGGGACCGCCCGCGCCGTCGCCGGCGCTAAGACCGCAGGATCCGAGCAGGAGCGCGACGGCGGCAAAGCCCAGCGTCGCCTTCAACTCCCTCTTGGCCATGCATCCCTCGAACTCTCTTGGCCGTCATGCTTGAGAGCGCGGCACGCCGCCCGTCATGACGAATCAGCACGAAAGCGCCACCGCGGCGCGCTTCGCCTTCTACCGCGCTTCGCCGGACAGCGGCAATCGCGAGCGGTTAACCAAAAAACAAGATTGGTATGACCGTTTTACGCCATTTTCCCTTGGACAACCGGTCTTATCCCGGTTCGGTCCATTGACGCCCATATTATCCCATGCTATCCCACCAATGCCCGTTCGGTGAGTAATGGGTGGGAGATAGCTGGCCGCGTTCCTTTAGAGGCCACGGGGGGATCTGCGCCGCTTCTCCCACCCAATTTTCCGGGCACCGGCCTGCACCCCAGGCTTGGCAATGGTTCCCGCGTCGGCTCGGGTGCGTGAGGGGGAGATGGACCAGTTTGTCTCGGCATTCACCAATCGCATCGACACCAAAGGCCGCGTTTCGGTCCCGGCTCCTTTCCGCACCGTCCTCGCCAAGGACGGCCTCGACGGCATCTACTGTTACCCCTCCCTCGATGCGCCGGCCCTCGATGCCGGCGGCAAGCGCCTGGTCGACAAGATCAACGCGCTCGTCGAGGACCTCGCCCCTTACTCCGACGAGAAGGATCAGCTCGCCACCGCCCTGTTCGGCACGAGCGAGGTCCTCACCATCGATCAGGATGGACGCACCATTCTCCCCGAACGCCTGCGCGAGCACGCAGGCATCACGACCCACATCACTTTCGTCGGGCTCGGCGAGAAATTTCAGATGTGGGAACCGAAACGGTTTGAAGCTCATCTCGCGGGGGCGCGCCAGAAAGTGCGCGACCTTCGCAAGCTACTCGGCGCGGGGCGCCGCGGAAGCGGCGGGCCAGAGGGAGCACGGGAATGATGGCGGGTCGCGGCAGCACGGCTGCCGCCGGCGGACCGGCCCGCCACATTCCCGTGATGCTCTCGGAGGTCGTTGCCGCGCTTGACCCGAAGGACGGCGAGATCGTCGTCGACGGGACCTTCGGCGCCGGCGGCTACAGCGACGCCATTCTTGCCCGGGCCGATTGCAAAATCATCGCCATCGATCGCGACCCGGAAGCCTTTCGCCTGAGCGGGGCGCTCGCCGACAAATATCCCGGCCGGCTCATCGCCGTGCTCGGCCGCTATAGCGAGATGGAAGCGATTGCCGCGAGCGAGGGCTTCGCCGCCGTCGATGGCGTCGTGCTCGATCTCGGCGTTTCCTCCATGCAGCTCGACCAGGCCGAGCGCGGCTTTTCCTTCATGAAGGACGGCCCGCTCGATATGCGCATGGGCGCGGGCGGGCGGACGGCAAGCGATATCGTCAATACGCTGTCGCAAGAGGAGCTCGCCGAGATCATCGGCAAGCTGGGCGAGGAGCGGAAGGCCCGCGCCATCGCCAAGGCCATCGTGGCGCGGCGCGCCGAGCGGCCGATCACCACAACGGGCGAGCTCGCCGACCTCGTGGCCAAGGTGCTCGGCCGCAAGCGCGACGAGACCAAGCATCCCGCGACCCGCACCTTCCAAGGCTTGCGGCTCTTTCTCAACGAGGAGCTGACCGAGCTCGCCAATGGCCTTGCCGCCGCCGAACGGCTGCTCAAGGCCGGAGGGCGGCTCGCCATCGTCACCTTTCATTCGCTCGAGGACAGGATCGCCAAGCGCTTCCTTGCCGGCCGCAGCGCCCCGCCTCCGCGCGGCTCCCGCCACCTCCCCGAGGCGGCGGGCGAATTTTTTGCGCCAAGCTTCCAGCTCATTAACCGTCGTCCGGTAGAACCGGGGAAGGGGGAAATTGTCCGGAACCCGCGCGCCCGCTCGGCACGGCTCAGAGCCGCTCTGCGCACCGCGGCGCCCGCGCATCCCCTCGACCTGGCCGCGCTCGGGGTGCCGCAGCTCAAGGTCGCCAGTTGAGGGTCGTTTCGTTTCGCGAGTAACGCCATGCTGCGCTTTATCAATATCTGCCTCGTGTTCGGCCTCGTCGCGCTCGCCTGCGTCATCTATCAGGTCAAGTACCAGGCGCGGGGCCTCGACGCCGAAATCAGGGCGCTGACCAACGAGATCGACGAGGAGCGCGATGCGATCGCCGTGCTTCGCGCCGAGTGGAGCCTGCTCAACCGCCCTGAGCGGATCGAGCGGCTCGCCCAGAAATATCTGAAGCTCGCCCCGGCCAAGCCGGTACAGATCGTCACCCTCGACACGGTGACCGATCGCGACTTCGACCCGGCGCGCCTCGAACGGGCCGCGCCCTCTCAAGCCGAGGACGCAGCGCCAGCGGCGAAATCGGCGCCGCCGGGCGAGAAGCCCAAGGTTTCGGTTGCGAGCGCCCCCTCGGCCGAGGCCGCCGCGCCGTGGCCCGAGGCCAAGATCGTCCGTCCCGACGAAGCCCAATAGGGGGCAACCACCGATGGCCGCAGCCGCAAGACCCGATCCCGCCGCCGCCCGCGCCGAACGCGCTTATCTCGCGCGCGGCCGCTACCGCTTCCGTCTTGCCTGTCTCGCCTTCGCGCTCGCTTTCACCCTGATCGCCGGCCGGCTCGTCGCGCTCGGCTTCGCCGCGACCGCGCCTGGCGCGGGCGGTCAGTTCGACATCTCCTCGACGGTCCATCGTCCCGACATCTTCGATCGCAACGGCCGGCTGCTTGCGACCGACATCAAGGGCGCGACCCTTTTTGCCGACCCCGATCGCGTGATCGACGTGGACGAACTCGCCGAGCAAGTCGCGAGCGTGCTCCCCGGCATCGATCAACGCGATCTCCGCGCGCGCATCAGGCAGGGAGGGCGCTTCGTCCGCATCAAGCGCGAGCTCACGCCGAAGCAGCAGGCCGAGATCCACGAGCTCGGACTCCCCGGTCTCGGCTTCATCGACGAGTATCGCCGCGTCTATCCGATGGGAGCCACCGCCAGTCATGTAGTCGGCCTCGTCAACGTCGACAGCAAGGGTCTCGCCGGCATCGAGAAATTCATCGACGACAATCCCCAGCTCGCCATGACCGGGGCCGAAGGCGTCACGCTCTCGCTCGATCTCGGCGTGCAGCACGTGTTGCGCGAGGAACTCGGCCGCGCCATCGCCACCTATCGCGCCAAGGCCGCGGCGGGCATCGTCATCGACGTTCACTCCGGAGAGGTGATGGCGCTCGCCTCGCTCCCGGACTACGACCCCAATCATCGCGAGCAGGCCCTCGACAAGGAACGGCTCAAC
>JBFWTF010000066.1:0-11397 GCA_050247995.1 Methyloceanibacter sp. | reverse complement strand
TCAGGTAGTTAGAGGGAAGCAAGCAAGAAAGTTTGGCTTGTGAGTATCCAGGCGCAATTTTCGGAAAGAAAAGCATTACGAATATTGTCATTCATTCGCATTTTCCATTGACCCTCTCTGGGTCAAGCCTTAGGGTGCGCGCCTTATTTAGACTTTTCAGCTATTCCTCGAGCTTTGACCGGCCGCGGAGCTTAGGGCGCGAGGCCGGTTTTTGTCAGTGAGAGAGACGATGTCGCGCACGATGACCGGCGCCGATATGGTGCTTCAGGTTCTCGCCGATCAGGGCGTTGAGCATATTTTCGGCTATCCCGGCGGCGCCGTGCTGCCGATCTACGACAAGCTGTTCCAGCAGGATCGCCTCAAGCACATCCTCGTCCGCCATGAGCAGGGCGCCGTTCACGCCGCCGAAGGCTACGCCCGCTCGACCGGCAAGGTCGGCGTCGTCCTCGTCACCTCCGGTCCCGGCGCCACCAACGCCGTCACCGGCTTGACCGACGCGCTGATGGATTCGATCCCGATCGTCTGCATCACCGGCCAGGTGCCGACCCATCTCATCGGCAACGACGCGTTCCAGGAATGCGACACGGTCGGCATCACGCGGCCCTGCACCAAGCACAATTATCTCGTCAAGGACGTGAACGCGCTCTCCCGCGTGCTGCACGAGGCGTTCTACGTCGCGCGCAGCGGCCGCCCGGGACCGGTCGTGGTCGATATCCCCAAGGACATCCAGTTCGCGACCGGCGAGTATACCGGCCTCACCAACTCGCAGCACAAGAGCTACAACCCGCGCACCCGCGGCGACGATCGCGCCATCGCCGAGGCCATCGAGTTGATGGCGCGCGCCAAGCGCCCGGTCTTCTACACCGGCGGCGGCATCATCAATTCCGGACCGCGCGCCAGCGAGAAGCTGCGCGAGCTCGTCCGCATGACGGGCTTCCCCATCACCTCGACCCTGATGGGGCTCGGCGCCTATCCCGCTTCCGACCCGCAATGGCTCGGCATGCTCGGCATGCACGGCACCTACGAAGCCAACAACGCCATGCACGATTGCGACGTGATGATCTGCATCGGCGCGCGCTTCGACGACCGCATCACCGGACGCGTCGATGCCTTCTCGCCCGGCTCGAAGAAGATCCACGTCGATATCGACCGCTCCTCGATCAACAAGAACATCAAGGTTGACGTCCCCATCGTCGGCGATTGCACCCATGTGCTCGAGCAGATGATCGAGGCGTGGAAGGCAAAGAAGCCCAAACTGGACAAGGCCGCGCTGAAAGCGTGGTGGGCCGGGATCGACCGCTGGCGCGCGCGGGACTGCCTGCGCTACCGCAAGCGCGACGACGTCATCATGCCGCAATACGCCATCGAGCGCCTTTACGCGCTGACCCGCGACAAGGACGCCTACATCACCACCGAAGTCGGCCAGCATCAGATGTGGGCGGCGCAGTTCTACAGGTTCGAGGAGCCCAATCGCTGGATGACGTCCGGCGGGCTCGGCACCATGGGCTACGGCTTGCCCGCCGCGGTCGGCGTGCAGGTGGCGCACCCGGATTCGCTCGTCATCGACATTGCCGGTGAAGCCTCGGTGCTGATGACCATGCAGGAGATGTCCACCGCCGCGCAGTACGATCTGCCGATCAAGATCTTCATCTTGAACAACGAGTATATGGGCATGGTGCGCCAGTGGCAGGAATTGCTGCATGGCGGCCGCTATTCCCATTCCTACACCGCCGCTCTGCCCGATTTCGTCAAGCTGGCCGAGGCCTATCAGGCCGTCGGCATCAGGGCCGAGAAGCCGTCAGAGCTCGACGACGCGATCAGGGAGATGATCGCGGTCAAGAAGCCCGTGATCTTCGACTGCCGGGTCGACAAATACGCCAATTGCTTCCCCATGATTCCGAGCGGGGAGGCGCACAACAACATGTTGATGGGCGACGACCTGACCGAAGAGGACATCGAGAACGCCATCACCGAAGAAGGCAAGGTGATGGTTTAGCGCCGGGGGGACAACGTCTTGATACGATTCTTGCTTGGCCTTCGGGCCATCATGCTGATCGGCTCCGCCGGAGCCATGGTCGGCGCGCTGCTGATGTTCTCGCAAGGAGGCTTCTACCTGTATGAGGCCTGGCACACGCTGATGACGCCCGGCGAGGCGGCCGAGCGGCAGGTCACGGTGCCGGTGCTGGAGGCCGTTGACGCCTTCCTGTTCGGCATCGTGCTCGTGATCTTCGCCTACGGCATCGCCATCGGCTTTGTCTTCACGCTCCCCGAGGGCTACGCCAAGCGCCTGCCCGATTGGATGAAGGTGGGCGGCGTCGGCCAGCTCAAGGCGACGCTTGCCGAGGTCGTCATCGTCGTCTTGATCGTGATCTTCGCCCGGGTGGTGGTCGAGGCCAACGGTCACTTCCAATGGGCGATGCTGATCCTTCCCCTGTCGATTTTCCTGATCGCGCTCGCGCTCAGGATGATCGAGCTTGGCGGCGGCAAGGGCGGAGAGGGCGGCAACCATTAGCGGCGCGATGCGATGACCGGAAAAGCGACGAAAGCCAACAAGCAGCCCGGATCGGCCTACCCGCTCGAGAAGAAGGTCGAGCTGCCCGGCACCCATACCATGACCGTACTCGTGGACAACGAGCCCGGCGTGCTCGCGCGCGTGATCGGGCTGTTTTCCGGGCGCGGCTACAACATCGAGTCGCTCACCGTGTCGGAGACCGAGCACGAGGCGCATCTTTCCCGCATCACCATCGTCACCACCGGCACGCCGATGGTGATCGAACAGATCCAGCATCAGCTCGAGCGGCTGGTTCCGGTCCATTCCGTCACCGACTTGACCGTTACCGGCACGCCGCTCGAGCGCGAGCTGGCGATGGTCAAGGTCGCGGGCAAAGGCGAGAAGCGCGTCGAGGCTTTGCGCCTCGCCGAGGCCTTCCGCGCCGACGTGGTCGATTCCTCGACCGGCCATTTCGTCTTCCAGATCACCGGCGAGCAGTCGAAGATCGAGGAATTCATCGCCCTGATGCAGCCGCTCGGCCTCGTCGAAGTGGCCCGCACCGGGGTCGCCGCCATCTCGCGCGGGCCGGAGCGGATGTGATGAGAGGGCAAGACCCCTTGCCAAGCCCGGACCTTCGCGCCACAAACGCGGCCGAGCACTAGCGCCAACTCAAGTTAAGGGAACGATACGTATGCGCGTCTATTACGATCGTGATGCCGATCTCAATCTCATCAAGGGCAAGAAGGTCGCCATCATCGGCTATGGCAGCCAGGGCCACGCGCACGCGCTGAACCTGAAAGAATCCGGCGTCAAGGACGTGGCGGTGGGCTTGCGCCCCGGTTCCAAATCGGTGGCCAAGGCCGAGAAGTCCGGGCTGAAAGTGATGGATGTCCCTGACGCGGCCAAATGGGCCGACGTGGTCATGATGCTGACCCCCGACGAGCTCCAGGCCGGCATCTGGGAGAAGGACCTCAAGCCGAACATGAAAGAGGGCGCGGCGTTGTTCTTCGCCCATGGCCTCAACATTCATTTCAACCTGATCGAGCCGCGTTCCGACATGGATGTGTGCATGGTGGCGCCGAAGGGTCCGGGCCACACCGTGCGCGCCGAATATGCGCGGGGCGCCGGCGTGCCGTGCCTCATGGCCATCGCCCAGGACGCGACCGGCAACGCCCACGACCTCACTTTGTCTTATGCCGCGGCGATCGGCGGCGGCCGCGCCGGCATCATCGAGACCACTTTCCGCGAAGAATGCGAGACCGATCTGTTCGGCGAGCAATCGGTCCTGTGCGGCGGCCTGGTCGAGCTGATGCGGAACGGTTACGAGACCCTGGTCGAGGCCGGCTATGCGCCGGAGATGGCCTATTTCGAATGCGTGCACGAGGTGAAGCTGATCGTCGACCTCATCTATGAGGGCGGCATCGCCAACATGAACTACTCGGTGTCGAACACCGCCGAGTATGGCGAGTACGTTTCCGGCCCGCGCGTGGTCGGCCCTTCGAGCAAGGCGGCGATGAAGGACGTCCTCGCCGACATCCAGTCCGGCAAGTTCGTCAAGGACTGGATGCTCGAGAACCGCGTCGCACAGACCTCGTTCAAGGCGATGCGCGCCAAATGCGACAACCACCAGATGGAAGAGGTGGGCAAGCGCCTGCGCGCCATGATGCCGTGGATCGCCGAGCGCAAGATGGTCGACAAGAGCAAGAACTGACGCTTGGGATGACGGCCGAGCCGTGCAACCAACGCCCCGCTCTCCCCTCGGGGGAGAGCACGCGCGCCATTTTCGATGCGCTACCGCTGCGCTGCTGGAGCGCGAGGCGCGCGGTGAGGGGTAAGCGGCGAAGCCGCGTCACGCTCCAACTTCCCCCTCAGCCGGCTCGCCGTCACCGGACGGCTCGCCACCCTCTCCCGCGAGGGGAGAGGGGGAATGCGTGGGGCCACCCATGCTGATCACGCGCTACGCCAAGATCGTCATGAGCCTTGCGCTCGCCGCCTTCTGTCTGCTTGTCAGCATCGACAACATCACCGATTACGGCACGAACTACCTCTTCGTGCAGCACGTGATGAGCATGGACACGACCTTTCCCGGCAACGCGCTCATGTATCGCGCGATCACCGATCCGGTCCTTTGGCGGGCGGCCTACGCGGCGATCATTGCCGCCGAGGGCGTGGCTGGCATCCTGTTGCTCGCGGGCGCGATCCGACTCATTCGCTTGCGCAACGCGCCCGGCGCCGCTTTCAACCAAGGCAAAACCCTCGTCATCGCCGGATGCCTGCTCGCCTTCCTCGTTTGGTTCTTCGGTTTCATGGTGGTCGGGGGCGAGTGGTTCGCCATGTGGCAATCGAAGGACTGGAATGGCCAGGAGGCGGCCTTCCGCTTCTACATGGCCGTGCTCGGCGTGCTCATCTTCGTCAGCCTGCCCGACGGCGATTTGACCGCCCCTCCGGGCCGTTAGGCGGAGCCCCCGAGCGGGCGGCGGGGCCGGCCCCGGGCCCAATGGCCTTGCCTCGGGCGGCTCTTCACCCTATTTTCCGCGCAAGATCAGGTGACCCATGCGCTTTGAGGAAAAAACCTTGGCCGAGACCGCTTTTTCGCTGGCGGCCCAGAAGCGCGCGCGCGAGGGCAAGCTTACCCTCGTCCTTAGACGCCCCTGAGCGGCCTTCGGCCCTTGCTTCGAGCCAGGGCGGGCGTTCAGGGGATGGCAAGAAAAACCCGCAACAATTCAGGCGGCTCGCCGGTCGTGCTAGACTGGGGCCCAAAGTCCAAGGATGAACGAGATGGAGTCCGACCAATCTAACCGCGCCAAGGCGGAAAACCGCTCCGAGCGCGACCGCGTGGTGATCTTCGACACCACCTTGCGCGACGGCGAACAATGCCCCGGCGCGACCATGACCTTCGAGGAGAAGCTCGAGGTCGCCGAAGTCCTCGACGAGATGGGCGTCGATATCATCGAGGCCGGCTTCCCCATCGCCTCCGAAGGCGATTTCAACAGCGTGCAGGAGATCGCCCGCCGCGCCAAGAAGGCGGTGATCTGCGGGCTCGCGCGCGCGCAAATGAAGGACATCGACCGCTGCGCCGAGGCGATCAAGCCGGCGCTCCGCGGCCGCATCCACACCTTCATCGGCACCTCGCCGCTCCATCGCAAATATCAGATGGGCATCGACGAGGCGGAAGTGCTGGAGCGCGTCACCGCCTCGGTCACGCGCGCGCGGAGCTATACCGACGATGTCGAGTGGTCGGCGATGGACGCGACCCGCACCGAGCACGACTTTCTTTGCCGTTGCATCGAAGCAGCGATCAAGGCCGGCGCCACCACCGTCAATATTCCCGACACCGTCGGCTACGCCACGCCCGATGAGTTCGCGAGCCTCATCCGCATGATCCTCGCCCGCGTGGCGGGGGCCGAGAAGGCCGTGTTCTCGACCCATTGCCACAACGATCTCGGTCTCGCCGTCGCCAATTCTCTCGCCGGCGTCGGCGCCGGCGCCCGCCAGGTCGAGTGCGCCGTCAACGGGCTCGGCGAGCGCGCCGGCAACGCCGCGCTGGAAGAAATCGTCATGGCCATCAAGACGCGGGGCGACATCATGCCGGTCCATACCGGCATCGACACCACCATGCTCACGCGCGCTTCAAGGCTCGTCTCGCGCGTGACCGCGTTCCCGGTCCAGTACAACAAGGCCATCGTCGGGCGGAACGCCTTCGCCCATGAGAGCGGCATCCACCAGGACGGCGTGCTCAAGCATGCCGAGACCTTCGAGATCATGACGCCCGAGAGCGTGGGCTTGAAGGAATCCTCGCTCGTGATGGGCAAGCATTCCGGGCGGCACGCTTTCCGCGAGAAGCTGAAAGAGCTCGGCTACGAGCTCGGCGACAACGCCTTCGAGGACGCCTTCGTGCGCTTCAAGGCGCTCGCCGACCGCAAGAAGCACGTCTATGACGAGGATCTCGAAGCGCTTGTCGATCAGGAGATCGCGAGCGCCCATGACCGCATCAAGGTCGTGGCCCTGACCGTGATCGCCGGCACCGGCGGTCCGCAGAAGGCGACCATCACGCTCGAAATCGACGGCAAGCAGCACACCAGCGAGCAGACCGGCGACGGCCCGGTCGACGCCACCTTCAGGGCGATCAAGGCCATCGTGCCGCACGAGGCGCGGCTGCCGCTCTATCAGGTGAGCGCGGTGACGGAAGGAACCGACGCCCAGGCCGAGGTGAGCGTCAGGCTCGAGGCTGACGGCAAGACGGTGACCGGCCGCGGCTCCGACACCGACACGCTGGTCGCCTCGGCCAGGGCCTATGTCAGCGCACTGAGCAAGCTCCTGGCGCGCGAGGCGCGGCGGAAGCCTGAGACGATGCTCGCGTCCTGAAGCCCGCTTTGGCTGCCGATGGCGTGAAGGCGCGCGGGCTGCCCGCATCGAGGGCGGTCCGGCGCCGGGCTCCGCCGGGCATTCCGGCTTAGAATCAACGACATGCGTTTCACTTGGCGCACGCCGCTAAGGAAGTCTCTTAGCGGCGTGCCCAATTTTCAGGCCTGACGGCGCGCTCGCGTGCAAATTTCCGCCCGGCGCCCCTAATAGGCGATGCAAGAAAATTGTTTTTTCAAATTGGGGGTCCGATGCATTGCCCCTGCGATCAATTTGCAGCAACATAGTCGGGCGCTCGGTAGACGGCCAAACAACCTGTCACGAAAGAGTCGCCGCCTGCCGGCCATAAGCATCCGTGGCGTGATTGGCTCGTTGCGGGGAGCCAGATTGGGGCGGGCGTATGTTCTCGCGGGTCTTAGGCTTTGTCTCGGCGGACATGGCCATCGACCTTGGCACGGCGAACACGCTGGTTTACGTGCCGGGACGGGGGATCGTGCTCGACGAGCCTTCGGTCGTTGCTGTGACCCAGCAACGGGACGGTGATCGCAAGGTGATCGCCGTCGGTTACGAGGCCAAGACCATGCTCGGCCGCACGCCTTCCAAGATCGAGACCATCCAGCCCTTGCGCGACGGCGTGATCGCCGATTTCAGCGCCGCGGAGGAGATGATCAAGCATTTCATCCGCCGCGGGCTGAAGCGCCCGCTCTTTTCCAGTCCGCGCATCATGATCTGCGTACCGGCGAGCGCGACCCCGGTCGAGCGCCGCGCGGTGCACGAAGCGGGGCTGTCGGCGGGCGCGCGGCGCGTCTATCTCATCGAGGAGCCGATCGCCGCCGCCATCGGCGCCGGGCTTCCCATCACCGAGGCGCGCGGTTCGATGGTGGTCGATATCGGCGGCGGCACCACCGACATCGCCGTCCTGTCGATGGGCAGCGTGCTCTATTCGCGCTCGGTGCGCAGCGCCGGCAACGCCTTCGACGAGGCGATCGTCAATTATGTGCGCTTCAAATACAATTTGCTGATCGGCGCCACCAGCGCCGAGGCGATCAAGAAGGAGTCCGGCTGCGCCATCGCCAAGGCCAATGGCGAGCGCATGCCGATCCATATCAAGGGACGCGACCTCCACCGCGGCTTCCCGGCCGATATCGCCCTCACGCCCGACGATATTCCGCAGGCCTTGAACCTGCCGATCCAGCAGATCGTCGGCGGCATCCGCCAGGCGCTTGCCGACGTGCCGCCCGAGCTCACCGCCGATATTTGCGAATCCGGCATCTACCTGACCGGCGGCGGCGCGCTGCTCGACCGGCTCGATGCCCGGCTCTCGCAGGAGACCGGCGTGAAGTTCAAGATCGCCGAGGAGCCGTTGCGCTGTGTCGTGCGCGGGACGGGCAAGGCTTTGGAGCAGCTTGAGACCATGTCCGACTTTTTGGTCAGGCCATGAGGTGGAGGTCGCGAGGAGCGGGGTTTTAGCGGCTGCACGAACCCCGAATTGACGAAGGGACGCGAGCGGCGCGTGACCTTCGAGGAAAGACGAGGAAATGCGCGGGGGCCATTCACCGTTCAAGCCGAGGCCTCGCCGATCGTGGCGAGCGCCCGGCGAACTTATGAATTTCACCCTCATCTTCGTCTGCGTCGTTCTTCTTGTCTTGGGCCGCATCGGCCATGCCGCGCTCGACCAGGCGCGCGACGGTTTCCTCGATCTGACCGCCCCCGTGCTCGAGGCGGCGTCGGTGCCGGCCATCGCGGCACGCCACGGGGTGAAACGGGTCACGTCTTACGTCGGCTCGTTCAACGAGATCGACCGCCTCAAGGGTGAGAACGCGAGGCTCAGACAGTGGGAATGGCGCGCCAAGCTCGCCGAGCGAAAAGTGGCGCAGCTCCGCGCGCTGCTCAACGCCGCCGACGAGCCTGCCCTGCATTTCGCCACCGGCGACGTGATCGCCGACGGGCGCGGCCCCTTCCTTCAGAGCGCTCTGGTCAATCTCGGGCGCGACGACGGGGTCCGCGTCGGCTACGCCGTGATCAACGGCGACGGCCTCGTCGGGCGGACGGTCGAGGCGGGCAACGCATTCGCCCGCGTGCTTCTCATCAACGATCACAGCAGCCACATTCCCGTTCTCGCGGGCAAGTCGGGCGTTCGCGGCATCGCCTCGGGCGAGGGCGGCGGGGAATTGACGCTCGACTTCCTTCCCGACGGCGCCGTGCTGCATGAGGGCGACGAGGTGTTCACCTCGGGCAGCGACGGCGTGCTGCCGCGCGGCCTCAGAGTCGGCGCGGTGACGGGATCGCCCGGCGCCTACAAAGTCAGGCCCCACGCCGATTTGGGCGCGCTCGATGTCGTCAGCGTGCTGTTCTTCGATACGCCGGAACTGGTGCGAACCGATCCGCCCGCCGCGCCCCTCGACCGTGCCCTGTCCGAAGCGCCTGCCGATACCAGGGTGCGCGATGCGGTGCCCACTGCGTCGGTCGGAGGCTCTGAGATGACGGGCGCGATCAAGCAAGCTGGAGCCCCCGCCGCTTCCGCCGGCGCGAGCGTGGCGCAAACCCAGCAATGAACGGGAGCCTGCCAGCGCTCACGGTGCTCGCCGCTGTGCTCGCGACCGTGGTTCCCTGGGGGCTTCCCGCCAATGCCACACTCATCCCGCCGCTCATCGTCATGATGATGATCTTTTGCTGGCGCGCGCTTCCCGGCACGGCGTTCCCGTCCTATCTCGCTCTTTTGCTCGGGCTCCTACTCGACATTTTGAGCGGCGGCCCGCTCGGGTTCTGGGCGCTGATGGCGCTCGTCGCCGCCAATGCCGGCGCGCGCGCGCCGTCGCCCGGCGACAGCCAGGACCGGTACCGGCTGTGGCTCCTCTGGGCCGGCGTCGCCGCGACGGTCGGCGCGGCCGGCTGGCTGCTCGGCTCGCTTTACGCGCTCCGCCTGATCGATGCCTGGCCGATCGCGCTTGGCATATGCGTTTCGATCCTTCTCTTTCCGCCCGTCTTGCGCGCCATCGTCTGGCTCAAGCGCGGCCGGCTCAAGCTCAAGCCGTTTCGAGGTTTAACATGAAGCGGCGCGACTACGCGCTCAGGCTGCGCCATCGCTTCTCGCGCCGCGCGGTCCTGATCGGGGCGGCCCAGACCGGCCTCTTCGGCCTTCTCCTCTGGCGGCTTCGCCGCTTGCAGATCCTCGACTCGCCCGAATACCGGCTGCTCTCCGACGACAATCGCATCAGCGAGCATCTCGTGGCGCCCGCGCGCGGCGCCATCTACGACCGCCTGGGCCGGACCATCGCCGAGGACAAGGAGAATTTTCGCGTCATTGTCGTTCCGGCGCGGTGCAAGGACTTGAGCGCCACGCTCGACGCCATTGCCGAGATCGTGCCCGTCGGCGCCGCCGCCAAGGACCGCGTGATGCGCGCCGCGCGCCGCCAAAGCGGCTACTTCCCCGTTCTCGTCACCGAAGGTCTCGACTGGCGCCAGTTCGCGCTTCTCAGCGTGCTCGCGCCGCAGATCGCCGGCATGCGCACCGACCGGGCGACCTATCGCCGCTATGTCCGCGCCCGCAGCATGGCCCACGTCGTCGGCTATGTCGGCTTGGCCGACAAGAAGGAAGTCGGCCTGCACCCGGTGATGCGGGTGCCGGGATTTCGCACCGGAAAGGCCGGACTCGAAAAAGGTCTGGACGCCGAGCTCAGGGGCGAGCCTGGCACCGTCAGCTACGAGGTCGATGCCCACGGGCGCGTCATCCGCGAGCTCGGCGCCACCGCGAGCGCGCGCGGCAAGGATCTCAAACTCACCATCGACCAGGAGCTTCAGGAGATCGCCTACAAGCGCATCGAGGGCTTGCGGGTCGCCTCCATCGTCGTGCTCGACGTCTTGGCCGGCGGCGTCGTCGTCATGGCGTCCTATCCGTCCTTCGATCCCAACGAGATATCCTTCAAGGTCGATCTCGCGGAGTGGAGGGAGCTGGCGCGGCACGAGGACCACCCGCTGGAAAATCGCGCCATCCGCGGCCTCTATCCGCCCGGCTCGACCTTCAAGGTCGTGACCGCGCTCGCAGGGCTGGAGGCCGGCGTCATCACGCCGGAAGAGCGCATGAACTGTCCCGGCGGCTATCCCTTCGGCCGCCACTACTTCCGCTGCTGGAAGCGCCACGGCACGGTCTATCTGCACGAGGCGATCAAGCAATCCTGCGACGTCTATTTCTACGAGACGGTGAAGCGCGTCGGCATCGATCGCCTTGCCGAAATGTCGCACAAGCTCGGGCTCGGCGAAGTCCATCACCTCGGCCTCGCTGGTCAGAAGCAGGGCATCATCCCCGACACCAAGTGGAAGCGAAGGACGCTGGGGCAGCCCTGGTATCCCGGCGAGACCATCAGCTGCGGCATCGGCCAGGGTTATGTCTCGCTCACGCCGCTTCAGCTCGCGGTCGCGACCGCGCGCATCGCCACGGGGAGGGCGGTCTCCCCGCACCTGGTCGTTCCCTCGGAGCCACGGCCCGAGGCCGCGGCGCTCGACATCGATCCCGCCCATCTCGACCTCGTGCGCGGCGGCATGAT
>JBFWTF010000065.1:0-11442 GCA_050247995.1 Methyloceanibacter sp. | reverse complement strand
CCGCCCGGACAGCGCATCGCGCTCGCCAAGGACGCGGCCTTCACCTTCGTCTATCCGCATGTGCTCGAAGGTTGGCGCGAGGCGGGGGCGGAGATCGCGACCTTCTCGCCGCTTGCCGATGAGGCCCCGCCCGATGATTGCGACGCCTGCTGGCTACCCGGAGGCTACCCCGAGCTTCACGCCGATCGACTAGCGGCGGCGGAGCGATTTCGCGCGGGGCTTATCCGCTTCGCCGCGACGCGCCCCGTGCATGGCGAGTGCGGCGGCTACATGGTGCTCGGGACAAATATTGCCGATGGCAACGGTGTCAGCCACCGCATGGCCGGGCTGCTCAGCCATGCTACGAGTTTCGCCGCGCCCAAGCTTCATCTCGGCTATCGCGAAGGGACTCTGCTTGGCGCGAGCGTATTGGGCCAAGCAGGCACGCGGCTCCGCGGCCACGAATTCCACTACGCGGCGCTCGTGACGGAAGGAAGCGATCAACCTTTGCTCGATCTTGCCGACGGCGAGGGGCGGAAGCTCGGCGCGTCGGGCGGACGGCGCGGCAACGTCACCGGCACCTTCTTCCACGCCATCGCCAAGGCCTAAGCCTCCTTCCCCGAGACTTGCGCCTCGGCGAAGGTCGCCATGCCGGTGTGGCAGGCGAGCGCGGCGCGGAGCACCAGCACGGCGACGGAAGCGCCCGACCCTTCGCCAAGCCGCATGCCGAGATCGAGCAGCGGCAGGAGGCCGAGCTCTTCGAGCAAGAGAATGTGACCCGACTCGGCGGAGCGATGGCCGGCCAGAGCGTGGCTCAGCGCATCGGCGCGGAGCTTGACGAGGGGCGCGACCGCCGCGGTGCAGACAAAGCCGTCGAGCAGCACCGGAATCCGCGCATGGCGCGCGGCAAGTGCGGCGCCGAGAAGCGCGGCAAGCTCGCGCCCGCCGAGGGCGGCGGCGACCAGCAAAGGGTCGCCGAGGATGGCGCCATGGCGCGCCAGCGCCCGGTCGATGACATCGCGTTTGCGCTTCAGCCCGCTTTCGTCGATGCCGGTGCCGTGCCCGGCAAAGCGCGCGCCGCCCCCGCCGAACAGAGCGGCGGCGACGGCGGCGGCCGCCGTCGTGTTGCCGATCCCCATTTCGCCCAGCACGAGGAGATCGGCGTCCAACGCGACGGCGTCATAGCCCGACGACACCGCTTCGAGAAACGCGGCTTCGTCCATGGCCGGCGCCGCCGTGAAATCTTCCGTCGGGTGATCGAGGTCGAGCGCGATGACGCGGAGCTCGGCGGCGGCGGCCCGCGCGAGCTGATTGATGGCGGCGCCGCCGCTCGCGAAGTTCTGAACCATCTGCGCCGTGACCCCGGCAGGGTAGGCCGAGATCCCTTGCGCGGTCACACCGTGATTGCCGGCGAAGACGAGAATCTCGACACGGTCGAGGCGGGGCGGTTCGCGCCCCTGCCACAGCGCGAGCCACGCGACCGCCTCCTCGAGCCGCCCAAGGCTCCCTTGAGGCTTGGTCAGCATGCTCTCGCGGGCGGCGGCGGAAGCAGCCTTTTCGGCATCGCCGCCGGGAAGATCGAGACAGGCCGCGCGAAGGTCGGCTATTGAGGCAAAGCGCGTCATTTCGGCGTAGAATGAGTCACGGCGTCACTTGCGTTTCGAGCGAGCCGCCCCGAGCAGCGCGGCCGGAGGGGGGATAAAATGGCGAACGACGTCTCGCTGAGCGGCCTTAGCACGGAGCTCAAGACCGGCCTAGCCTTCTTGACGCGGCTTCCCGTGCGCGGGCCAACGCCCGCGGGCGAGGACCTCGTCCGCGCGGGCTGGACCTTTCCGGTGATCGGCGCCGGCGTCGGCGTCTTCGGCGCGTTTGCCTATTGGCTCGCGCTCGCGCTCGACCTTCCGCCCTTTGTCGGGGCCACGCTCGCCGTCGCCGCGACGCTCCTCCTCACCGGCGCTCTGCACGAAGACGGCCTCGCCGACACGGCCGACGGTTTTGGCGCGGATGCAAGCCGCGAACGTACGCTCGACATCATGCGCGACAGTCAGATCGGAACTTACGGCGCGATCGCGATCTCACTTTCGCTGCTCCTGCGCGCCAGCGCGATCGGCAGCATCGCCGACGCCGCGCTCGTCGCCGCGGCGCTGATCGCCGCCCATGCCGGCGCCCGCGCGGCGATGCTCGCCTTCATGCGGGTGGTGCCGAATGCGCGCAGCGACGGTCTCTCTGCCGATGCCGGCGCGCCGCCGCAGAACAGCGCCCTCATCGCCGCCGGCATCGCCACCGTCCTCCTGCTGCTCTGCCTCGGGTTCGGCGCCACGCTCGCCGCGCTGCTGTTGCTCGCAGGCGCGGGCGCGGGTCTCGCGTGGCTTAGCGTGAAAGAGATCGGCGGACAAACCGGCGACGTGCTCGGCGCCTTCGAGCAGGTCAGCGAAATCCTGATCCTGCTCGTCGCCGCCGCGTGGCTGTAACGCTACTTCGCCCTCACCGTCGAGGTGATCGAGGCGATGACCTCCGACGCCATCTTGAATTCCTTTTCGCGGCTCTTGATGCCGTGGCGCTTCTTGATCCAGGCGAAGTCGGTGTAGGCCACCCACACATCGCCCTTGGCGTCCTGATAGACGAGCAGCCGCACCGGCCAATCGAGACCGGCATCCGGATCGGCGGTGATGAAAAGCGTGCCGAGCGGCGGGTTGCCGAAGACGAGCAGCGTCGAGGGAAGCAGCGTGATGCCCGCGTCGGCGGCGAGCTTGGCCTGATCGATCTCGTCGAAGAACTTGATGCCCTTGTCGGCGATGTCCTTCTTCATGCGGTCGATGGTCTCGGCCATGGGGTAGGCGCTTTTGAACTTGACGATGCCGTCATTGGCGGCCTCAGCGGTGCCGAGCGGGGAAAAGGCGAGCGTGCCGATGACGAGCAAGAGCGAGCAGATCAGGCGTTTGAACATGGAAGTCTTCTCCTGGTGGCGGGACTGAAACTCATGGCGAGGAGGATGGAGAAGTCGGCGCCTCAGCTGAAATGCCGCTTCGCTTCCAATTCGATGCTGCGGAGCTATGGTCGGAGAAGGCCGCTAACCTCGCGGAAAGGAGGGCG
Organism: Methyloceanibacter sp.; assembly: GCA_050247995.1. Classification (GTDB taxonomy): domain Bacteria; phylum Pseudomonadota; class Alphaproteobacteria; order Rhizobiales; family Methyloligellaceae; genus Methyloceanibacter. Next base: position 8,370 of record JBFWTF010000065.1, on the reverse strand, counting down.
CCGCAATTGCGTTGCTTCGGCGGATAAAGGGGTTAGAACAGGACGGGGACGACGAGGAGATAGACCATGAAAAGGGCGGTTTTTCCGGCTTTTTTCGCCGCCGCCGCGTTTCTGGCGCCGGCGCCGGCGGCTTCATTCCAGGCCTCGCTCAGCGACGAGGTTGCGCTCGCGTCCGAGCTTGGCGCGAGCGCGGTCGAGCCCGTGGCGCGCCGGGCCAAAGGGCGCAAAGCTTCCGCCAAGAAGGGGCGCCGCTACGATTGGAGCTACTACCCTTATTGGCGGCCGTACCAGTACCGTTACTGGCAGCTCTATTACCCCTACGGCGGGCCGCTGTTCTAAGCGCATCCGTTCGGCGCCCGTTCAGCCTCCGGCCGCAAGCCTTCGCGATCACCCGGTTGTGATGCGGACCGGCCGTTGCGGCATTGCGGCGCACGCGGCCTCTCGCTAGGCTTTTTCCGCCGGGGGAGGCTGACGTCACGGAGTGAATGATGCAGCACCTCCTCACCAAGCTTGCCGCCGCGGCAGTCATCGCCGGGGCGGTGGTGGCAGTTGACCAGGCTCAGGCCGGGCCGTTGCCCAATCTCAAGCCCTCGGGCATCGCGGACGAATCTTCGCCCATCGCGAAGACCGGATATTGGCGTTACGGCTATGGCGGCTATTACCCCTACCGCTATCGGCGGCCGTACCCCTATTGGTATTACCGGCCGTATTACGGCTATCCCTACCGGCCGTATTACCGGCATTACGGGTATTGGAATCGACCCTATTACCGCCGCTGGTGGTAGCAACGCCTGACCGTGGGGCCGGAGGCATCGACCTTCCGGCCCCAATCTTTCCTCGCCTGCCGCCGAATTCGGGGTAACAGCGCCCGCTCGCCTTGTGGCAGAGTGCGCGCCGTGACGCCTCCCACCCCGCCAAATGCCGCCCGCGCGCTCGAGCTTGCGCGGAACGGTCTCTCCCGTCCCGGCGCGCCGACTGCGCTCCCCGCCCGGCTCCTCGTCGTCGATGTCGAGCGCCAGCTCGCGACCTTGATCGAGGACGATGCGGGCGTTGCGTCATGGCCGATCTCGACCGCGCGTGCCGGCATCGGCGGAGCGGCGGGCTCCTACCAAACGCCGCCGGGATGGCACCGCATCAGCCAGCGGATCGGACAGGACGCGGCGCCGGGCACGGTGTTCAAGTCGCGCGAGCCGACCGGCGAGACGTGGCGCGGGGAGGCGCGCGACGACGATCTGATCCTGACGCGCATCCTCACGCTCGACGGCCTCGAGGACGGCGTCAATCGCGGCGGGGCTTGCGACTCGCTCGCGCGCTACATCTATTTTCACGGCACCAACCAAGAGGATCTCATCGGCCGGCCTGCGTCGCATGGCTGCGTGCGCCTTTCGAACAGCGACATCGCCCATCTGTTCGACCGGGTCGGCGAAGGCGACTACGTCTATGTGGCGCCGCCGGAAACGCGGACCTTGCCCGATCCGGGGGGAACGGCGCGGTTCCACTACGCCGGGCTCGCCGGCGCAGGGATGAGCGCGCTCGCCCAGTTCCAGGTCATGACCGGGGGTGTCGCGAGCGGAAGCGACCGGGCCTTCGACCGCGGCGAGCGAACGGCGTTGCGCGCTCAGCTCGAGGGCCTCGGCATCGCTGTCATGCCCCAGGACGGAAGCGGGCTCGGGCCCGACTGCGCCGCGCTCGTCGTCTCGACGGCGGTCGAGGAGACCGTGCCCGATTTCGCCGCGGCGAAAGCGAATGGTATTCCCATCGTGCACCGCTCGGAACTGCTCGCCCATTTCGTGGCGGGGCAGCGCTCGATCGCGGTCACCGGCACGAGCGGCAAGTCCACCGTCACGGCGATGATCTTCGCGATCCTGAAAGGCGCCGGCCGCGATCCCTCCGTCATCACCGGCGGCGACCTGCCCGCGCTCCAGGCGCAAGGTCTTCCCGGCAACGCCTTCGCCGGGAAATCGGACCTGCTCGTGGTCGAGGCCGACGAAAGCGACGGCACGCTTGTCCACTATTCGCCCGCGATCGGCGTCATCCTCAATTTGCAACGCGACCACAAGGAGATCGAGGACGTCGCGGCGATGTTCGCGACCTTGCGGGCGAAGGCGCGCGAGGGGCTCATCGTCGGCGACGCCGAGAACCTCGACCGGTTCGCCGGGGGCGCGCTCCGCTTCGGCTTGAGCGAGCGCGCCGATGTGCGCGGCGAGGACGTGGCGCTCGGTCCCGACCGGAGCCGCTTCCGCGTCGGCGAGGTGACATTCGCGCTTCCAGTTCCCGGCGCGCACAATGTCGTCAATGCGCTGGCGGCGATCGCCACGGCGAAAGTCCTCGGCGTGCGCCTCGCCGAAATGGTGGCGCCGCTCAGCGACTTCACCGGCATCGGCCGGCGGTTCCAGACCGTGGGCAAGGCGCACGGCATCGAGGTCATCGACGATTTCGCGCACAACGCCGAGAAGATCGCGGCGGCGATCGCCACGGCGAAATTGCGCTCCGCCCGCGTGCTCGCCATCTATCAGCCGCACGGCTACGGGCCGACGCGCTTCCTGCGGCGCGACTTCGTCACGACCTTCTCGCGCGAGCTCGGTCCGCAAGACCGCATGTGGATGCTCGAAGTGTTCTACGCCGGCGGCACGGCGACGCGCGACTTCTCGGCGGCCGACATCGTCGCCGAGATCGGCGCACGCGGCATCGCGGCCGAGTTCGCGCCGTCGCGCGAATGGCTCGCCGAGCGCATCGCGAAAGAGGCGCGCGAAGGCGACCTCGTCCTGGTCATGGGTGCGCGCGACCCGTCGCTGACGGCGCTTGCGCGCGCGATCCTCGCGAGCGTCGCGAGCGCCGCGAGAAGCGCGCCGGCGAATTAGCGGGCGCGGTTAATTGCCGAACAGCGGAATGAAGTTGGGGCGGCCAAAGCCGACATTGGCGGCGTCGCGTCTCTGCGCCCTCTTCTTCGGCGCAGGGGCGGCTTCCGCCGCGAGCAGCTCGGACTTGCCGAACATGGCCTCGGCCATCTTCTTGTCGAGCCCATAGACGTCGTCATAGGTCCGCATCTGGCCCACGCCGTCGAAGGCGACGGTGAAGTAGGTGAGATGAACCGGCAAAGGACGGCTGAGCGCGACGGCGCTGCTCTTGCCCGCCGCGATGAGGCTCTTGACGCGCGCCTCGGACCAGCCCTTGTCGGCGCCGAGAAGGAGCGCGGCCAGCCGCGCCGGCTGGTTCACGCGGATGCAGCCATGGCTCTGCGTGCGAACGCTCTCCCGGAACAGCTCGGGCTGCAACGTGTCGTGCATGTAAATGGCGTGACGGTTGGGGAAATTGAATTTCAAGACGCCCAGCACATTGGCGGGTCCCGGCGCTTGCGTGAAGGTGTAGCTGAGAATGTTGGCGCGGCTCCAATCGACGGCCGCGGCATCGACGGGACGGCCTTGCAAGCTGACCGATAGCTGGTTGTCGCGCAGGACCGAAAGGTCCGGGCCGCCATTGGGCGCGCGCTGGCGCAGGCGAGGCTGGAGGTCCTCGAGCATGATCGTCTCGGGCACGGTCCATTCCGGGTTGAAGACGATCGAGTTCATTTGCGCCGAGAAGATCGGCGTCGCGTATTTCACCTGACCGACGATGGCCTTCTCGACATAGACCGACTTGCCGCTCTTCATCACCCTGGTGGTGAAGGCGGGAATGTTGTTCCAGACGTAGGTGGCGCCGAGTTGCGAGGGCATCCAGCGCCAGCGCTCCATGTTGACGAGCAGGCGTTGAACGGCGGCGTCCCGCTCGGGGTTGGCGCCGCGCGCCTTGGCCTTGGCGACGGCCTTGATGAACGCCTGGCGGAGGCCCTCGAACTGTTCCTGCTTCGGTTGGAGCGCGCGCAAATAGGCGCCCGGTTCCGACGATTGGGCGAGCTCGGCGAGCACGGTGTTCGGATCGCGCAATTGCGGCTTCTGGTCGAACAGCGGGCTGATGCGCGCGGGCGAAAGACGGCCGCCGCGGGCGTAGCGGGCATATTTGAGGGCGGCGCGCGCAAGCTTGATTTCGGCGACGGCTTGCGCCTCGGGGGTGGCCGGGAGCTCGGTGGCGTTGGGCAGATCGAACTTGCGGGGATCGAGGCCCCAATTGCCCGCCTTGTCGATCTCGACGATGAGCGCCTGCGCCTTGGCCGAGAAGCCCATGCCGGTGATCCAGGCCGGCGGGCCCGGATGCGCGCCGTAATAGGCCTCGAGCGCGGCAAGATCGTCGGGATGGACCCCTTCCCGCATGGCCGGGTCTTGCAGCTTCGACCGGATCGCCGCGACGATGGGATGGACGGGAACGTCCGGCGCGGCCGTGACGGTCGCATCGGCCGGGTCGCGGCCGGCCGCGCCGGGGGGCGCCGCGGCCGGACCGGTTTGCGGTTCGGCCTCGCCTGCGGGAGGCGAAGCGGGAACGGCCCGGATGCCGCTCTCGCCGCCGGGCAGGCCGGCAGGCCCCGGCCCAGGCCGATCGGTATCGGCGGGCGCCGAAATCGCCGGCACCGGCACTGCGGGCGTCTCGGCCGCTCGGGCGCGATCCAGGGCATGGGCGCCGCCCGCGATCGCAGCGGCGAGCAAAAAGGCCTGAAAAGCGGTGACGGCTCCCGCCGCCAAGGCTCGTTCATCCATCGCGAAAGGCTTCCCCTCGTAGCGCCCTTGAAGGTAGTGCCTGAGGGGGCCTGCGGCCACCCCGGAGGGGCGCCGGGCGCCATTCTTTTGGCGAGCGTTGCCGCGAAGCCTCGCTCGCGCTGACCGGCGGGATCGCGGCCGATAGACTTCCGTCCGGCCTCGGCTATGATCCCCGCGTTTTTGCTCGCTCAGGGGCTGCCATGTTTCCGGTCGGCGACGACAATTCGCAACGGCGCACTTTCCCCTACGTCACCACCGCGCTCATCATCCTCAACGTCCTCGTGTTCCTGCTCGAGCTTGCGCAAGGCGAGCAATTCATCACCGAGTGGGCCTTCATCCCGGCCAGGTTTTCCGACGAGCCCGGGGCCGACGCGGTGACCCTCTTCACGGCGATGTTCATGCATGGCGGCTGGATGCACCTGATCGGCAACATGGTGTTCCTGTGGGTGTTCGGCGACAACGTCGAAGACCGGATCGGCCACGGGAAGTTCCTGATCTTCTATTTGCTGGCCGGGCTGGCCGCGACCTTCGCGCAATACGGCTTCAACTCGCACTCGGCGATCCCCAATGTTGGCGCGTCGGGCGCCATCGCCGGTGTGCTCGGGGCCTATATCCTCATGTTCCCGCAAGCGCGCGTGAACGTGCTGCTCGGCCGCCAGATCGTGGCCATGCCCGCCTTCGCCGTGCTCGGGCTGTGGATCGTGTTCCAGCTCATCAGCGGCGTCGGCACGATCGCCTATACGGACGAAAGCGCCGATGTGGGCGGCATCGCCTATATGGCCCATATCGGCGGCTTCTTCGCCGGACTGGCCATGGCCTTGCTCGCGCGCGGATGGTGGAACCAGGGCGACACGGCCTGAGGCGCCGCTTCCGGCCTGCTCCACCGCGCGGTGCCTGGGGATGAACCTCGGCGGCGGGTGGCGATGGGCCCCTCCGTGTGCTAACTTTCTTAAATAGGACCTTTCGGGGGGAAGGCTGTGAGCCTTGGTCCGCAAATCGTTGCCGCTACGGCGCGTGCCGTTGTGCTCGGTACGTTGCTCTGCTCGGCGGCACTTGCCGCTGACGGCTACGACGCCCGCAGGGGTGGATCCTCGCTTCCCGCGGTGGACGGACTCAACGCAAAAATCTCCGGTTTCGGCGGGGCAGCCAAGGATCAGGGCGTCTACGGCGCCGCAGGGTCGGTCACGATGCCGCTCGGCCACCGCTACGGCCTCCAGATCGACGGGCTGGGCGCCGGCTTCGACAGCGACCTCCAAGGCAACATCACCATCGGCGGCACTGCCGGGCATCTGTTCTGGCGCGATCCTTCCGTCGGATTGCTCGGCGCCTACGGTCACTACGGCCGCGCCGACCTTTCCGGGTCGGACTTCTGGGCCGCGGGCGCGGAGGGCGCGCTTTATCTGAAGCGGCTGACCTTCGAGGGCATCGCCGGCGTCGAGGGCGGGCCCCGGCGCGCGGGCGCCGGAGGCGGGCTCGGTTCCGACCCGCGGTTCTTCGAGATCGGGTGGCTCGCCTACTATCCCGCCGACAATCTCAGACTGTCGATCGGCCAGAGCTATGGGTTCGAGAGCTATTCCACCCTGTTCGGCGCCGAGTGGGGCGCCTGGCCGTCAGGGAAAGCCATGACCTCGCTCTTCGCCCTGGGCAAGGTCGCGGAGAACGGCGACGGCGCCGTCCTCGGCGGCGTCCGCATCTACCTCGGCAACTCGCCCAAGAGCCTGATCCGCCGCAATCGTGAAGACGATCCCGCCGACATGGGCACATTCTCTTGGTCAATCAATTACGGCCTTTGCTGCCCGATCCACCACGGGGGGATCGGGGGGCAGTAGGCGGCAGGCCGCGTGTGGGCCTGACGCGCCGCTTCCGCCTCTCTTATGCGCCGAGGAAATCGCGCTTGCCGATATCGAGACCGCAGCGCCTGAGGATCACGTAAGCGGCGGTGGCGTGGAAATAGAGATTCGGCAAGACGAAGTTGATGAGATAGGGCGCGCCTTTGAAGCGCATCTCCTGACCGCCGATCGTGAGAACGATGTCGCGGTCCTCGGAACCGTCGATCTCCTTCGGCGGAACGCTCTCGATGAACTTCACCGTCTTGGCGATGCGGGCCTTGAGCTCGGCGAAGGTGGTTTCGTCGTCGGCATATTTCGGCACCTCGCGGCCCGAGAGCCGCGCGGCCGCGCCCTTGGCCATGTCGCAGGCGATCTGAACCTGCCGCGTCAGCGCAAACATGTCGGGTGCAAGCCGCCAGTTGAGCAGAACCTCGGGCGCGATCTTCCGTTCCTCGGCGAAGGCTTCCGCCTTCTCGATGATGGCGTGAAGGTTGTTCAGCATCTTGACGAAGGCCGGAACCGAGGCCTGGTACATTCCGAAAGACATGGCGGGCGCACCTCGCTCTAACTGTGAAGGACGCCGATTGTAGCAGCAGGCCGCGGGCGGGGCTTCATCACGTTCCGGCGAGCCCCTGCGACGTTTCGCGCCGGTCTCGGCTCAGCGTTCGGGAAAGGCGTTGACAATGGGCGCGAGGTCGCGCGCGGGATCCCAATCGCCGCCCGGGAGAGTGCGGCCGAGCCTGACGATGACAAGATCGCGCGACGGCACGATGGCGATGATCTGTTCGTCGTGACCGAGGAAGTAGAAGGCGTCGCCCGGCATCGGCGGTTCGCCGTAGCCATCGGACTGTGGCAGCTTGAGCCACATATGGGCGCCGTAGCTTTGCTCGGGCGCATCCTTGGCCGGCGTCAGCGTGTAAGCGAGCCACCCTGCCGGCAAGAGCCTCGTCCCCTGCCACACCCCGTCCTGAAGATAGAGCAGGCCGAGACGGGCGAAGTCGCGCGCCGAGGCATAGAGCAGCGATGAGCCGACGAGCGTGCCCGAGGCGTCGGGTGCAATGACCGCGCTCCGCATGCCGAGCGGCGCGAACAGGCGCTCGCGCGGGTAACGCAGATAGTCTTCTTCGTCGGCGAACGTGGCACGCAAGATGCGTGAGACGATGAGCGAGGTGCCGCTGGCGTAAGACCAATGCGAGCCGGGCGCAGCGACCAGCTTCTTATCGGCGGCGAACCTCGCCATATCGCCGCGCGCGAACAGCATCACCGTGACGTCGGCGAGCGGATCGTTGTAGCTCTCGTCGAAGGCGAGACCGCTTCCCATGCGCAAGAGATCGTCGAGCGAAATATCGCGGCGCTTGTCGCCGTCGTCCCGCCATTCCGGCAGCAGCGCGCGATCGGCGACCGCGAGCTTGCCGTCCTTGACCCGCATGCCGATGAGCGCGTTCAGGGCGCCCTTGGTCATAGACCAGCCGACGAGCGGCATCGCCGCATCGAAACCCGGCGCATAGCGTTCGGCGACGATGCGGCCGCGATGCACGACGACGAGCGCGCGCGTGTTGCGCGGACGCGCGGGATCGGGCTCGGCGAACGCGGCAGTCACGGCCGCATCGAGCGCCGCCCGATCGACTCCTTCCGTCGCAACCCCGACCTCGACGCGCTCGCCTTCGGGCCAAAGCGCTTGCGTGTCGGGAGACGCTGCGAGAAAGAGGTCTCGCGCTTCGGCGCCCAACGCCGCGGCGCTTGCGCCATCGATCAGCGTGCAACCGAGGCCGTCGCGATAAAGCGCCGTCTGCGGCGCGAAGCCATAGGCCGATGCGGTCACGGTCTTGGCGCCGGGGTCGATCGTCTGGCCGAAGAAGCGCAACAGCTCGTAGCCTTGACCGGTGAGGTCCTTGGCCCTGACCTCCCCGGCG
>JBFWTF010000064.1:0-11513 GCA_050247995.1 Methyloceanibacter sp. | reverse complement strand
CCGGTGATCCTGATCCTGTTTTTGATCTTCCTGCGCGATGTCGTGTTGCTCGGCTGGATCCTGCCTGCGACCGCGCCGAACCCCGGGCTTTGAACGCGGCGCACCTTCTGCCTGTCCAAGCGGCCAAATCCGGCGTCGTGCTCAAAGTTCGGCTGACGCCGAAATCGTCCCGCGACGCGATCGAAGGCCTCGCCGAGTTCGGCGGCGAGACGGTGCTGAAGGCGCGGGTGCGGGCGGTGCCGGAAGCCGGTCGCGCCAATGCCGCGCTCGAGAAGCTCATCGCCGATTGGCTCAAGCTGCCGGCATCGTCTGTCGCGGTGGCGCAAGGCGCGAAGTCGCGGGTCAAGCAGGTCGCGATCGCGGGCGACGCGGGCGCGCTCATGCGCCTGATCGAGGCGCGTCTCGCAGCGCTATAGCGTCGAATCATCGAATCGACCCCCCTCTTACTCCCCCCTTTCAGGGGGGGGGAAATTGAGTGGTCGGCGCTCTCCCTCCCCCTGCAAGGGGGAGGGTCGGGGTGGGGGTCGGGAGCGCCGCCAAATAATGCGTCAGCGCGATAGCGCCGCTTCGATCTCGCCGACGATGGCCTCGGCCGCCGCGCGCGGGTCCTCCGCGCGGGTAATGGGACGGCCCACCACGAGATAATCGGCGCCGGCCAGGATCGCATCCTTCGGCGTCACCGCGCGGGTCTGATCTTGCGCCGCGCTCCCCGATGGCCTGACGCCCGGCGTCACGATGAGGAAATCGGGGCCGGCCGCGCGGCGGATCGCGGCCGCCTCCCGCCCCGAGGCGATCACCCCGTCGAAGCCCGCTGTCTTTGCCAGCGCGGCCCGATGCAGCACGATCTCGGGCAAAGGATGGTCGATGCCCTGCTCGATCAGGTCTGACGGCGCAAGATTGGTGAGCACGGTGACGCCGAGAAGCTTGAGCTGGCTCTTCCCCCGCCCCCGCACCGCCGCCGCCAGCGTCTTTCCATCGAGCGCGTGCACGGTGAGGAAGGATGCGCCCGTGCGCGCGATCGCTTCCGTCGCGCGCTCGACCGTCGTCTCGATGTCTGAAAGCTTGGCGTCGACAAATACGGCGCGGTCCTCGCCCGCAAGCTCTTCCGCGAGCGCGAACCCGCCGGCGAACAGAAGCTCGAGCCCGATCTTGTAGACGCCGACGCTATCGCCGAGCGCGGCGATCAGCGCCCGCGCCGCGTCAACGCCGGGCACGTCGAGCGCGACGATGAGGCGGTCCTTGGCGCTTCTCACGACAGGAACTTTCTTGCGGCGATGGCGAGCTGTTCGACCACGTGCTTGCAATGCGACTGAAGCGCGTGGTCCTTGAGGCTGCCGTCTGTCTCAAAAGCGTCCATGGCGCGCGGCACCGCGATCTGCTGCGGGATGACGTGTGCGCCGAGTCCGACTTCGAGGATCTGGCGCAAGTGCAGCAGGCTGCGCATGGCGCCGTAATAGCCGGGGGAAGCGCCAGAGATCGCGAACACGCGCGAGCGGAACACTTCGATCCCGCTTTCGCCCTCGTGCTTGACGCGGCTCACCCAATCGAGCGTGTTCTTGAGCAGCGGCGTGATCGAGGAATTGTATTCGGGGCTGGCGATGAAGACGCCCTGATACTCGGCGAGCAGCGCCTTGAAGGCGCGCGCCCGCTCCGGCGCTCCCTCTTTGGCCTCGAGATCGCCGTTGAAGAGCGGCATGGGATAGTCCTTGAGGTCAACCAGGACCGCCTCGATGCCGTTGGCGATCGCGATGTGATGGGCGAGGGCGGCGAGCTTGCGGTTGAACGAGCCTTCCCGCGTGCTGCCGGCGAAGAAGAGAAGGCGCATCGGGGGCTCACCTTGCGGGGTCTCGGGGCTCAAGCCCGGCACTCTATGTCAAGGATCGAGCGCCGGGGTAGGGTCTACTACTCGCGGATGCCCTCGAAGAAATCCTTAACGCGGGCGAAGAAGCCGGTCGATGCCGGGCTCGTGCTCGCGCTCGATGCCTCCTCGAACGCCTTCAAGAGGTCGCGCTGCTTGCGCGACAGGTTCTTCGGCGTCTCGACCTCGACCTGGATGTAGAGATCGCCCTGCTGCCGCGAGCGCAGCACCGGCATGCCCTTCTCCTTGAGACGGAATTGCTTGCCGCTCTCGGTTCCCTCCGGGATCTTCACCCGCGTTCTGCCGCCGTCGATGGTCGGCACTTCGATCTGGCCGCCGAGAGCGGCCGTGGTCATGGCGATCGGCACGCGGCAGAAGAGATCGGCGCCGTCGCGCTGGAAGAATTCGTGCGGCTTGATCGACAGGAAAATGTAGAGGTCGCCGGGCGGCCCGCCGCGCAAGCCTGCTTCGCCTTCGCCCGCGAGCCTGATGCGCGTCCCGTCCTCCACGCCGGCGGGAATGGTGACCGAAAGCGTGCGCTCGCGGGTGACGCGCCCGGTTCCGGTACAGGACGGGCAGGGCGTCTCGATCGTCTCGCCGCGTCCCTGGCAAGTGGCGCACGTGCGCTCGATGGTGAAGAAGCCCTGGCTCGCGCGCACTTTGCCTAAGCCCCCGCAAGAGCGGCAGGTGCTGGGGGAGGTGCCGGTCTTGGCGCCGCCGCCCGAACAGCTTTCGCAGGTGACGGATGTCGGCACGCGGATTTGCGCCGTCTTGCCCTCATAGGCCTCGCCGAGCGTGATCTCCATGTTGTAGCGGAGATCGGAGCCGCGCTCGCGGCCGGAACGCTGGCGCGGGCGCCGCTGGCCCATGAACTCGCCGAACAGATCGTCGAACATCGCCGACATCGACGCCGAGAAATCGGCGCCGAAGCCGTGCGGGCCGCCGCCGAGGCCGGGCTCGAAAGCGGCGTGGCCGAAACGGTCGTAGGCGGCGCGGCGCTGCGGGTCTTTCAGCGCCTCGTAGGCCTCGTTGACTTCCTTGAAGCGCTTCTCGGCGAGAGGGTCGCCGTTACAGCGGTCGGGATGGCATTCCTTGGCGAGACGGCGAAACGCGGCCTTGATCTCGCTGTCGCGAGCGCCGCGTGTCACACCGAGTACATCGTAGTAGCACCGTTTTGCCAATCGCCCCTCCGGACTTTGGGCGCCGCCGTCAGCGCTATGCGCCTAAGCCTCTTCTGTTGGGCCGAGGGCGCCGGGCGATTTCCGCCTGGCGCCCTCGCCGTGTCTCGCGTCAGGCCGACTTCTTGCCGTCGTCGTCCTTGACCTCTTCGAAATCGACATCGACCACCTTGTCGTCGGGGCCTGCACCCTCGGCCGCGGACGGTCCGCCCGCTGCTTGAGCGCCCTGGCTCGCCTGATACATGGCCTCGCCGAGCTTCATCGAGGCTTGCGCCAGCGCATCGACCTTCTGCTTGATCGCGTCCTTGTCTTCGCCCTGGGCCGCCGCCTTGAGGTCGGCCGCCGCGGCCTCGACCGCCGCCTTGTCGCCGGCCGCGATCTTGTCGCCGAAATCCTTCAGCATCCGCTCGGTCGAATGAATGAGCGCCTCGGCCTGATTGCGCGCCTCGACCAGCTCGCGGCGCTTCTTGTCGTCTTCGGCGTGGCTCTCGGCTTCCTTCACCATGCGATTGATGTCGGCGTCGGTGAGGCCGCCCGAGGCCTGGATGCGGATCGACTGCTCCTTGCCGGTGGCCTTGTCGCTCGCCGAAACGTTGACGATGCCGTTGGCGTCGATGTCGAAGGTCACCTCGATCTGAGGCACGCCGCGCGGCGCCGGCGGAATGCCGACGAGATCGAACTGGCCGAGCAGCTTGTTGTCGGCCGCCATCTCGCGCTCGCCCTGGAACACGCGGATGGTGACCGCGTTCTGATTGTCCTCGGCGGTGGAGAAGACCTGGCTCTTCTTGGTCGGGATCGTGGTGTTGCGATCGATCAGGCGGGTGAACACGCCGCCCAAGGTCTCGATGCCGAGCGAAAGGGGCGTGACGTCGAGCAGGAGCACGTCCTTGACGTCGCCTTGCAGCACGCCGGCCTGAATGGCAGCGCCGATGGCCACCACCTCGTCCGGGTTCACGCCCTTATGCGGCTCGCGGCCGAAGAAGTTCTTCACCGTCTCGACGACCTTCGGCATGCGGGTCATGCCGCCGACGAGCACCACTTCCTCGATCTCGGCGGGCTTGAGGCCTGCGTCCTTCAGCGCGCTCTGGCACGGGCCGATCGTCTTCTGGATGAGGTCGTCCACCAGGCTCTCGAGCTTGGCGCGCGTGAGCTTCATGGTGAGATGCTTCGGCCCGGACTTGTCGGCGGTGATGAAGGGCAGGTTGATCTCGGTCTGCGTGGTCGAGGACAGCTCGATCTTGGCTTTCTCCGCCGCCTCTTTCAGGCGCTGGAGCGCCAGCTTGTCGCCGCGCAGGTCGATGCCCGACTCCTTCTTGAACTCGTTGGCGAGGTAATCGACGATGCGCATGTCGAAATCCTCGCCGCCGAGGAAGGTGTCGCCGTTGGTGGACTTCACCTCGAACACGCCGTCGCCGATTTCGAGAATGGAAATGTCGAACGTGCCGCCGCCGAGATCGTAGACGGCGATGGTCTTGCCCTCTTTCTTGTCGAGCCCGTAAGCGAGCGCGGCTGCGGTCGGCTCGTTGATGATGCGCAACACTTCGAGCCCGGCGATCTTGCCGGCGTCCTTGGTCGCCTGGCGCTGGGCATCGTTGAAATAGGCGGGGACGGTGATGACCGCCTGCTCGACCTTCTGGCCGAGATGGGCTTCGGCGGTCTCTTTCATCTTCTGGAGGATGAAGGCGGAGATCTGCGAGGGCGAATATTGCTTGCCGTGCGACTCGACCCAGGCATCGCCGTTGCCGGCCTTGACGATCTTGTAGGGGACGAGCTTCTTGTCCTTCTCGACCATCGGGTCGTCCCAACGGCGGCCGATCAGGCGCTTGATGGCGAAGAAGGTATTTTCGGGATTGGTGACGGCCTGGCGCTTGGCCGGCAGTCCTACGATGATCTCGCCGTCATCGGTGAAGGCCACCATCGACGGCGTGGTGCGCATGCCTTCGGCGTTCTCGATGACTTTCGGATTTTTCCCCTCCATCACGGCGACGCATGAGTTGGTCGTGCCGAGATCGATACCGATCACTTTCGCCATTACGAACCTCTCTTTCTGGCAGACCGCGCGGGCCCAAGAACGGCACCCGCCATTTCAGCGCGAAGCATGGCGTCGGTCCCCAACAAAACGGCGTGGCCGCCGACTCATCCGGCGGCGTCCCCGCGGTATATAGGTGGCAACCCTATGGCTCGCAAGGAGAACGGGCGTCGTGGGTGCCCCACGAAGCGGCGCATCAGGCGACCCGTTTCCAGGCGCCGATCAGGATCGGCGTGAGGCAGTAATAGCGCCCGTCGGCGGCGGCCTCGGTCATGTCCCGCTTGAATTCCTCGGCCCGGACCGGGTCGGCGATGCCAAGCTCGGCGGCCGCGGCGAACAAGCCTTGGTAAACGCCGATCAGCATCGGCCCGAGCGACTTGAGCGGCAGGTATTTCGCCTCCGCCAGGGTGCCGTCGGGGACGCCGAGGCCCGCCGCCTCGAATTGCGCCGGCAGTTGCCGCCCGGCGCGCAAGTTCCGGCCGTGCCCCCTGAATACGCCCTCGAACAGGCGGTTGAACTCGGTCATGGCGGGACAGAGCGGCTCGACCGCGAGCGCGCCGAAATCGAACTCCTGCGCCGCGACGACGCCGCCCGGCTTGGTCCAGTACAGCATCCGCTCCAGCGCCGCGACCGGATCGGGCATATGCATGAGGAAGAGCCGGCAATAGCTGAGGTCGAAGGGCGCGCCGGGCACCGCCTCGAGCGTCAGCGCATCGGCGGCGATGACATCGAAATTGGCGCCACCTTGCGCGCGGAGATCGGCGAGCGCCTGACGGCCGAGCCAGCCATCGATCTCGATGCCGGTGACGCGGCCGGTTTGCCCCACCCGGTCGGCCATCAGCCGCATCACGGCGCCGGGCCCTGCGCCGACATCGAGGCAGCTCATGCCGGGCTGAAGCCCGACGCGGTCGAGCAGCGCCTCGGTCGCGCTTTGCCACATCAACGCCTGGTCGCGTAAGCGCCGGTACTCGGCATCACCCCTGGCGTGCACGTAGCCGTCGGGGTTTTGTCTTTGCGCTTCCGCCACGGCCGGGCTCCTCTTTCTTTCCGTCCACGCAATATGACAAAACCTAGGGCAGGCTTTGGATCAGACAAAGGCAAACATGGACTTTTTTCCGCAGGCACTGACCCCGCAGGCTCAAGCCGCGCTTCTCGTTGCGATCCGCGAAGTCATTGCCGAAGCGCCGCTTTTCATTCCCACCATGCCGCGTTCGGGCCACCCCATGTCGGTGCGCATGACGAATTGCGGCCCGCTTGGCTGGGTGACCGACAAGGAACGCGGCTATCGCTACCAGGCGACCCATCCCGTGACGGGAAGGCCGTGGCCGCCGATGCCATCCATGCTGCTCGCGCTCTGGCGCGACCTCGCGCGCTACCCGGCGCCGCCCGAAGCCTGCCTCGTCAATTATTATGGGGAAGGCGCCAAGATGGGCCTGCACCAGGACAAGGACGAGGAGGATTTCGCCGCGCCCGTTCTTTCCGTCTCGCTCGGCGACACCGGCATCTTTCGCGTCGGCGGCCGAACGCGGAAAGACCCGGCGCGAAGCCTCGAACTGAAGTCCGGCGATGTCGTGGTGCTGGGGGGCGAAGACCGGCTCGCTTATCACGGCATCGACCGCGTCCTTGCCGGCAGTTCCGATCTTCTTGCCGAAGGCGGGCGCTTCAATCTCACGCTGCGGCGTGTGACCGAGCCGAACTGAGCTTTCGATCGAGGCGCGGGCGTCAGTCGCCGCCCCAGCCGCCTTCCGGAAAATCGTCGTTGGCGGCCGCAGGCTTGGCCGCGCCGCCCTTCCCCGCTTGCGGCTTGGCTTGCTTGGCGCCGCCTTTGGCCACGGCGACGAGGGCGGGCCGCAAGCACCGGTCGCCGATGGCGTAGCCCGCCTGCATGACCTCGACCACCGTGCCTTCCGGCACGTCGGCGTCCTGCACCTCGTACATGGCCTGGTGGAAATTCGGATCGAAGCGCGCGCCTTTCGGATCGAGGCGGGTGACGCCGTGGCGCTCGAGCACGTTCAGGAGCTCGCGCTCGGTGAGCTCGACCCCATCGAGAAAGCTCTTGAGCGCCGGGTCCTGCGCCGCGGCCTCTTGCGGCACGTGATCGATGGCGCGCTTGAGGTTGTCGCCGACCGAAAGCACGTCGCGCGCGAAGTTCGAGATGGCGTAGCGGGCGGTATCGGCCTTCTCGCGCTCGGTGCGGCGCCGCAAATTCTCCATGTCGGCCATGGTGCGGAGCAGCCGGTCGCGCATGTCAGCGTTCTCGGCGAGCAACGCGTCGAGATCGGCCCCGAGCTGAGCGTTCGGGTCGGGAGGCTCTTTTGCGGGCCCGGCCGCTGCCGGATCGGCGGTCTTCGCCTGATCCTTATCGGTCGCGCGGGGATCGGTCTTGTCGTTTTGCATGGCAAGAAGCAGCGGTGCGAATATCACAAAGGGATGAAGGGGATATCAACCCCCAGCCAAGAAAAATCAAGGGACAAGGCGCCCCAAGAGCTTGGCCGTGTAGTCGACCATCGGGATGATGCGCGCGTAGTTGAGCCGGGTCGGGCCGATCACGCCGAGCACGCCGACGATTTTTTGCTCGGTGTCCTCGAACGGCGACACGATCAGCGCCGAGCCCGACAGCGAGAACAGCTTGTTCTCCGAGCCGATGAAGATGCGCACCCCCTCGGCGCGCTCGGCGAGCCCCAGCAACTGGATGAGATCGGTCTTGGTGTCGAGGTCCTCGAACAGGAGGCGCACCCGCTCCAGGTCCTCCATCGCCCGCACATCCTCCAAGAGATGCGCCCGGCCGCACACGATCAGGCTCTTGTGCTCGTCGCCGTCTCCCGACCAGGTGGCGAGCCCCGCGGTGATGATGCTCGCCGTGAGCGCGTCGAGCTGCGCGCGGTGCTGTTCGATCTCCCGCTCGATGCGGGCGCGGGCGTCGGTCAGGGTCAATCCGCCGATGCGCGCGTTGAGATAGTTGGTGGCTTCCCTGAGCGAGGAGAGCGGCAGGCCGTCGGGGAGCGCGATGATGCGGTTCTCGACGTCGCCGTCCTCGCCCACGAGCACCGCGAGCGCCCGGCCCTCGCCGAGACTGACGAACTCGACCTGCTTCAATCGCTTGCTCTGCTTGTCCACCAGCACGACGCCGGCGCAGCGCGACAGCCCTGAGAGCATCTCGCCCGCCTCCCCGAGCAGTTCCTCGACCGCGCGCCGCCGCGCGCTTCCGGCGATCCGGCTTTCGATCTGCTTGCGTTCCTCGACGCTGATGTCGCCGACTTCGAGCAAGCCATCGACGAAGAGGCGCAAGCCGGTCTGCGTCGGGAGCCGCCCCGCACTCGTATGTGGCGCATAGATGAGACCGAGACTTTCGAGGTCCGACATCACGTTGCGCACCGAAGCTGGCGACAGCGTCATGGGTAGCGCGCGGCTCAGATTGCGCGAGCCGACCGGCTCGCCGGTGGTGAGATAGGTCTCGACGATCCGCTTGAAGATCTCGCGCGACCGCTCGTTGAGGCGGCGGAGCGAGGCCGCGGCGTCCGCGGCCGCCCTCGCTTCGATGGGGTCGGTATGGCGCATGCCCCGGAATCTAGGGATGGCGCGCTAGGGCGTCAAACCGGAACCCCTCGGCGGGTTAAGGCAGGCCGGCCGCGGCTGCTTCGGCAGCCTAGTTGAGCGGCATGAGCTCCGAGGCAAGCGGGGCCTCGAGCCTGTCGGCTGCGCCGAAATAGGCGGCATAGCGCGACCGGATCGCTCCGACGGGCATGATGATGAGCACGTCGGTCGTGCCGAATTGGCGATCGATCACCGCGCCGTCGCCGATGAAGGCACCAGCCCTGAGGTAGCCCTTGATCAGGGGCGGCAGGGCTTTAAGGGCGGCCCGCCGCGAGATGGCCGCTTCCGGCATCATGTTCATGTCGACGCGCAAATGCTCGTGCGCCCTCACGCGCCATTCCTCGGGCGCGAGCGCGGTGTGGTGGAGGAAGCTCAAAGCCTCCGCATGCGCCGCCGGGTCGGTGCCCGCGAAGCTGGCGCAGCCGACCATGACATCGACGCCGTGTTCGTGCACATAGGACCAGATGCCTTGCCACAGGAGCTCGATGGTGCGCCGGTTGCGGTAGGGCTTGAGCACGCAAGACCGTCCAAGCTCCATGAAACTGTATTCGGGAGACTTGGCCGCGATCAGCGGCGCGAGGTCGTATTCTCCTTGGGTGTAGAACCCGTCATGGCGGTCCGCCACGTCCTGGCGCAGCACGCGATAGGTGCCGACGACCTTGGAGCGGCGCCAGCTTCCCTTGCCCTCCTCGGGGCGATCGACCACGAGAAGGTGGTCGAAGAACGCATCGTAAGCGTCCTCGTCGCGCCGCGAAAGGATGGCGAGCGCGTTCGGCGTGGCCGACATCTCCTCGTAGAAGACCTTGTAGCGGAGCCGCTGGGCGCGCCTGATCTCGCTGTTCTTGCGGGCAAGCCTTACTTCGAGCGAGCCGATTCGCCCATAGACCTTGGGCGGCTGGAAACGCTGGCCGAACTTGCCGACGGCGAAACCGCGGCGCGGCTTGAACGGCCACCCGCCCTGCGCCGGCCGGACCAAAAATCCCGGGAACATTCCGCCGCGCAGCCTGCCTGCGCCGGGGCCACGACTTGACTTCGTCGGCATTACGAGACCAACCGCCTCCTGCTCAAGATGCGTTCCCGAGCGCTGCCGTGGGCGACTGGCGACTCTCTCCCCGGCGAAACGCCCTGATTCGGCCACAACAAGCGCCGGTTAGCAAACCAATTCGAATTCTGTGTGACAGGCTGGGGACGAGACTGGGGAAAGGGCCGGATCGGCCGGTTTTGGGAGAGCAGGCCGACAATCTTGTCCCGGGGGTACCAGTGTTCAAGCGGCTTCCTGGGCGCGGCGCAGCGTCTCGCCGCGATAGCTCAAGGCCTCGGCGATATGGATGCGCCCGACCGCCTCCGCCCCGTCGAGATCGGCGAGCGTGCGGGCGACGCGAAGCGTGCGGTGATAGCCGCGGGCGCTGAGCGAGAGCGCCTCCGCCGCCTCCCTCAATAGCGTAAGCCCTGAGCGCTCGGGCGCGGCGATCTCTTCGAGCAGCGCGCCGTCGCATTCGGCGTTGGTGCGGACGCGTTGCAGCCCGAGCGCGGCATAGCGCTCGATCTGGATGCGGCGCGCCGCCGTCACGCGCGCGCGCATCTCGGCGCTTCCTTCGGCGGCCTGCGGCAGCCCGAGGTCTGCGGCCGAAACCGCCGGCACCTCGATCTGGAGGTCGATGCGGTCGAGCAGGGGGCCCGAGATGCGCGCCTGGTAGCGCTCGGCGCAGGCGCGGCCCTGGCGGCAGACATAGCCCGGCTCGCCCGCGCGGCCGCAGCGGCAGGGATTCATCGCGGCGATGAGCTGGACGCGCGAGGGGTAAGCGATGCGGTGGTTCGCCCGCGCGATCACCGTCTCGCCGCTTTCGAGCGGCTGGCGCAAGGCATCGAGCACTTGCGGATTGAACTCGGGCAGCTCGTCGAGAAACAGCACGCCGAGATGGGCGAGCGCGACCTCGCCGGGACGCGGGCGCGTGCCGCCGCCGACGAGCGCCGCCATGCTCGCCGAGTGATGCGGCGCGCGGAAGGGCCTGACCCGGCTGATGCGGCCGCCGGCGAGATCGCCGGCGAGGCTGCGGATCATGCTCACTTCGAGCATCTCGGCGGGTTCGAGTGGCGGCAGGATCGAGGGCAGCCGCCGCGCCAGCATCGATTTGCCCGCGCCCGGAGGCCCGATCATCAGGAAATGGTGGCCGCCGGCGGCGGCGACTTCGAGCGCGCGCTTCGCCGTCTCCTGGCCCTTGATGTCCTTGAGATCGGGCATCGCCTCGTCGCCTGGATCGGGCGTCGGCTGCGGCCGCCGCAAGGTCTGCAAACCCTTGAAGTGGTTGATGAGCTGGATGAGGTCTTGCGGCGCGAGGATGGTCATGTCGGCGGCGGCCCACGCAGCCTCGGCTCCGCACGAAGCGGGGCAGATCAGACCCTTGTGAAGCGCGTTGGCGCCGATGGCGGCGGGGAGAGCGCCGGCGACGGCGGCGATCGAGCCGTCGAGCGACAATTCGCCGAGGACGCAGAAGCCTTCGATCGCGTCGCGGGGAACGGCGCCGGTCGCGGCCATCAGCCCGAGCACGATCGGCAGGTCGTAATGGCTGCCTTCCTTCGGCAGATCGGCCGGGGCGAGATTGACGGTGATGCGTTTGGGCGGGAGCGCGAGCCCGATGGCGTTGAGCGCGCCGCGCACGCGCTCGCGGCTCTCGGCCACCGCCTTGTCGGGGAGGCCGACGATGTTGAAGGCCGGCAGCCCCGGCCAGATCTGGACTTGAACGTCGACGGCGCGCGCCTCGATGCCTTCGAAAGCGACCGTCGTGACACGCGCGAACATGGTTTGAGGACCCCCGTTCCCGGCTTGGGCTACTCTAGCCAAGCCCAGGCCCCA
>JBFWTF010000063.1:0-11535 GCA_050247995.1 Methyloceanibacter sp. | reverse complement strand
TGGCCAGCGGAGCGCGGGAGACGGCAACGAACGCGACGTCGCGCGCCGCAAGGTGGGTGACGGCGCCGTCGAACTGATCGGCAAGGAGAGAACAGCTCGGGCATCCTTCGTTCCAGCCGGGACCAAGCATGAAGTGATAGACGAAGAGCTGGGTCTTGGTGCCGAACAGCTCGGCAAGCGTCCTCCTTCCGGAGGGCGTGTCGAACACATAGTCCTTGTCGACCTTGACCCAGGGCAGCGAGCGCCGTTCGGCTGCCAATCGGTCGCGCGCCGCCGATAGCGCCTTCTCCTTGGCCAACAACTCCTTGCGCGCTGCGATCCATTCGTTTGACGTGACGATCTTGTGCGGTTGCATGTGAAACTCCAAAGGTTCGAGACTGAGACGCTCGAATTGCGACGTTGCCGCTCACGCCAAATAACGTTCGAGCTTGTCGAGGCAGCCGGTCCAGCCCTCGGCGTGGCGGTCGCGCGCGGGCTCGTCGAAGAACTGCTCGTGAATCAGGGTCAGGATTGAGCCTGTCCCGTCAGGCTTGATGAGGATCGTGACCAGAGACTCGCGCTCGGGCATGGTGCGCCAGGCCCAGGTGAAGACGAGCTTCCGGTCAGGCACCACTTCGCGATAGGTGCCGCTCACGTGGTGCTCCTCGCCGTCCTCAGTGGAGAAATCGATGGCATAACGGCCGCCCACCCTGACCTCGGTCTCCGCTCCGCGCACCGCGCCCGAATCGGGGCCGAACCACTTCAGGATTTTTTCGGAGTCGGTCCAGGCCGCGTAGACTTTGTGCGGCGAGGCATCGAGACGACGTTTGAGGGTGAGGCTGGGCTTTTCGGCGAGGCGGGCTGAGGCGGGCATTGGTCTTCCTCCACAAAGGCGGCGAGCCGGTCGAGCCGGTCCGTCCAGAAGCGCTGGTAGTGATTGAGCCAGTGCATGGCTTGCTCCATCGGGGCAGCCGCGAGCTGGCAGGTGACCGTGCGGCCGACCTTGCTCCGCGTGATCAATCCGGCGTCGGACAGCACATCGAGATGCTTCATGACGGCGGGAAGAGACATGGGGAACGGCCGCGCGAGCTCGCTGACCGAAACGCCCGGGTGCCGATCGAGTTGCGAAAGAAGCGCCCGCCGCGTCGGATCGGCGAGAGCGGCGAAGGTGCGATCGAGCGCCATGTCTTGATACTTAACCATAGGGTTAAGTATAGTGAGGGTGGGAGAGCGGGTCAAGCCTCGGCGCAAAAAGGCGCGAAATTGGGCGCCACGCGTTGACAGGAGAGGGCGCCCTTCTTATGGTCCGCCCGGCTTGAACGGCTGGCCTTGGGCCGCCCGGGCCCTTCTCACTTCCGAAACGATGGATGACTTGCCATGAAGATCAAGAATTCGCTCCGCTCCTTGCGCAAGCGCCATCGCAATAACCGCGTGGTGAGACGGCGCGGCCGGCTCTACGTCATCAACAAGACCAATCGCCGCTACAAGGCGCGGCAGGGCTAATGCCGATGCGGACCGCCGTCAGTGTCCGCCCCAATCCCTCAAGCGCGCCCGCAATCGTTCTCGCCGCGCTTCTCTTGTCCCTAGGTTTCGGTTTGGTGCCGTTTGCCGCCGCCTTCGAGGGCGACGCGGACACGCCGGCCGACGTCGAGCGACCGGCCGAGGTCGCGCCGGACGGCAGCGAAGCCGCGCCAACCGAAGCGCAACCAGACGTCCCGGGCGGGCGGCGCGAGCTCGATCGCGGCGTCTTTCGCCCCGAGCTCAGGCCCGGAAGCGAAGGCGCGGGCGCACCCGATGCGGCCGGCGGGGAAGGGCTCGCGCCGAACCCCGACGAGTTTACGCTGGCGAGCCCGGCCGATAAGCCGAGAATTCTCGCCGAGCTCTACGTGCAGCTTGCCAAGGCCGAGGACGCCGCGGCCGCGGCGCCGATCGTCACCAATATCGAGGCGCTGTGGCGCAAGACCGGCAGCCCCACCGTCGATCTCCTCATCGGCCGGGCCGAACGGTTCATCGGGGACAAGGACCTCGACCTTGCGCTTCAGATCCTCGACGCGACGGTCGCCATGGCGCCCGAGGAGGCCGAAGCGTGGTATCTCCGCGCGAAAGTCCGTTACGCCGAGGGCAAGTACGATCTTGCCCGGACCGATCTCGATCATGCCGTCGAGCGCGACCCGAACCATTACCGCGCGCTCGAAGAGCTCGGCCTTGTCTACGAGGCGCTCGGCAAGAAGTCCGAGGCGCTCGCGGCCTACCGCAAGGCGCTCGCCGTCAACCCGTTCCTCAACGAGGCCGAGATGGCGGTGAAGTTTCTCGAGAAAGAGATCGGCGCCCGCAACCTCTGAGGGGCGAGGCGGCCTAGATGTCCGTGTCGTCGCCGACGGAGGCGATGCGAAGCATGTTGGTCGCGCCCGGCGTCCCGAGCGGCACGCCGGCCGAGATGATGACCCGCTGGCCCGGCAGCGCGAAGCCCTCCTGGTAGGCGATACGGCAGGCCTTGGCGACCATGTCGTCGAGATCGCGGGGATCGTCGGTCAGCACGCAATGAAGGCCCCAGACGAGCGCGAGCCTGCGTCCCGTGGCCGGGATCGGCGTGAGCGCGATGATCGGCTGCTTGGGACGCTCGCGGGCCGCGCGCAAGCTGGTCGCGCCGGAGGCGGTGTAGCAGACGATGGCCGCGAGATTGAGCGTGTCGGCCACGGTGCGGGCCGCGGCCGAAATGGCGTCGGCGCCGGTCGCCTCGGGGCCGATGCGCTGGGCGTGGATGATGGCGTCGTAGAGCGGATCGCGTTCGACCTCGATCGCGACCCGATCCATGGTCGCGACCGCCTCGACCGGGTATTTGCCGACGGCCGATTCGGCCGACAGCATGACCGCGTCGGCGCCCTCGAACACGGCGGTGGCGACGTCCGAGACCTCGGCGCGGGTCGGTATGGGCGCGGCGATCATCGATTCCAGCATCTGGGTGGCGATCACCACCGGCTTGCCGGCGTTGCGCGCGGCGCGGGTGATCTGCTTCTGCAGGCCGGGGACTTTCTCGACCGGCATCTCCACGCCGAGATCGCCGCGTCCGACCATGATGGCGTCGGACAGCTCGATGATTTCCTCGAGGTGCTCCAGCGCCGACGGTTTCTCGATCTTGGCCATGATCGAAGACCGGCCGCGGGAGAGCTTGCGCGCCTCGGCGACGTCCTCGGCGCGCTGCACGAAGGAGAGCGCGATCCAGCCGACGCCGAGCGACATGGCATAGTCGACATCGGCGCGGTCCTTCTCGGTCATGGCGCCGAAGGGAAGCACGGTGTCGGGAAGGCTGATGCCCTTGCGGCTGCCGAGCAGCCCGCTGGTCAAAACCTCGGCATCGATACGGACATCGCTCGCTTCGACGACGCGCAGCCGGAATTTGCCGTCGTCGAGCAGGAGCGCATGGCCGGGCTGCACCGCCTGGAAGATTTCCGGATGCGGCAAATGCACGCGGCCGAGACCGCCGACCGATTCGCGCCGGACGAAACTCAGCACGTCGCCCTCGTTGAGCTTGATCGCTCCGGACTCGAACTTGCCGATGCGGAGCTTGGGACCTTGGAGATCGACCAGGATGCCGATCGGGCGGGAGAACTCGGTCTCCAGTTTGCGCACGATGGCGTGAATGTCGCGCAAGCCCTCGTGCGGGGTGTGGCTCATGTTCACGCGGAACACGTCGGCGCCCGCCTCGAACAGGCGCCGCATGGTTGCTTCGTTGGCTGAGACAGGACCGAGCGTGGCGACGATCTTGACGCGGCGATTGCGTCTCATTGGGGTTTCGGCTCGCCCTCTGGATCGGTCAGGCGGACGGTCCAATCGCGCTCTTCGCCGGTATCGACCTCGAAGAAGCCTGTGCGCTTATAGCCGCGCTTCACGCAATCCTTGGTGTCGCGGATGGTGAAGGACTTGTCGTCGGTGCACATATAGAGGCCACCGCCCCATTCGCCGCCGCGGTCGTAGTCGATGGCGTGGATGTAATAGAACTGGGCGATCAACACCCCCTTAAGCAGGGTCTCGCAGGCATGGGCGGGAATGTTCCACCAGCCTTCGGTTGCCCAGCCCTCCGAGTCCTTGTAGCCGATGGCGACGCCGACCCGGCTCGCGGTCGTGTTGCACAGCTTGAGGTCGGCATGGGCGGCGCCGGCACCGAAGGGGGCGGCCGCCGCGGCGAGAACGAGGCCCGCCATCAGCCCTCGCCATGATGGCAGGGGCGCGGCAAGCAGGCCCTTGCCGGCCGTCCGGAACGTCGGGAAACCAGGCATCATCCCGCTAGAAAGCCCTCAATCTCGGCAAAGAAGTGCCGGAGGTTAACATCGAATTGGTTGCGTTTGTCTGACCGCGCGGCCCAATTATAGAGCCTCGCTGTCCTGGCAAAAGACCCGCTGGAAAATCGTGAATAATTGCGACGCAAGCTGGGCCGGGATCAAGATTTTTTCTTGCCGCCGGGGGCGAGGGTGGGGAAGAAGGGGGCGCGCGCGCCTACGCCACAGGGGAGCCTAGTCTGGATCGCTTTTCACAACACAGTGCCGGCTTGAGCCCCTACCGCACCATCGCAGGCGACGCACGCACGGGAGTCCTCATCCTGTGCGACCATGCCGAGAACACGATCCCGCCCGGCTTCGACCGGCTCGGCCTCAAGGAGCAGGACCTTCATCGCCATATCGCCTACGATCTCGGCGCCGCCGCCGTCGCCGAGCGTCTGGCCGAGCTGCTCGGCGCGCCCGCGGTCCTGTCCTGCTTCTCGCGTCTCCTGATCGATCCCAATCGCGGCCTCGACGATCCGACGCTGACGATGCAGCTCTCGGACGGCTTGATCGTGCCGGGCAATGCCGGGCTCGATGAAGAGGCGCTCAATTTCCGCATCGAAACCTTCTACAAGCCCTACCACCAGGCGATCGCGCGTGCGGTAGACGCCGCCATCGCCCAAGGCAAGCCGCCCGTCATCGTCTCGATCCACAGCTTCACGCAAGCCTGGAAGGGCGTGCACCGTCCCTGGGCGGTCGGGGTGTTATGGGACAAGGATCCGAGGCTTGCCGTGCCGCTGCTCAAGGCATTGCGGGCAATTCCTGGAATCGAGGTCGGCGACAACGTGCCCTATTCGGGACAGTTGAAGGGCGATACGCTCTACCAGCATGGGACCTCCCGCGGCTTGGGGCACGCGCTAATCGAGCTCAGGCAGGATCTCATCCTCGGAGCCGAAGGACAGGCCGAATGGGCCGGGCGGCTGGCCGCGGCCTTGCGCCAGGTGCTGGACGATACAGGCGGCGCGCTGCACGCGATCGCGCTGCATGGTTCCCACACCGATGGAACCAAGGACCGGCGTGACGGCCTTAGCCAAGCGGGACAAGCGATCATGGACGAGAAGACACGGACCGAGATCGAGGCGGAAGCCTTCCGCCGGCTCGTGCGGCATCTTCGCGAGCGCACCGACGTGCAGAATATCGATCTGATGGAGCTCGCGGGGTTTTGCCGGAACTGCCTCGCCAATTGGTATCAGGAGGCGGCCGCGGGACGCGGTCGTCCCTTGAGCAAGGACGAGGCGCGGGAGGCCGTCTACGGCATGGCCTACGAGGAGTGGAAGGCGCGCTACCAGACCGAGGCGCCGAAGAAGCTGCGGCGGAGCCGATAGGCGCTGGGCCATCATCCGGCGGCCGCTTTGGATAAGCGGGATAAGCGCGCCCCCCGTCTTGCCGCGGCGGTGCGCCGCCGTAAGCTTGGACCTCGCTCGAATCAAAAAAGAACCGAGGTCCTCGCCGTGCTCCAGAACTCAGCCAAAGATCAGCTTCGCACCATCGTCGCCCGCATCGAGCGGCTCGAGGAGGAAAAGGCCGCGCTCGCCGCCGATCTGCGCGAGGTCTACGCCGAGGCCAAGGGCAACGGATTCGACGTGAAGGCGCTGCGAACGGTCATCCGCATGCGCAAGCAGGATATCAGCAAGCGAC
Source organism: Methyloceanibacter sp. (assembly GCA_050247995.1). Classification (GTDB taxonomy): domain Bacteria; phylum Pseudomonadota; class Alphaproteobacteria; order Rhizobiales; family Methyloligellaceae; genus Methyloceanibacter. The sequence continues at coordinate 5,599 of JBFWTF010000063.1, read as the reverse complement.
GCGAGGAAGAGGCCGTGCTCGCCACATACCTGCTCGCGCTCGGCATGGCAGGGACCGAGGCGGAAGCAGCCTGAAGGGAAGCGCGATTCTAGCTTGAAGCCCTTACGCGGCTTAGCGCGTGCTTTGGGCGAGGCGGGTCGGGGCCGGGGTCTCGGCCTCCGCGTACAGCGCCTTCACCGCATGGCCCGAGAAGCGTTGGGCTGCCGCCAGGCCCTGATAGCCCGAGCCGCCGCGCAGCTTGAAGGCGGTCGGCTGATCCATGTCCTCGAACAGGTAGTCGATGCTTTCCTGCTCGGGATGGGAAAGCGGCGCGAGCGCGCGGCTATAGGTGACCGATGCATCGGTCATGAGGCCGGCGATCTCGAAGGGGGCGTAGCTCAACTGATCGGGATGGTCGTCGTCGGCCTCGGGAGCGCCAACGACCTCGGCGTCCTCATAGGTAGGAAGCGGGGATGCTTCGGGAGCGGAAGCGCGCTCTTTCGGTTTGGAGCGCAACAGACCGGGCAGCGACATGCCGCCTACGCTCGCATAGGTGAAAAGGCGTCCGGGAGGATTCGGCGCCCGGGAGTCTTCGATGACATCGGCCGCTCCCGGCGTGTACGAGGCGAGGACCACCGGCGGCGTGCTGTCCTCGGTCTGCGCGTCCATCTCGGCCTCGGCCATGACATCGGTGGCAGTCCTGGCGGGCGCGGCGGACGCGACCATGGTCTTGCCGACGAGCCCCTTGGCCATCGCGAGCTTGTAATCCGCGCGCGTGATCGGCTTGCCGTCGGTCGGGAGATAGTCGGTCTTGCCGTCGGGGAAGAGCGCGGCAAGCTCGAGCCGCGGGATGCGCGGCCACATGCGGACGTGTCCGGTATCGACATGGACGAAAGGAACGCCGGAGGTCGGGTAGTATCCGACGCCGCCGACTTCCTGCACCAAGGCGGAGTTGCGCAAGGTCTTCACGGCGACATCGGGGAAGTGGATATCGGCGGCCTTGCCGAGGATATGCTGGCTCTTCTTGGCTTGGCCGCCGCCTTTGCGCCGCAGGGAAGCGTTGGTCGCGGCGCTGCGATAGGCGGAAACGAGATGGACCGGCTCGTGCGAGCCGAGCTGCTTGTGCAGAGTCCAGATCAGGTCGATCAAGGCGGGATCCATCTTGGTTTCTTGATCGGCCCGCCAGTCGCGCATGAAGGTATTGAGCTGCTTCAGCGCCGCGGAATCGTACTTGCCGTCGCGCTTGAAGGTGACGGTCAGCGTTTCCTTGGTATGGATGTTGTACATGCTCAAGGTGCGCGTCTCGCCGACCGCGCCCGCGCGATAAGCGGTCGCCATGCAGCATGTCGCGGCGGCGATCAATGTCAGGCAGGCGCCCAAGATGGCGCGACGAGCGACACTCCCCCGGATTCGCATCCCCGTCTTAAGCCTTTCCCTCGCCGGCACTCCCGATGCCGGCTCCCGTCGCGTGTGCGGTCATGTGGACCGCGCACCGCAGCAGACGGCACTCCCGATGCCGGCTGCTACTGTTAAGTATTCGCCAAAATGCGGGAAAAACAAGGCGGCGGGGTTAAGCCAGCTGTGAATTTCCGCGTAGAGTTAACAAATTTTCCCCAGGTTATTCACAGCCTTAGAGGCCCAAAGCGGCCGCCATGCGGGGGTCGTGACCGTAAATATCCCCATAGGTTGAGAGCGATCCGTCATCATTCACTTTAAGAGTGAAATACGTGACGTGGACAGGAATCCGCTGTTTCAGCCCGATCTGCTGGTCATAGCCGGTTTCGAACGCCGTAAACGTGCGCCCCTCGCTCCAGCCCTGGTCGTGCTTCATGATGATCGCCGCCAGCTCTCCGGGATTCTGCACGCGCATGCAGCCATGGCTCTCGGCCCTGACCGGGGCGGCGAAGAGGTTTTTCTGCTGGGTGTCGTGCATATAAACGTCGTGCTTGTTGGGGAACACGAACTTCACGCGGCCGAGCACGTTGTCGGGTCCCGGCGGCTGGTAGAGTTCGAGCGTGCGGATATCGACCTGGTTCCAATCGACCGAATCGGGATCGACTTCGCGACCGCCATAGCGGATGCCGAGACCGTGTCGCTTTAGGACGGACGTGTTCCACCTGCTGCTGCGGAAGAACCACGACGCCTCCTCGCGGAGGTAGGGCCTGATCTCGTCCACCTTGATCGAGGTCGGCACGTGCCAATAGGGACCGAACACCACCGTCTGCATCTCGTTGGAGAGAACCGGCGTCGGCGTGTTGGGCTTGCCGACGACAACGCGCGTCGCATAGACGGAGCCGCCGTCGCCGGCGACGCGCAACATGAATTCGGGGATGTTCACCGTCACGTAAAACGCGCCGAGGTCGCGCGGCAGCCAGCGCCAGCGCTCCATATTGACCAGGATGGTCCTGATCTGCGCAGAGTTCCCCGTTGCAGGCGATGGTCCGCCATTGAGGAGCTGCCGCGTTCCCGGTCCCACCACGCCATCGGGCAGCGCGCCATGGGCGAGCTGGAAACGGCGAACCGATTCGGCGACCTGCTCGTCGAAATTCGTCGCGATGACGGGCGCGCCGTCCGGGCCTTCCGCGGGAATCTCGAGCCGCTGACGCAGGAGCGCCACCTGCTCGTGCTCGACGCCGATCCTGAGAATGGGGCCGTCGGGAATTTCGAGCGCGTGGTTCGGCGTTTCGGCCTTGCGGCCGCGAAGCTCGAGCAGCTTTTGCCTCAGGGCCTCGAATTGCGGATGGTCGGGTTGGAAGCTTCTGAGGTAGGCGGCGGGATCGGCGCGGATGGCGATCGAATCGATCACCTCGGAGGGATTCGGCAAAGCGAGGCTGGGATCGAGATTGGGCGAGACCCGCTCAGGCACGATGCGGCCGCCGCGCGCGTCGCGGGCGTAGCCGAGCACGGCATAGCTGATCTTGATCTCGGCGTCGGCGAGCCACTCCGTGGCATTGCTGCTCGCGGGCGCGAAGCTATCGGGCGCGGGAAGGGCGTAGTCCCGCGCGCGCAAGCCATAATCGTCGGCGGCCTCGATCTCGGCAACGATCGCCTTGCCGCGTTCGGTCAAGCCGTTCTCATCGACCCAGAGCGGGCGCTGTTCCGGCGCGGCGTAGAATTCGACGAGCGCGCCTTGCTCGCTCAGCTTTGTCTTGGTCGCCGTCGTGAACTTGGCGGCAAGGAGCTGTTGAATTGCGATGCGAACCGCCTCGGTCCGCGTGAGCGGGGCTCCGGCCATGCCCGGCTCGGCGGCGGATGCCGGTCCGGTCAGGGCGGCGGCCAGAAACAGGCTGAGCGCGGCGCAACCAGCAAATCTCATGATGTGCTCCCCCAATTCTTCTGCACGATCCGCCAGGACGAGCGGCAAGTCCCCGCCCGGCGGTCAGTTCGCCCGCGCCTCGATGCCGATCTCGCGCATCTTGCGATAGAGCGTCGAGCGGCCGATGCCGAGCCTCCGCGCGATTTCGGTCATGCGTCCGCGATAGCGGCCGATGGCCAGCCGGATCATGTCGGCCTCGATGGCCTCGAGCGGGCGGATGTCGCCGGTCTCGCTCAGCGCCGGGATGCCGATCGCGTCCCTGCCGCCCGGCTGGGGCAGGCTGATCGTCGCCGGCGCGACCTGGCCGAGCATGGCCGGTCCCTCGAAGCGGGGCAGCGAATTCTTCGGCGCCGGCGCCGGGGGGACCGTGACGGCGTAGCCCTCGACATGAGCGGCGATCTGCGGGAACTCGTTGACCGTGAGCGCGGGCGAATCGGCAAGCACGACGGCGCGGTACACGGCGTTCTCGAGCTGGCGGATATTGCCCGGCCAGTTGTAGCGCTGAAGCAGGGCCGCGGCGTCGGGCCCGAGGCCGTCGATGCGCTTGCCTTCCTCCGCGGCGAAGCGGGCGATGAAGTGGCGGACGAGCTCGGGCACGTCCTCGCGCCGCGTGCGGAGCGGCGGAACCCAGATGGGGAAGACGTTGAGCCGGTAATAGAGGTCCTCGCGAAAGCTTCCGTCATTGACGAGGTCGATCAGATTGCAGTTGGTCGCCGCGATCAGACGCATACCGGGCGCGGCCGCGCGCTTGCTGCCATTGGTTTCGGCCTCGCCGGCCTCGAGCGCGCCGAGCAGTTTTGCTTGCGCCTCGAGCGGAAGATCTCCGACCTCATCGATGAAGAGCGTGCCATGATCGGCTTCGGCGAATTTGCCGGCGCCCATCTCGGCGCCGAACAACATGGTTTCGATGCCGCTCTCGGGGATGGCGCCGCAATTCACCGTGACGAACGGCCCCGATCTCCGCGCGCTCTCGCCGTGGATGGCGCGCGCGATGAGTTCCTTGCCGACGCCCGGCTCGCCCTCGATGAGCACGGGCAGGGTCGAGCCGGCGGCGCGTTTGCCGAGCTCCAGCACCCGGATCATCGCTTCGCCGCTCGCGATCAAATCGGCGAAGCCGAGCGCGCCCTTGGCCGAGGCCTTGATGCGGACGAGCTCTTCGGCGAGCGCCTCGATCTTGAGCGCGTTCTTGATCGAGACGTCGAGCCGCTCCGGGCTCACCGGTCTCAGCACGAAGTCGGCGGCGCCTCCTTGCATCGCGGCGATGGCGGCATCGATGCTGTCCGCGTCCGCCTGCACGATGACGGGGGGCCTGCGGGGAAGGGCGCGCATGGCCGAGAGGACGGCCGGGCCGTCCACGTCCGGCATGACGAGGTCGAGAAGGACGAGAGCGATATCGCCGGCGCCATCCGCGGCGAGCGCGGCAAGCGCACCTTCGCCGCTATCGGCGGAAGCGACGTGGTAGCCGAACCGCTTGATGGCTTCTTCGAGGAAATGACGCTGGGAGGGGTCGTCATCGACGACCAGAACGCGTTTGGGCATGACGCAAGACTCGCGACGCTACGAACTGCTGTTCCGGGGCGAGCCCGCGCCGGGCGTTGATGCCCGGGGCGAAACCAGCTCCTTTGTGCCAAATTTGAGCAGTTGAAGGTAAATATCCCCTTTATCTCGGTCCGATTTTGGTGTGGTTGCGGGTGTTGCGGCCGCACGCGGAGACCGAAGTCAGCGGTTCTTTTGGAACTTGCCGGAGCGCTCCATCCTTCCCACACTAGGGCCGTCGCCACTAACGAGGTTCAGGCCACCAATGCCGTTCAAAGTCTGTCGCTTGCCCAAGCCTTCCGTCCTTGCCGCTCCTGCCGCCGCCAAAGGCAAGGCAAGACCCGAGCCGCATGCCACAGCGGATGGGATTGCGAAACTCGGCGCCCTGCCCGAATGGAAGCTCGCCGATCTCTACGCGGGGCCCGACGCGCCCAAGCTGCACGCGGACCTTCAAGCCGCCGAGCGCGACGCCAGTGCCATGCAGGACCGCTATGCCGGCAAGCTCGCCAAGCTCCTCGACGAGGCCACAGGCGGGGCGGCGCTGGCCGAGGCGGTGCGCGCCTTCGAGGCCTTGAACGACCTGATGGGCCGGATCGTCTCCTACGCCAGCCTGCTCTACGCCGCCGACACGTCAGACCCCAAGCGGCAGAAATTCTTCGGCGACATCCAGGAGAAGATCACCGCCATCTCCTCGAAGCTCCTGTTCTTCCCGCTCGAACTCAACCGGCTCGTCGACGTCAAGCTCGAGACGGCGAGGGCCAAATCCGA
>JBFWTF010000062.1:0-12005 GCA_050247995.1 Methyloceanibacter sp. | reverse complement strand
TATGCGAGCGGGTCGGATCGGCGAAAATAAGCAGAACCAGGTACCTGATCCCCAGCGCCATCGCCGCCGCGAAGGGCACAAGGCCGAGCATGCCGTACGTTCTGAGGGGTGCATAGACCGTGTAGACGCCCAAAATGTGAACGACGGAACGCCTGATATACTGCCAGACCGACCGAAAGAGCCGCGATGGCCGCGTGGGCGGGCCGACGCCGATCGGAACCGAAACGATCTTCATGCCGCTGCGTGCGCCCTGAATGATCGTTTCAAGGGTGTAGGTGAAGGGCGTGAAGACGTTCATCCGTAGCGCCGCATTCCGGTTGATCGCGCGGAAACCGCTGGCGGCATCCCTTACATCCGCTTGCGCCAGCCACTTGATGGTGCCGCTGCCGATTCTTTGCAGAAGCTTCTTCACCTTGGAGAAGTGGCCGATTTCGGCAATGGGCCGCGCGCCGATAACGATGTCGGCGTTCCCTGCCATGATCGGGGCAATAAGCGTCTTGATATCGGCCGCCTGATATTGATTGTCCGCGTCCGTATTGACGATGATATCGGCGCCGAGCCTCAGGCTCGCACTGATGCCGGCCATGAAGGCGCGGGCAAGGCCCCTGTTGCGCGGCAGTTTCGCGAGATAATCAACCCCGGCGCGGCGCGCGGCTTCGATCGTTCCGTCGGTCGAACCATCGTCTATAACCAGGATAACGTGCGGATGCTCTTTGAGCGCAGCACGGATATCGGCCACGGTTGCCGGAAGGTTCTCTTCCTCGTTGAGACAGGGAATCTGAACGACGAGGCGCAAGGCTAGGAGGTTCCTTCCGTTCCACCTTCAACTCGTATAGAAAAAGCGTCACCCGACCCCGCTCTGAGAGGTAAAGCAGCAGCAATGTCTGTTTCAGCTCGGTGGCTTCGCTTGGGACTGCTTGCTCTCCTTGCAGCGGCGATCTTCATCAACATCGTACAGTTCCGCCGGATTGACCAGAGCCTCTCTGACGCCTCCAAGGCAATCCATAGGTTTGAGACGCCCGATATCATCGTGCTCGGTCTTCGCTCGAAAGACATCCGTAACACGCTGAACCTCTACGGCGCGCTTCTCGAGATCGCCCCTGACGTCACGCTGATCGTTCCCACGGGACGGCGGCTCTCGCCTTCGTTTACGAGTCGTGTGGTTGGCCTCAGCCGCGCGAAGCTTGTCGAGCGCGAAGATTTGCCGGCGCTCGATCCTCGCAACTTCGCCGGCTCGATCAGGGCCCAAGGCAGGGTTTGGCGCGACGCCAAGGACGTGCGTAGAAAAAAGCCGGGAGAAAGCTGGGCCATCGCCGCCGGGTCTTGCCCAATCAAAGAGATGATCATGCTCACGAACGATGAGTTTGACTACTTCCTCTTGGATTCTTCGTTGGCTTTCTCATCCCCCTGCGAACCGCGATGATCGTAGAATTCGTCACCCTGCTCACATTGCTCATTGTTGGCGCTGCGTTCATGCAGGGCCTGGGCTTGGCGTCGTGGGTATCGACCACGTTCTATCTAATGATCGGGATGTCGATCTATGTCGTGATCGCTTTCATCCAGTCGCTCATAGCCATACTTCTGGGAAAATATGCCGGCATACTTGCCATACCGCAAATAACCCTAGCGATATGTCTTATCCTCTCTTTCCTATATATAATTGCTAGCTATAGAGAGACGTTCACATGGAATTTCTTAGCGCCAATAGTGGCGATGTCTCTCGTCTATATGGTCATTATAGTATTCCTCTGGAATATAGACCTAGTTAAATATCATAAGGATAGTATTTTTTACCTTATCAATGGCGCGCTGTTGGAAGGTGGAAACCTCTCGCTCGTTGGCGTAAAGAGATTCACTTCGATCGCATTACTCCACGCGCCGGCGAATATTTTCACGAGCAATTTTTACCTACGCGCGCTGGAGCCGGCGATCGGGCTGGCGACATTGGGCGCCTTGTTCTGGTTCACCAGGATCGGCCTCGACCATTCGCTCCCGCGCAAGGAGGCGCTTCTGTTCGCGATCGCCGGCGCCCTGCTCCTTCTGACGACGAACAGATTCGTCTGGCACGCCTTCTACATCAATGCGCACCTCATGACCGCGGGGTTCATGCTGATAGCGGCGGGCTCGGGTTGGCTCATTGCGCTTGAGCCGTCCCGTTACAAACAGTTCCTGTGCTTGCAGGGAGCGGGAACCGTGGGGCTGATTCTGTCTCGGGAAGAGGGACCGCTCATGGCCGCTCTTGTGTTGCTTCCAACCCTCCTATTCGAACGCATACCTTGGCGCTGGCGCGCGGGGGCGCTGCTGCTGCTCGGGTTTACGGTGCTGCTTCAGCAAGGCTTTATTATCGCGCGAGCTTGGCCGGTGCTGAGGCATTCCGCTCTTGAGTTGATGGTGTTCGGCGTATTGGCAATTCTGTCGTGTCCGCTGCTTTCGTTGCGCTGGCTTGATCGCTATTCGAAGCACGCACTGCTAGCCGCGGAAGCAGTGTTGTGGATTGCGTTGGTGGTCTACGCGCTGCGACACCCTGGGCTACTTGACCGGAGCGTAAACGCAACGCTCGCAAATACGGTTTTTGGTGCGGGCGGCTGGGGCGCTTCGTTGGTGATACTGACGTTGCTCGTTGTGGTCGTTATCGTATTCACCTCTGCACCCCATCGCATTTTCCTTCGCTTCCCGGTCACCACCTTCCTGCCCCTGGCGTTCCTGCTTGCCTATTTGAGGCACGAGCCCTATCGCGTCGGGGTAACAGACTCGCTAAGCCGCATGCTGATCCATATCGTGCCTCTGGCGATTTTGTTCGTCGTGTCCGCGGCCGCCTCGAAGGGGTGGGCCCTCCGATCCGGCCGCGGCGAGCCGCGGCAATCAAGGGTTCCGCCGGCGCTCTCTTGACGATTCTGTCTGCCTGAAGTCTCAATTGCGGCGTCGCTCGGACGACCGGTGGGGTAGGCGTTGCAGGACTTCCGCGAGTCGATGAAGGTCATGGCCCGGGAAACGCCGGGGCCGTTGCGGCGTTTCGTCAAGCGGTGGTTCATGCCGGCTTCGGCCGTCAGCTGGCTCTATCCAGACCTGCAACTCGGAACGCCGCGCGCCAAGGCGCTTGAGGACAAGCTCTGGGGCGGCTTCTCGCGCTATGCCCTCGACGATCTCGAGGCGCTCAAGCGTTCCTGGGACGCGAAGCCGCGAGAGATCGGTTACGCCGCCTGGGCGCTGGCGCGCTGGTACATGGCCGAGCGCAATGTCGAACGCGCCTATGACAATTTGGTCCTGCGGCGTCTCGCCGATCCTTCCCGGGCGCTTGAGACCGGCCAGGTGCTGCTGGAGACCGACTGCCTCATGCGCCTTGGCGAGCAGGCCGCCGCCCGCGCTCTATTGTCCGAGGCGCTGAAATTCACTCCGGACGAGGCGGATCTCTGCCTGGCAATGGCCAATACCTATGCGCCGCTCGAAGGACCGGGCGACGCCGAAACTGATGCGCTGCGCCTTTCTTGGATCAACCGCATCTACGCCAAGGCCGGCCTCAGCCTCATCGCCAAGGCCGACGCCGCGCGCCCCCTTGCGCTCGACAACCTCATGGCAACCCCGCGACCGACCCCGATTGCGGAAGGGCCGAAGGTAACGGTCATCATGCCGGTTCATTCCGCCGAGGCCACGCTCCCCTTCGCCGTGCGTGGCATGATCGAGCAGAGCTGGCAGAATTTGGAAGTCATTATCGTGGACGATCGCAGCCCCGACGGCACGTTCGCGATTGCGGAGGAGTTTGCGCGGCAGGACTCCCGCGTTCGTGCCATCCGCCAGGAGCGAAACCGGGGCGCTTATGCCGCGCGGAACAAGGGCCTCGAATTGGCAACCGGCGATTTCGTCATGACCCATGACGCCGACGACTGGTCGCATCCGCAGCGGCTTGAGCGTCAACTCGCGGACTTGTTCAGCAGCGCGAAAGTCGGCAGTCTCGGCGTTTGGACGCGCGCCGCGCCCAACTTGCGCTTCGGTCTGATCTTCGAGCCGGCCGGCAGGCTCGTCCATATCAGCCATGCCTTGCTTCTCGCCCGGCGCGAGGTGTTCGATGCCGTCGGGCCGTGGGACGAGGTCAGAGCATCGGCCGACACCGAATTCGTTTGGCGGCTGCGCCAGCGGTGGGGCTCGGAGAGCGTGCGCGCCGTTCCGGACCGTCGAACGCCCCTCGCCTTCGCGCTCTTGGACGACGCATCGTTGACCGGTCAGGCCACCACGCACCTTCGCACGATCAGGCATGGCGTGCGCCGCGAATACCGTGAGGCGGCGCGCCATTGGCACAAATCATGCGAGGGAGACGGATTGCGCCTCGTGCCGTCTTCTCGCCCTTTCCCTGCTCCCGGGCCGCTGCTTCCGGAGCGAAGCAATCCTGACTGCGACATCCTTTTCGTCGCCGATTTCAACTTCGTCGGCGGCGCCTATGTCTCGACCATGCACTATGTTCAGGCGGCCATCGCGCAGGGTCTGTCGGTCGCGCTGCTGCATTGGCGCCGTTACGATCTCGACGCCCAGAGGCCTTTGAAGCGCGAGATCCGGCAGCTGGCGCGCGAGGGAAAGCTGCAAATCGTGGCGCCGGGTGAACAGGTTCGGGCCTCCCATGTCATTGTCGGTTATCCGGCCATTCTCCAACACCGCATCGATCTCTGTCCAAGCTTGGAGTGCGAGCATCTGCTCGTTCTCGTGAACCAAATGGCCGAGCGCCTGGCCGACGGCAGCGATGTCGCCTACGACCCGCTCGTGGTGCGTGGCAACCTCCGCGAGCTTTTCGGCACCGAAGGCGCCTGGGCGCCGATCTCGGAACGCGTGCGGCGGCTCATGCGCAAAGATGCGCGTTACGTCACGCCGCACGGCGACACCTGGACTCCACTCATCGACACCGAAGCGTGGTGCGCCGAGCCGCTCCGCTGGCGGGGCGGCAAGCGCAACGCGCGGCCCGTGATCGGGCGCCACGGGCGCGATCATTATGCGAAATGGCCGTCTTCTCCCGATGCGCTGCTCGGTGCCTATTGCGCCGACAAGCCGTGCGAAGTTGTCATGATGGGCGGGGCCAAGCACGCGATCAACGTGATCGGCCGCCAGCCCCGGAACTGGACCATCCATCGCTTTGGCGCCATGGACACGCGCGACTTCCTCTCCGGCCTCGATTTCTTCGTGCACTATCCCCACGAAGACTACATCGAAGAGTTCGGACGCGCGCCGATGGAGGCGATGGCCGTGGGCGTGCCGGTGGTCCTGCCGCCGGTGTTCCGCGAGACCTTCGGCGACAGCGCCCTCTACGCCGAGCCGGCCGAGGTGTGGAATACGATCCAAGACCTATGGCGCAGCGAAGAGGCCTATTTGGCGCGCGCCCGGGCCGGCCGCGATTTCGTGCTTAGGCACTGCGGCTACGACCAGCTCGCCAAGCGGCTGCAGACTCTGTCCGGGGGTGAAGCGCCTGGATAGAACGGACGGGAGCCTCGACCGGCCAGCGGAAGGCCCGCTCAAGTCAGCTGGCGGCCTGTGGCTTCAGGCCGGAGACTGCGCCGCACGGGGGGCGCTCTTTGCCCGGCTCGGCAGGCGGTGGGGCAAGCGGGGTCTCTTTCGGGATGCCAGCGTGCTCTCGGCAATTTCAGGTAGGGGCAAATCCAGATCCCGGCAGGCCTCTTGCCAGCAGCGGCCGAGCTCGGCATCGAACTCCGGGGTAAACCCAAACATCGAGCCATAATAGGGACCGCCCGGCACGACGGTCAGTTCTCCGATAACGGGACCGTCGGGCGTCGCGTAGGCGTCAACGCTGATGAAGGCCGTACGCAGGTCGGCTGAAATCTTCTTGGCCGCGGCGATCATGTCTTTCCAACAGTCGGGGACGTGCGGCTCGCCGCGACTGATTTTCTTCCAAGTCGAGACGATGTATTTGCTCGGCTCCATCGGCTCGAACTCGTTGAGAAAGAACGCGGCCGCGAGGGGCGATACGTTGCGGTCGTACTGAGCGATGAACTTTACCTCGTGGCCAATCGTGTAGAGCTTGTAGTCGAAGGGAATCTGACCAGGCCCGTTCTCTCCAACGACCCATTCTTCCGCAATGAGCTTGAATGGCTCCCTCTCGCGCCTCGACCACAAAGATTGCCACTCGGCCTGCTCATCCTTGATCTGATTGAGGGTGAGGTAGCGCCGGCGAAACAGTTCGCGATGCCTGCCTCCCCCCAAGGCTTTTTGCAGCACCATGACGCCGCGTCTCGCCGCCAGCGAGCTGGGCTTGAGCACGAACGTATCGGGCAAACCGTCGAAGTCGAGTTCAGCGACGCTGTCGAAAGTCCGAAGGATTCTCGGGCAGCGAAAGCCGCACGCCTCCACGACACGTCGCGCCTCCAACTTGTCGAGGCCGCGCGGCTGCTCGATCAGCCCCAGCAGGCGCACGTGACAGAATTCCGTCCAGGTCGCCGGAGCGCGTCTTTTCGAGGGCAACAAGCCCGATGCCGCTAGCCACCTTCTAACCTGAGCCCGGAGACGCATGAACTGATCTACCCTTTCTGGTGAGACATCCTGCCGAAACACATTTTCACTCGACCTGCAAGCCCATCGCTGCCCGAGACCGGTTTGGACGCGGCCTTCCGGGCAAACGCTAATTCAGCCCGCCAGACGCGGCGCTTCTCTTGCTTCCGGCTGGAAGCCGGCTCGGCATCCGAGGCCTTTTCCTCCAATTGAAGTCACTCTCGGCGATTTCGGGGATAGGCAAACCGAATGTTCGGTTGGCTTCGCGCCAACAACGTCCGAGTTCGGCATCGAATTCCGGCGTAAAGGCAAAAATCTGCCCATAGTAAGCCGCACCTGACACCGGGGTCAGTTCTCCGATGACAGGACCGTCTGGTGTCGCGTAGGCGTCGATGCTGATGAACCCGGTCCGCAAGTAAGTGGAAATGGCTTTTGCGGCCGCGATCAGCTCCTCCGAGCATTTCGGAACGTGCGGCACGCCACGGCGCATTCGTTTCCAGCTCGATACGATGCGTCCGGTACCGTCGAAGGGTTCGAACTCGTCGAGGAAGAACGCCAATTCCGCCGGCACGACGTTGCGGTCGCATTGGGCGATGAGCTTCACGGTGTCCCCGAATGTGAACAGCTTGTAGTCGAAAGGAATCTGCCCCGGCCCGTTCTCGCCAACGACCCATTCCTCGGCGAACAGTCTGCACGGCCCCATTCCGCGCTCGCCCCACAAGGACTGCCACGCGGCTTGTTCGGCCTTGATCTCATCAAGCGTTAGGTATCGCCTGCGAAAGAGCTCGCGAAATTGGCGCCCGCTCACCGAGCGTTGCAGGAGCATGACTCCCCGCTTCGCCGCCAGCGTGCTGGGCTTGAGCACGAAGGCATCCGGTAGACCGTCGAAATCGAGCTCAGCCGCGCGATCGAACACGCGAAGGACTTTTGAACAGCGATACCCGCACGCCTCCACGACGCGCCGCGTCTCCAACTTGTCGAAGCGCGGCCGTTCGACGAATCCGAGCAGGCGCGCGTGACAGAACTCGCTCCAGCTCACCGGAGCGCGTCTCGGCTCTGCGCTGACCTCATCGCCAGAAGGCCTCGAACCTACGATCATACCCATCCCCCCGACGGGTGAGGAAATTCAAGCTTCAATCCCTACGTTTGCGCGGCGGTCTGAAATGGATTCTTGGCGAAACGCGCTTTGAGTCAACAGTTCAGGCATCCAGGGCCGCCGGACGATCGGCGCCGTGCTGACCCTCTTGAGTGCCGAAGGGAGGCGGGCTCGGCTTGGAAAAGCGCCAGCAAGCGGGACAGCTCTTGGCCTGCACGCGACACCGCTCGCGCCAGCACACGACCTCGCGGAGTTGCGACAGCATGATACGCTCGAGGTGATCGACGATTGACGCCTTGATGTAGATGAGCTCGCCCGGCATCGCGGTTGCCGCGAGGAATGAACTCGCCTGATGGGCGGTCGTGAAATTGAAGAGGCGATCGCCAAGGGCATCTTTCCGCAGACGTTCCACATGTCCGCTTTGCGGCCCGGCGAACACAACCCGGTCGGCAACATCGAGCGCCTGTCTCGCCGTGCGGCGGTAGCGTGGGCCCATAGCGCCCGCGTAATCGGAGAGAGTTCCGAGCACGATCGTCTTACGCGGTGCCCGTGCGGCGCTGACGAATTTTAGCCCAGTCGGGATCGTCCAGACCGGTGCCTTGACGTGGTCCATAACGAAAACCTGACCCTTGGCGCCGGTATGCTCCGAGAAGCGGCCAAACATCGGACCGCACCCCGCAAGCGCCGCAGCACAAGCGCGAAGGTCAAGCCCGCAAGCGAGGCCGCAGGCGATTGCCGCGAGTACGGCGGGGACCCAGTGCTCGCCGATGAGCAAGGTGAACACATCGACACTCTCTCCGGAATGGATGACCGTGAGGCGCAACCGGTTGGGCCATATGCCGGAGAACGCGCTTGCTCTTACATCCGCGCTTGGCGCCAGCCCGAATGTCAACACGCGGGCTCGCGTTCGCGCCGCCATGGCGATCACCAGCGGGTCGTCGGCATTGAGAACGGCAACCCCATTCCGGGGCAGACTCTCGACCAGCCGCCCCTTCTCCTTTGCTGTCGCCTCGAGGCTGCGGAAGGCTTTGTAATGGTCGCCTCCGATCGTCGTGACAATGCCGATGTCGGGCCTGAGCACACGCACATGCTCGGCAATCATACCCGGAGCCTTGGCACCGATCTCTTGGACACAGAATTTGCAGGACCGCGGGAGCGAATGGACCGCCAGCGTCGAGGCATAAGTCGAGTTGCGCCCGCCCAGGGCATGGCAGTCGCCCCGTGTCGCCAGAATGGCGTGGGTCAAGCGCGCCGCTGTCGTCTTCCCCGCACTCCCCGTAACAGCGACAAATCTCGTTCCGACCAGGGACAGACGGCGTAGAATTGTTTGTTGACGGCTTAGTCCTTCGACCGTCCTGGCCGAATAGCCGCGCAGCCGCCGATAGCCTCGTCGCAGTCGCGAGCGGAAATTTTGAAAGACTCCGCGCACAAGCGCCCCCGCATGATTGTCCCGTGCTTCAGGGCCTTGGGTATCGGCGTTCGCCCTCTATTTCCCAAGGCCCCCAACCCGGGCAAAAACTATTGTGCCTGGGCTCTCGCCTTCCCGAGGCTGCCCTATCACGACTCGCTTGCCAAGCACCGCGCCCGATGGCACGGGAAGAACGGAGGGCGGGCGAATCACTCCGGCCTTGCTTCGTTGCTCGGTTGAAACCCTCCAATTTGAGAGTACGGTATTTTACTCCGAACCCCCGGGTCGCCTTGGTGGTTCAGTCATCACAGTGTAGCCCCGTCTGGAACAACGCCTGAAGCGAGATGCCGACGCCGACGGTCACGGTCATCATCCCAACCCATGCGCGAGAGCGCTCGCTCGGGCCGGCCTTGCAGAGCGTTTTCGGGCAAACTTTCAACGATTTCGAACTGATTTTGATTGACGACGGATCCGGCGCGGATTTCGCTGGGCTGCTGCCTGAGGCCGACGCCCGCGTGAGCGTCATCCGCAACAGCCGGAACCTCGGACCGGCGGCCGCCCGCAATCGGGGCATCGCCAAGGCGCGCGGAGCGCACATCGCCTTTCTCGACTCCGACGACATCTGGCCGAGCCACAAGCTGCAGAGCCAACTCGCCTGGATGCAAGCGCAGCCGCTTTCCCCCCGTGTCTGCTGCACCGGGTATCGCGTCGTGACGCATTTCAGACCCGACGGCGAGGAGCGCACGCCGAACGCCGTGACGAAGGTCGGGGAATTGCTCTGGGGCTGCGGCCTCTCCCCTGGTTCCACCATGGTGGTCGAGAAATCCATCTTCGACGAGGTCGGCCTCTTCGATGAGTCGTTGCGCCGCTTGGAGGATTGGGACTGGCTGTTGCGCTGCGTGCAGAAGACGCCGATCGCCGTCATGCCTTTCGTCCTGGCAACGATCCACGCCAGCGAGCGCGAAGTCTATCCGCTCGAGGATGTCCGCAACTCCGCGTCGCGCATGAAGGCGTATATGGCCCAAGGCCGCTACCCGCTCGCGCGCGCCCAACGCAAGACCATGCTATCGACCTTGCACAGCGAGGTCGCCGCGGCGGCCTTCCGGCGCCGGCATTACGGGCTCGCCGCCACTTCGATGCTGCGCTCGATGTACCATAACCCCTTCCGGCGCATGGATTATTATCGTCGTATTTTCAGCGCGCTCTGCGCCGACGTGAAGATGGCGGCTGGCGCTGGCGGCTCGCCGCAACGCCCGAACTAGGCCTCCCGCTCCCAGGGCGCGGGGATAGGAAATTGCTCGTGCATGAACCGTGAAAGCAGCCGCCGCCAGCGCGCGCTCGGCGTTCCACCCTCGTTGAGGCAGACAATTCTGGGCTTGGGCGCGGCGCGCGCCAGCCGCCGCATGCCGAGCGCGAAAAAGGGATCGCTCGATGACACGAGCTCGGCCGGATAGCCGGCATAGGTAACCTCGCGCCGGGCAAAGCCATAGTGATGGGCGAGGAACGAGGCCACGCTGATATCGGCCAGCGAACGAAACTGCGCCCGGCGCGTCATGGCAACGGCGTCCGCGAATTCGCCCTCGAGCTGCTCTAGCAGGGACCGCTTGAGGCTGTAGGGCGCATGCTTGTGAAGCCGCGTGGGGTAGTAGCCGTAGCGAAGTTGAAGAAGATCTGCGCCGTTGCGGGCGGCGTTGAGATAATCGGGCGCAGCTTCATCGAGGGTCGAATTCACCACGCCCAGGGGCTCGAGATTGGCGTTGAGCGTCCCGTTCTCATTGACGAAGTCGGACGGCGCGAGCGTGTCGAGAGCGAAGAAATCGTCGTTGAGGTAGAGGAAGTGCTCGGTCACGCCCGGGACCCGATGCAGACTCGCCTCGATGGCATGCGAGTTGAAGGTCGGGAGGCAATCGGCATCCAGGATCTGGTCGTGCGGCACCCACCGCAAACGAGCATGACCGGCGTCGAGCCACGCGGGAGGACGACAATTTGAGACAATATGTATCGTTCCTGCCCAGGGCGCATGCAGCGCGACCGAACGCAGCGAATAGCGCAATTCGTCACTCGAATAGAACCGGCCCTCGGCGGCCGCATCGCCACGACCGGTGCCTTGCCTGGACCGCGCCGCGGCAAAGGTCTTTCGCCATTCGGGGTCGTTGCTGTCCACAAAGGCATAGACCAGGTCGATGGGGAGACTGTTCACGCGCCGGACCAGCTCCGGCATGCGCTGAGTCAAATCGTCGATTTCGGCCCGGGTCAGAACCTCGCCGTAAAGCACGCCGCCAACCGCCTGATCGCTGCGTCGCGAGACGTAACCCCCTGACACGGACGGATCGTAGAGGATGAACCGCCACACAGCCTCACCCGGCCTCGCGACGAGGTCGATCGCCGTAGCCTTGCGCGCGTCGCGAAAGAGCGCCGCAATGGAAGGTGAGGCCGGCCTGCCATCGACGAGCAGGCGCACATCGGGCAAGTGCCGGCGGATGTGCTCGAGCAGGAGCGGCGCGTCGGCGGCGCGTATGCCGCAGGCCACGAAATTGTTGCGCCGCTCGATCACGACGACCGGCAACACCCCGGACAGGGTGAGCAGCGGATCGGCCCCCTCCGCCACTGCCCGCGGAATTCGCGCCGTCAGAGTTCGCGCGCGACGCGCCGCGTCAGCGTGACCCCATAGCAGCTTCAAGCGTCGCGACAACTTCTCCAGGAGCAGCCGGGGCTCGGTCCGCAACAGATGGGCGACGCGCCGCGCACTCATTTGCGTCCCTCTAACGGCTCCGGCGCAGCCAACGCAGCATGGCCCTCGGCCAGGACCGGCGTTGCAGCGCGTCGAGCGCGAGATTGAGGCGCCACGACCCGCGCGCCATGTCGCCGAGCGCGAGCAGCCATCCGATGCCGATCTTGCCCTGTTCGAGATCCTGCCTGAGAAGCGCATTGCGGAACAGCTTGTCCTCAAGGCGATGCTGACGCGATGCCGGCGAATTGAGCCAGGCGTCGGGTACGTTGCCTTCCTCGCGCTGATGG